>NZ_JAPSKN010000038.1 GCF_031181705.1 Streptomyces sp.
TGAAGCAACCTGCCCGTCGACCTTTGAGCCCGCGCCCCATACCTCCGCTCCGCGGCGACGAGCCGATCGTCGGCGTCCCGGACGCGACCGTGGTCGACTTCTGGCGGTTCGCCATGCCGGACCTCCGTATGAACAACACACGTGGTCTGTTCGCCGAGTTCCTCGTCCACCAGGCGGTCGGCTCCCGGAAGCCCCGGGTGGAGTGGGCAAGCCACGATGTCGAGACCGACGACGGACTGCGCATCGAGGTCAAGGCCGGTGCCTACCTGCAAGCCTGGGAGCAGCGCACGCCCTCTCAGATCCGCTTTGGTGGACTCCGCGCTTGCACATGGTCGTCCGAGGGCGGTTACTCGGAGGCGAAGTCTTACAACGCCGACGTCTACGTGTTCGCCGTCCAGACCGCCCGTGAACACGCTGTCTACAACCCACTCGACACGGCCCAGTGGGAGTTCTACGTGCTCCCCCGCCCAGCAGTCGCTGCCCTGGACGCGGACAGCGTCAGCCTGAGCACCGTTCGCGCGGCGGCCGGTCTACCAGTGTCCTTTGCCGCCCTCAACGACTGCATCCGATCGGCCGATCCTCGCCCCCGAACGAACGGCGGTTGATTTCTCTCAACGGATCAGCCTCCTCCGGCTACCGCACGGCCGGGACGCCGTCGCGGCCGGCCTGCCCGTCACGTTCGACGGCGTGGACCAACAGGCTGCGCATGCCTGCTTCCGGCCACCCTCCAGCGGGCGTGGACGCTCGCGTCGCGACCTCGGCCCGTTTTCGTGTTGCCGGGATCGAGTGGAGGGGATGCAGAGTTCGCCCCTCCACTCGATCCCCGTCTGTCCCCTTCCCCGCGTGAGCGGCCGGATCCGCGTCGACGCGGCTGCTGGTCAGCGGGCGGCACGCCTGCGTCGGGAATGTGACCCTCCTCTCGGCAGCCGGGTTCCGAGGCGTTCGCCGGCGTGCCGGGTCCTGGGCGCGACGGCCGCGGCAGATCCTCGTCAGGGCAGGTCACAGCGCTGCGGGACCTGGTGCGGGGCAGGAAGGACACTTCCCCGGAGCGCGATATCTACCGTCGCGGCTACAGGTATTGGGACGGGGCGTGGTGATTATTCCTCGCAGCGCGAATCGGGGGCAATTCGATGATCGCGCAGGGCCGATCGTGCCGTGCTAGTGTCTTTCTCAGTTGCAGGTGTGGTTGCCAGAAGGTTCATTTCCTACGGGGTAATCATCACGGCGACACGGAATTCGCACAGGGCGTTTTCCTGACACCGCCTCCGAAGGAGAAATAACATGGCTACTGGCACCGTTAAGTGGTTCAACGCGGAAAAGGGCTTCGGCTTCATCGAGCAGGACGGCGGCGGCGCCGACGTCTTCGCCCACTACTCGAACATCGCCACCCAGGGCTTCCGCGAGCTGCTGGAAGGCCAGAAGGTGTCCTTCGACATCGCGCAGGGCCAGAAGGGCCCGACGGCCGAGAACATCGTCCCCGCCTGATAGCGCGGTTGACGCATACTTCGCAGCTGGGGCCCGCACCTGATGGGGTGCGGGCCCCGGCTCGCTGCTTTTCGGGGCAAACATGCCTTCGGGTCTTCGACGGTGACGCATCCTCGTCGGCCCGGCTCGCCCCCTCATCACATCCGGCTCGTCTCGAGATTCTCTGCGCCGCTCCTCTGCTGCGGGAATTCCTTGCCACGTGCCCCACAAGGAAGGTCTCATCCCGCATGAAGCGCGCCCGTACGTCTCAGAACTCCCACACATCCCGCACGTCCCGTGGTTACGACCGATTCGGAGGCGGCGGCGATGGCGGCCGCTCCGGCGGTCCGCGCCGTTCCCAGGGTTCCCAGGGTTATGGGAATCGCCAGGGCGGGCGGAGCCTGCAGGGCGAGTTCGCGCTGCCGAAGACGATCACGCCCGCACTGCCCGCCGTCGAGTCGTTCGGCGAACTGGGCATGCCCGACGGGCTGCTGGCCACGCTCGGGCACGAAGGCGTGACGGTTCCGTTCCCGATCCAGGCGGCGACCCTGCCGAACTCCCTGGCCGGCCGCGACGTGCTCGGCCGTGGCCGCACCGGCTCGGGCAAGACCCTCGCGTTCGGCCTCGCCCTGCTGGCCCGTACCGCGGGACGGCGTGCCGAGCCGCGGCAGCCGCTCGCCCTCGTCCTGGTCCCCACCCGCGAGCTGGCACAGCAGGTCACCGACGCGCTGACGCCGTACGCCCGCTCCGTGCGCCTGCGGCTGGCCACCGTCGTCGGCGGGATGTCCATCGGCAGGCAGGCCGGTGCGCTGCGCGCCGGCGCCGAGGTGGTCGTCGCGACGCCCGGGCGGCTCAAGGACCTCATCGACCGGGGCGACTGCCGGCTGGGCGATGTCGCCATCACCGTTCTCGACGAGGCCGACCAGATGGCCGACATGGGGTTCATGCCGCAGGTGACCGCCCTGCTGGACCAGGTGCGTAACGACGGCCAGCGGATGCTCTTCTCGGCCACCCTGGACCGCAACGTCGACCTGCTGGTCCGCCGTTACCTGTCGGACCCGGTGGTCCACTCGGTCGACCCGTCGGCGGGCGCGGTCACCACGATGGAGCACCACGTCCTGCACGTGCACGGCGCGGACAAGCACCGCACCACCACCGAGATCGCGGCGCGGGACGGCCGAGTGATCATGTTCCTGGACACCAAGCACGCGGTGGACCGGCTGACCGAGCACCTGCTGAGCAGCGGGGTCCGGGCCGCGGGCCTGCACGGCGGCAAGTCCCAGCCGCAGCGCACGCGGACCCTGGCCCAGTTCAAGAGCGGGCACGTGACCGTACTGGTGGCGACCAACGTCGCGGCGCGCGGGATCCACGTGGACAATCTCGACCTGGTCGTCAACGTGGATCCGCCCACCGACCACAAGGACTACCTGCACCGCGGCGGCCGTACGGCCCGCGCCGGCGAGTCCGGCAGCGTCGTCACGCTGGTGACCCCTGACCAGCGGCGCGGCATGACCCGGCTGATGGCCTCGGCGGGCATCACTCCCCAGGTCGCCCAGGTGCGGTCGGGTGAGGCGGAGCTGAACCGCATCACCGGCGCCCAGGCGCCTTCCGGTGTCCCGGTCGTCATCACCACGCCGCGTGCGGAGCGGCCCGGCGGGGCGTCTTCGCCGTCCCGGAGCCGTCGGGGCGGCCGGGCGCGTCCGGGCCACGCCGGCCAGGGCGGGGTCGCCGGTGAAGCGGCGGCGCGTCGCAGGTCGCAGCGGCGGCCCGGCTTCGGCTCGGCCGCTTGAGGACCGCTGCGACCGCGATCCGATCCCTTCCCCAGCCGGAGGCACATGTGACACCGACTCAGACCACGCACCATGCGGTGGGTACCCGCGTGACGGCCGTGCGGGACGAGCCGGGCGCCTTTGGGCCCCGCGTCCGTGACGACATGACCGTCGAAGTGGCGCTGTCCCTGATGGCCGGGGCCCGTGTCGACCACCTCGTCCTCTGCGACGGGGACGACCAGAGCACGGGCCTGGTCACCCTGGCCCGGCTCGCCGTGCTCAGCGGCAGCCCCGCCTATACGGACCGGATCCGCCTGCGGGACGTCCTCGGCGGGCCCCTCGCCTAGACCGGTCAGGCCGTCCCCTTCTCCTCTGTGAGGCATCATGCGTTGTGTCATCGCCCGGTATCCGTTCGACCTGACCAAGAGCGGTGTGCTGGACTCGATGAAGGGTGTCGCCCCCGAGCTCGTCACGGGCGAGTCCGTGACCATCGGCCGCCGCCGCTACCCGGTCAAGCAGGTGGGCCAGGCCATCACCCGGCAGGACCGTCGGGACTTCACCAGCGGCGAAGTCGTCCGGGCCCTGACCCGTCTGGGCTTCACCTGTCACGAGCAGCCCGGGAGCACGCCGGCGCCCGTCCTCACTCCGCTCCAGGCGGCTTCGGCACTGCTTTCGGGTGCCGCCGCCTCCGCGGAGGCCCCCACACAGGGGTGAGACCCGGCGGGAAACCGCCACCACAGACCCGATGAGGGCCCTGCCGACGCGCGTCGGCAGGGCCCTCGTCGTCGTGTCGCCGCCCTCGTACGCCCTCTCCGGTCGCCCGCTCTCGCGCGACGCGGGCCTCGGCGATCCACGATCCACGGTCTGGCGCAGAAGAAAATCTGCTCTTGCCGCTGTAGACATTGCTTCCCGGTCCGGCTAACCTTTGTCTCGTTGACACGGTCAAGTGAGACCCGGCAGACACGAACTGGCGGGTAGTTCCCCCGTAGGTCGAAGGAAGGGAGCAAGACGCCATCAGGATCGCCCGGCCGGGTCCAGCCCTCGGTCCGGGTACCGCAAGACCCCGGAATGGACGGTGGTTCCCGGTCAGGCAGTCGCGATCCCCGCACCCCTCCCTCAGCCGGGCCGGGTAGCGGAAACAGAAGGTCGGCGCAGCATGAGGGCCGACAGATGGTGTTTCATTTCCTTCGGGGCCCTGGTGCCGTACGGCACCAGGGCCCCTCGACGCGTTGCGACAACGAGGTGACATGGCAGCAGATACTCCGCTCAGCGATCGTCTGGACGACGACGACTACCCCGCGTACACGATGGGTCGCGCCGCCGAGATGCTCGGCACCACGCCGGCCTTCCTCAGGGCCATCGGGGAAGCTCGTCTGATCACTCCGCTGCGCTCGGAAGGCGGGCACCGCCGGTACTCCCGCTACCAGCTGCGGATCGCCGCGCGCGCCCGCGAGCTGGTGGACCGGGGCACCCCGATCGAGGCCGCCTGCCGCATCATCATCCTCGAGGACCAGCTGGAGGAGGCCCAGCGGATCAACGCGGAGTACCGCCGCGCCGCGCACCAGGCGTCCGAGGGGTCGGATCCCGGTCAGGGCTGATCAGCCGGGCGAGCGGGATCCGGGGGCGTCGCCCCTCGGGGACCACCCGCACGCGCGGCTCATGCCTCCTCCGCGCCGGGTGTCCCGAATCACACCTCCGCGGCAAAGCCCTGTCCGGTCGACCAGGGCGCTGTTTCACGGCAACTCCCCTATCTGAAGGGGCTGTTGAGCCCTCGCACACCAGAGCGCAGTTCTGACTTCCCTTCAGGGGCGCGGCAACGATCCTGGCGCCCGCGCCGTCGGTGTGTGCCGCCTCACGCATCGAAGTGCCGCCCAAGTTGCCCAGCTCACTGCGCAAATGTCCCTTTGGCGTCCATGCTCGGTTCGTACGACGCCGGGCCCGGAAGTGGAGTACGGGGACGCCGACTTGGTACGCGCCAGGGTGAAGTGACCCACGCCACAGCCTTCATGAGGCTGTCCTCCGGTTCCCTCCGGTTCTCTTCAGTTCCTCCGCAGCTCACCCCTGCTCTGCTCCAGCTCCCTCTCAGCTCCCTTCAGAAAGGTGCCGACCATGGCCGCTTACCTGTGTCCCCCTGCCGTGATCCACGGCGAGCACATCGTGAAGACCAGCCAGATCGTGGAGGAGGTTCGGGCCCGGCACCCGCACGCGGCCTGGGCGCCCCGGATCGACGGCATCGCGGCCGGCACGGGCATCGAGTCCCGCGGCTGGATGCTCCCGCTGGAGACCGCCGTCGCGCCCGGGGACGGCAGCGGCCTGTGGCCGGCCGGCACCGGCCCCGCCCGGCAGGCCCTGGCCCGTGACGGGTTCGGCGAGCAGGACGTGGACCGCGTCATCGCCGCGCTGGAGGCGATACCCGCCCCGCAGACCGTCCAGGAGCGCACCGCTCCGGCCTGGGCCGCGGTGCAGTCCTACGGGGAGCGCGCGGCGCGCGGGGCCCTGCAGATCGCCGGGCTGGACGCCGCGGACGTGGACTGCCTGATCACGAGCAACTCCACCACGCCGGCCCTGCCGGGGCTGGACATCGCCCTGGCCAACAGGCTTCCGCTGCGCAGCGACGTCCTGCTGCTGCCGGCCACGCAGTGGGCCTGCATCGCCGGGACCCGTTCCCTCGCGCTGGCGGCGGACCTCGTGGCCGCCGACCCGGACCGGGTGGTCCTGGTCGTGATCGCGGAGGCGTTGAGCACGACCTACCAGCCCGCGGACGACACCCTGGAGTCCCTGATCGTCCGGTTGCTGTTCGCGGACACCGCCGTCGCCGCGGTCGTCACGGGCCGCCCGCGGCCCGAGTCCGTGCTGCGGCTGGACGCCGCCTGGAGCCACACCCTGCCCGGCACGCAGGACCTGCACCGGCTGGAGACGCGGGCGGACGGCACGCACTTCGTGATGGACCGGCGCGGGCCGCGTGCCGTGCAGGAGACGGTCACCGCGATGTGGGAGTGGCTGCGCGCCCGCTACGAGGACGACCCCGGCTCCTGGCACCCCGACGTCCTGCTCGCGCACCCGGGCGGTACGCGGGTGCTGGAGTACATGGAGCAGACGATGCCCGACGGGTGGCCGTCGGGGCTGCTGGACCACAGCCGGGACAGCTACACCAGCGGAAACCGCGGGGGCGCCGCCGTCTTCGACATCATGCGCAGGGCCCACGACGCCGGTCAGGAACCGGGCAGCCGTGCCGTGCTCTACGCGGCGGCCCCGGGCCTTACGGCCACCGCGCTGGAAGGCGAGTGGCTGTAACCGCCGGTGCGGCGGTGCCCGTCGTCACCTCGCGACCGCCGCCCAGACCACCTTCCCGGTGTCCGTCCACCGCACGCCCCAGCGGGTGGTGAGCCGGTGGACGACGTGCAGGCCGCGGCCCGCGTCGTCGAACGGTTCGTTGCGGCCCAGTCGCGGTCTGCCGTTGCCGGTGTCGCCCACCTCGCACAGCAGCCCGTGCCCGGTCCTGATCAGCCGTACCGTGATGGGGCCGCCGGCGAAGCGGACCGCGTTGGCGACCAGCTCGTCGACCACGAGCACCACCCGGTCCCGGGTGTCGGGCCGGGTGCGCCACCGCGCCAGCAGCGTGGAGACCAGGGCGCGGGCCCGGGCGGCCGCGTCGTCGCGGGCGGGCAGCCGCCAGGTCGCGGTGTCCCCCTTGCGGTAGCCGAGCATGCGGGCGAGCAGCAGGGTCACGTCGTCGCGCCGGCGCGCGGGCGCCAGGGTGGAGACGACGTGCCGGGCGGCCTGGGGCAGGTCGTCCCAGGGGTCCACCGCGGACACGGCGTCCGCCAGCCTGGCGATGCCCTCGTCGATCGACAGGGCGGGGTCCTCCACCAGGCCGTCGGTGTAGAGGGCGAGCAGGGAGCCCGGGGGCGCGGCGAAGGCGTGCACGTCGAACGGCTCCCGCAGCGCGAACTCGGCACCGAGGCCGGGGTGGGGCCGGATCGGCAGCGGGGCGGCGGGCCCGCCCGGGGGCGCCAGGATCGGAGGGAGGTGGCCGGCGCTGGACAGCGCCACGTGCCGGCTGACCGGGTCGTACACGGCCACACAGCAGGTCGAGCCGAGGGCGCTGTAACCGGCCGCCAGGCCGGAGTCCGCGTCGTCCAGCAGGGACACGGTCTCGTCCAGGTGCTCCAGCACCTCGTCGGGTGCCAGCCCGGCGGACAGGAGGGCACGGGCCTCCATGCTCAGCTGCCCCATGGTCGCCGCGGCCCCCAGACCGTGTCCGACGACGTCGCCGACGACGAGGGCGGTACGGCCGTCCGGCAGCGGGAAGCTGTTCACCCAGTCGCCGCCGACGCCCGCGCTGTCGGGGGTGGCGGGCTGGTAGACGCTGGCGGTCTCGATGGTGTCGCCGCCGGTGCGGGGCAGCAGGCGGCGTTGCAGGGCCAGTACCTGCGTGTGTTCGCGCTGGTGCTGGCGGGCCAGGTCGACGTGGTGGGAGGTCCTGGCCACCAGTTCCTGCAGGTCGAGCAACTCTCCGTCGTGGAAGGGCCGGCCCGCCCGTCGCCAGACCTCGGCCACGCCCAGGACGGCGGGCGGTGTGCTGTCCAGGACCAGCGGGACGAACGCCACGGCGGCGGCCTGGTCGCCGGGGACCAGGGCGCGTACCAGCCGCGGGCCGCCGAGGACCCGCTCGATGGCGTCCCGGTCGGGTATGACGATCGCCTGGGCCGCGTCGTCCCGCCGTATCGCGTGGGACAGCAGGCGGCTGGCGTCGCCGGGGAGGTCGTCGCCCGGGGTGACGTAGCCGTCGGGCCACGCCCGGTCCGGGACCAGGGCCGCCCTTCGCAGCCGGATGCGTCCCTGCGGCTGCCTGGCGACCGCCTCGCCGGTCCACACGGCGAAGTCGAGGTCGACGGCGGCGACGTCTCCCCAGGCCAGCAGCGACTCCGCGAGGGACTGCGCGGTCTCGCCGATGTCCAGCGAGGTGCCGATCGCGGTCTCGGCGGCGTACAGGTGCAGCCTTTTGGCCATGGCGATCAGGGAGACGGTCAGGCCCTCCTGGGGCGCCGCGGCGGCCAGGATGCTCATGGAGACCACCAGCTCCGACCCGTCGGCGCGCCGCAGGCGCTGGACCCGGGCGACGTGCGGTTCACCGGTCTCCAGGACCTGCCGCAGGCGACGGGTGACCGTCGGCACGTCCCCCGGGGGCAGCAGATCGACGAACGGGCTGCCGGTCGCGGCCTCCACCCCGGCGAAGACGGGGGCGCCCAGGTTGCAGTGGGTGATCCTCAGGTCGCGGTCCAGGTTGACCGCCCCGAGGATCTGTTCCTGACGGGCCGGGGCGGGGTCGGCGGACACGAGGGAGCGGGCGGGCGGGTCGCCGCCCTGCGGGGCGGCAGAACCGGCGGACGTTGCCGCTCCGCCGCGCGGGATGTACTTCCCCAGGGCGCTGCTGATCATGTCGAACGGCGACGAGGACGAGGATCCCGACATTCCTGACCGCACACCTCATTCAATAACAGGTAAGGGCACTTCGCCCACATCAGCGGGTGCCCCACGGGCCCGCGACAACCGCTCACACGTGATCCGGAAGCAACTCGAAACATTCGAGTAGCGGAAGGGATCACTCCGGGCGAATCTTCACGGCTCCGACGCCGACAGGGACAGAAGACCTGCTCAAGGAACCACCTGAGCAGCACAGACAGGATGGAATGGCGAGATGACCGCCGACGAATATTTCGAAACTTCCACCGAAACTGTTGACAGTTGTCAGGGTCCGGCCAACACTCCGGATGACCGATGAGGCGAAGGAGGAAGCGCCCCCCATGAACACGCTCTCGAATCGCTTACGGCTGCTCATCAGCGGTGTCTGCGGCCTGCTGATGGTGACCTTCGCAGCCAGTACCGCCCACGCGGACACGGTGGTCACGACCAACCAGACCGGCACCAACAACGGCTACTACTACTCGTTCTGGACCGACGCCCCGGGCACGGTCTCCATGACCCTGTCCAACGGAGGCAGCTACAGCACCTCCTGGCGGAACACCGGGAACTTCGTCGCGGGCAAGGGCTGGAGCACCGGCGCCCGCCGCACGGTGACGTACTCGGGCAGCTTCAACCCGTCCGGCAACGCCTACCTGACGCTCTACGGCTGGACGGCCAACCCGCTCGTCGAGTACTACATCGTCGACAACTGGGGCACGTACCGGCCCACGGGCCAGTACAAGGGCACCGTCACCAGCGACGGCGGCACGTACGACATCTACAAGACCACGCGGTACAACGCCCCGTCCGTCGAGGGCACGCGCACCTTCGACCAGTACTGGAGCGTGCGGCAGTCGAAGCGGACGGGCGGCACCATCACCGCCGGCAACCACTTCGACGCCTGGGCCCGCGCCGGCATGCCCCTCGGCAACTTCAAGTACTACATGATCATGGCGACCGAGGGTTACCAGAGCAGCGGCAGCTCCAACATCACCGTCCGATGACCCGGCGGACGGACTCGCGCCCCGCACCGCGCGCCCTGCTCAGGAGGGTGACCGTCCTCGCGGCGGCCATGGCTGCCACGGCCGCCGCCCTCACCGCCACCGCGACCGCCGCTCCCCCGCGGCCGGCCGCCTGCAACGGCTACGTCGGACTCACCTTCGACGACGGCCCGTCCGGGAACACGACGAGGCTCCTCGACGCGCTCCGCCAGAACGGGCTGCGGGCCACGATGTTCAACCAGGGGCAGTACGCCGCCGCCAACCCGTCCCTGGTCCGGGCGCAGGTGGCGGCCGGGATGTGGGTGGGCAACCACAGCTACACCCACCCGCACCTGACCCAGCTGAACCAGGCGCAGATCGACTCCGAGATCTCCCGGACCCAGCAGGCGATCGCCAACGCGGGAGGCGGCACACCGAAGCTGTTCCGCCCGCCGTACGGCGAGACCAACGCGACCGTGAAGTCGGTCGCGGCCCGCCACGGCCTGACCGAGATCATCTGGCACGTCGACTCGCAGGACTGGAACGGCGCGAGCACCGACGCGATCGTCCAGTCCGCGGCCCGCCTCGCGAACGGGCAGGTCATCCTGATGCACGACTGGTCCGCCAACACCCTGGCCGCGATCCCCCGCATCGCCCGGGATCTGGCGTCCAGAAACCTGTGCGCGGGCATGATCTCCCCGCAGACGGGCCGTGCCGTGGCACCCGGCTGATCGGGCACCGACCACGAAGAAGCACCACCCCCAGGCGCGACGGCCCCCGGGCCGTCGCGCCCTCCTCGTCAGGCCGCCGGCGCTCACCCGTCCGGGTCGATCGCCCCGGCCCTTTGCCGCCTCCCGGCGATAATCGGGACATGTCCGCCCCGCCCGCAGCGTCCCAGCCGATCAGCCGGCTCCTCGGCGATCTGGTCTCGGTGGGTGAGGCCTACGCGCTCGTCCTGGCCGGCGGGTCCGCGGTGCTGGCGCACGGGCTGGTGGGCCGGGAAGGACGGGACGTGGACCTCGCCACCGAGCACCCCGCCGGGATGGACGCCATCGCCGACGCGGTCCGCACCGGGCTGGTCGCGCGCGGCTGGCTCGTGCAGACGCTGGAGACCGAGCCGCTGTCCGCCCAGTTCCTCGTCACGGACGCGGCGACCGGCGAGGAGTGCCAGGTCGGTCTCCGCAAGGAGGTGCTGTGGCGGCCGCCCGTGCCGACGGAGCTCGGGCCGGCCCTCTCCCTGGACGACCTCGCCGGCACCCGGGTGCGGGACCTGGCCGACCGGGGACTGGCCCGCGACCTGGTCGACGTGCACGCCGTCTCGGCCCGCTGGAGCCACCCCGAACTGGAGGAACTGGGCCGCCGCCACGCCCCGGACACCTTCGATCTGACCGATCTCCAGGCCCGGTTGACCGGCACGGACTGGCTCGACGACAGGGCGTTCACCGCCCAGGGCCTGGACGCCGGGGACGTGGCCGGGCTCCGCCGCTGGGCGCAGGAGTGGGCCGACGACATCGCGGAGCGGCTCATCGAGGGCGAGGCCCCGGAGGAGACGGACGGCTGAACGGCCGTCCGCTGCCCGCCGGCGGTGACGTCCGCCGCCGCTGCCGCCCCTCGGCCGCCATCAGCGCCAGGGTCACTCCCGCCGACACCACCGCCAGCACCGTCATCGCCCGGGCGGGGGAGGTTAGTTGGGCGACCGATCCGGCCAGGGCCGCCGCCACGCCCTGCATGGTGAGCATTCCCGCCGAGTGCAGGCCGAGGGCGTGTCCCGTCAGCTCGTCCGGGGTCAGGGCGACCAGCCGCTCCTGCTGTACCAGGCTCGCGCCGAAGCCGGCCGAGGCCACGGCGACGGCGACCGCGGCGAGCGGCAGCGGCGGGTGCAGGAGGAACGGCACGTAGGGCAGGGCCAGGAGCAGCAGCAGGGGGAAGCCGAGGCGGGGGCGCAGCCGGGGTGGGACCAGGCGGCCGACCAGTACGTCCCCGGCCAGCATGCCGAGCGCGGCGCAGGCGAACAGGGTGCCGGCGGAGCCGGGCGCGTAGGAGACGTAGAGGGATTCGCAGCCGACTATCAGCCCGTTCGGGATCCAGAGGGCCAGATAGACCTGGCGGCGCGGCGCGGACGACCACAGCAGGGCGTTGGCGCGCCAGGTCGCCGTCACCGAGGGGCGGCCCGTGGTGCGGGGCGGGCGGCGGGTCAGGCCCAGCCGGACCACCACGGCCGCGAGGACGTACAGGGCGGCCGCCGCCAGGAGCGACAGCCGGGGGGAGAGCAGGGCCAGAAGGGCGCCGCCGGTCGCGTAGCCGGCGATCTGCATGAGGCCGCTCATCATGTTGAAGACCGAGCGGCCCAGCAGGTAGCCGTCCTTGCCGAGGATCTCGTTCAGCAGGCCCCAGCGCACTCCCCCGCCCACCGACTCCACCAGCCCCTTGGCCAGGACGAGCGCGAAGAGCGACCAGACCGGCAGGCCGGGCAGGGCCAGGGCGGCGGTGGCCGCCGCGAAGAGCAGGGGCAGGGCCGTCAGGGCGGCGCGCGGGGGCAGCCGGTCGGCCGCCGAGAGCAGGAACGTGGCGCCGAGCACCTGCACGAGGGAGGAGCCGAACATGCTCACCGCGGACAGCAGCGGCGACCCGGTCTGCCGGTAGACCAGTGTGCCCAGGGCCAGTCCGCCCATGGTCTGGGCGACCGTCTGCGCCGAAGCGGCCAGGAAGAAGGGGGTGAACTCGGGTGTGCGGAACAGATCGCGGTAGCTGCGCATGCGCGGAGTCTCGGTCCGGGCCCAGGACCGGGCTTAATGTTTCGCGCACACGCGAAAGGAGGGTCTGAGGTGGGCTGGTGGCAGATCAACGCCGACACCCTCGCGGGGAGCCGGTTCGTGATCTCGCCGTTCGCGGAGGCCTTCGGGAGTCTGCGGCTGCTGCAGACGGCCGAGGCCGCGCATCCCGGCGAGCGCCGGTGGCTCGACGCGCATGTGCCGGACTACCGGCGGCGGCTGGCGCGGGACCCGGTGACCGCGCTGCTCGTCCGGGCCGGGATCGGGGCGCAGTGGACGGCCGACTTCCTCTCCCCCACCCCGCGCGACGGGGAGACCTTCGAGCAGGCGGTCGCGCGGGTGCGGGCGGCCTGCCCGGAGCGGGCCCGCGCCGACCTCACCGTCTCCCTGCGCGGCCCGGTCCCCGCCCCGCTGGAGCGGGACGACCTGCCGGAGCGCGCCGCCGACCTGCTGACGTACGTGTGGGCCACGGCCGTGCGGCCGTACTGGGCCCGGCGACGGCTCGTCCTGGAAGCCGATGTGGTGGCGCGGACGGCGCAGGTCAGCCGGGGCGGCTGGGCGAGCGCGCTGGACACGCTGCGGCCGGGGACACGGTGGCTCGGCGAGAACCGGCTGCAGGTCAACGCGCACGAGTATCCGCCGCGGGAGATCTCCGGCGCGGAGCTGGTGTTCGTGCCGATCACCACGCAGCGGATCGGCTGGGTGTCGTGGGAGGGGACGGACCGGTACGCGCTGGTCTATCCGTGCGCCGGCGCCCTCGCCGACCCGGGCGGCAGGCCCGTGCCCGCGAGCCTGGCCGCGCTGCTCGGTCCGGCCCGCGCCGGGGTGCTGGTGCGGCTCGGTTCCCCGCTGAGCACCAGCCAGCTGGTGGCCGTGACCGGCCAGGGGCTCGGCTCGGTCGGGCGGCATCTGCGGGTGCTGCTGGACGCCGGGCTGGTGCAGCGGCGCCGGGCGGGCAGGTCGGTGCTGTACTCGCGGACGGCGGCGGGGCAGGTCCTGGTGGAGGCCCAGGACCGGCCCGGGACCCACCGGAGCTAGCATCCGCCCATGACGACTACTGACAACACCGGTTCCTCCCCCCTCGACGTCGAGATCGGCTCCCTGCAGGGCGGCCCCGCCGACCTGTCCCAGTACGCGGGCACGGCGGTGCTCGTGGTGAACGTCGCCTCCAAGTGCGGCCTGACCCCGCAGTACGCCGGCCTGGAGAAGCTCCAGGAGCGCTACGCCGGGCGCGGCTTCACCGTCCTCGGGGTGCCCTGCAACCAGTTCCTGGGCCAGGAGCCGGGCAGCGCCGAGGAGATCGCCGAGTTCTGCTCGGCGACGTACGGCGTGACCTTCCCGATGACGGAGAAGGTCGAGGTCAACGGGGAGAACCGGCACCCGCTCTACGACCGTCTGACCGGGTTCGCGGACGCCGAGGGGCACAGCGGGGACATCCGCTGGAACTTCGAGAAGTTCCTGATCGGCCGCGACGGCCGGGTCGTCGCCCGCTTCTCGCCGCAGACCGAGCCGGAGTCGGCCGAGGTCGTGGCGGCGATAGAGGCCCAGCTGGCCTGAGGCCCGCCGCGTCCGGGATGGACCCGGTGGCTGACGTCGCGTTGTCGGCTGCCCCCGGGGACCCACGGGCACAAGCGGAGCCCTCTCGGCTAGGACGGCGATACTGGTCGAGAGGGCTCTGTCGGTGGTGCTTGTGCTGTTGTCGAGCTCGCGGTCAGGCCTTGACCGAGGCCACGAAGGCGTTCCACGCGTCGGCGGGAAACGCCAGCTTGGGACCCTCGGGGACCTTGGTGTCCCCGAGCTCCAGGGCCTCTTCGACGGTCGACCTGACCATCACACAGGCGCCGTTGTTGTTGGTGTAGGAGGACGTCGTCCACGTTTCCGTGGCGCCCAGACGAATTGCCATGTTCGCTCCGTAGCCAGTTGCGTTTACGCCAACCCGTGCTGGTGGTTGGCGTGATCGACGCTACTCGCCCACATCCTCGTTCGGAGCAGTCATTCACTCGACTGGATGGCATATTCCAGGGGAGACTTCCAGTCAGGCGTGTCAGGGGTGTAGCATCCCGCGCCTCGCCCGGTCGGAGGTCCCTTCGGCGGCGGTTCAGCGTGCGTAGTCCTTCGCCAGACGCTCGATGAGCTGCCGCGACTGGTCCACGTTCAGCGACTGGGCGCGCAGGTGCTCGTACATCACCGTGTACTTCTGCACGTCGAGCGGCTTCTCCAGGTACAGGTCGCTGGTGACGCCCTCGATGTACACGACGCTGGAGTCGGCCGCGTCGGCGAACTCCAGGATCGAGTACTGGCCGTTGATGCCGGCGTGCGCGCCGACCTCGAACGGCAGGACCTGCACGGTGATGTGGGGCAGCTGCGACATCTCGATGAGATGCTCCAACTGCTCGCGCATCACTTCCTTGTTGCCCACGACCCGGTGCAGGGACGCCTCGTCCAGCACCACCCACAGCCGCAGCGGGTCCGTCTCGGCGGTGATACGGCCCTGCCGGCGCAGCCGGACCTCGACGCGCTTGTCGTGGTCCGCCTCCGTCGCCTCCGGCGAACCGCCCCGGATGATGGCCTCGGCGTAGGCGCGCGTCTGCAACAGGCCGGTGATGATCTGGGGTTCGTAGACCCGCAGCGACTCGGCGTCCGTCTCCAGGCCGATGTAGACGGAGTAGGGGATGTCGCCGAAGGCGTGCCACCAGCCCTGCTGGCGCGAGTCCTTGGCCATCTGCATCAGCGACTCGACGATCCGCTGGTCCTCGACCTCGTACACCCCGCACAGGTCGCGCACGTCGCGCTGGCTGATGCTGCGCCGCCCGTTCTCCAGGCGGCTGATCTTCGACTGCGACACCAGCAGCCGCTCGGCCACTTCCTCGGCCGTCATGCCCTTGAGCTCGCGGAGCCTGCGGAGCTCCTGACCGAGCCGGCGCCGCCTGACGGTGGGATTGACATTGGACGCCACGGGACGTGCACCTCCGGCTGCGTGCCTCTACTTTGCGTATCTGCTGTTGAGCAGACTGCCACCAAGGTGCTTCCTACCGCTGGGAAACGGTGGATATGCGACGGGTACACGCCAGTTCGGGAACGGCACGCCGAGCGGGGCGGCGAGAGTCTGCGCTCTCGCCGCCCCGCTCGGACAGCGGCTCCCGTGACCGGGCTCGTGGGGTCCCGTGATGTGTGCCGGTCGTAGGCGGTGCCCGGTGGTACGGCGCGGCTCAGTGGGCCACGGCACGCGCCATGGATCCGTGGCGCGGTTGCATCGGAACGCCTCGGGCGGGTTCCGGTGCGGGCCTGGCTCCGGCGGCCGGACGGCCGGACGGGGCCGGGCTGCGGCGCGGCTGGGCCGCCGCGCCGTTCTGGACGTCCATCACGGCGTGCGCGACGAGACCGCCCATGGGGTCGTGCCTGATCAGGTCCCTGAGCCGGGAGCGAGAGGAGCGTCCCTCGTTGCCCGGGTACAGGTGCTTGCCGAGGCCGACCGCGTGCGCCAGTGCGGCGAGCGCCGCGGTCCGCGGGTCCGGCGGTACGCCGGTGCGGATCGCGGAGTCCAGCCGGGCCCTGATCTCCCGGCTGATCTCGTTGTCCGTCGCCTGGTAGCGAGTCGTCGGCAGCACTCCGCACATCTGGCCCGCCACGGCATGCACCATGCCGCACCGCTCCAGATGCGAGAGGTAGGTCTGGCGGAGCCCCAAGCGCGGCCCGCCTATCCAGTGGACCGCCCGTACGGGAGCACCGCGCCTTCGCAGCAACTCCAACGCGCAGTCCAGAGTCGGATCTCCAGTCGGCCGTGGTACCACCACGGCGATACGATCCCCGTCTGGGGCTATCCGTCCGGCCAGCGCCAGCTCCACTAGCTGTGCTCCGGCCAGGCCGAGGTCGAGCGACTGCGGCTGTGCAGTGGTACCCGTGGCCGGGTCCAACGCCAGCAGCAGAAGCTCCTCCGGAAGTGTTCTGCGGCTCCTGCCCATCCATGCCTCCCCGCGTGGATGAATGACAGGGTGACCCCTCTCACATTGGTCTGTCGAGGGTGCGTGACCGGTTCGTAGTGGAACCAGTAGGTATGTCGTTCTCGTCTACCGGATGGATCCGGTCCGCACACAGGACACTGGTACATGGTTCGGACAGCGCCGGGGAGCGTTGTCAGGGCGGCGGTTCACGTTCGGTACGCGCACGCGGGTCGTGCGGCGCGAGGAGGAGGCATCGGTGGCGGGCGAGTCCCCCGACAGGTCGAAGCAGCGCGAGTCGTCGGCAGAACCGACGTCGGGGAGCGCGGGTCCGGTTCCCGGGGCCAGGAGCGAGTCAGCGGACCCGCGGCTCGCGATGGCGCGGGAGGCGAAGAAGTCCTCGGGGCACGCGGGTGTCGACACGGCGACCCGCGTGCTGTCCGCGCGGACGGCCGAGGAGCGGGGGGACGCGCAGCGCGGCGCGGGCGACTCCGCTCCCGAGGAGGCCGCCGAGTCCGCCGAGTCCGTGGAAGCGTCCGGTGGGGACTCCGGCGAGCGGGGTGCGGGCGGCTCGGACGGACGGACGCGGAACGCGGTGGCGGCGTGGGTCGCCTCGGCCGACGGCGACGAGAAGCAGACCGGCAAGGGCGCGGACTCCCGGGAGGCCCGGAAGACCGACGCCGAGCCGGGACACGAGGCCCCTGAGGCCGACTCGGGCGTGCGCGACGGCGGGGACGCGGAGGCGGCCGGGGAGACCGCGGGCGCATCGACCACCGACGCCGGCACGGACGCCGAGGGCGCCGACGGGGCCGGCGAGCTTGCCCGGGGTGACCGGGAGGCCACCGGCGCGGCGGACGAGGCGGGCGAGGCGCACGAGGCCACGGATGCCCTGGAAGACGCCCAGGAGGCCGCTGAGGCGGCGCCGACGGGCTCCCGGGGCCGGGACGAGGCCGAGGAGCCGGAGGCGGACCGTTCCGCCACGGCCGGTGGCAGCACGCGCACGGAGGAGACCGGGCCGGCCGACTCCGTCGACGGCGAGGCCGCCGCTGCCCTCAAGGCCCACAACCCCACCGACGGCAAGGCGAGCGGCCCGAGCCCCTCCGCGGCGGCGGACAGCACCGGCGACAAGGCATCCGAGACCGCCGCCCCCCGTACCTCCGGCGGCGCAGAGGCGGAGCCCGACACCGACACCGACGGGGACACCGACGGCGCGGCCTCCGACGCGGACGCCTCCGAGGCCGACGGCGAGTCCCGGCCGGACACCGACACCAAGCCCGCACCCGCGGCCACCACCAGCACCGGCACCGGCAAGACCCCGGCCTCCGACACCGACCAGGCCGGCACCGGCAAGGCCGACGGCAGCAAGGCGGGCGACGGCAAGGCGGGCGACGGCAAGGCCGGCACCGCCAAGGCAGCCGGTGGCAAGGCAGCCGGTGGCGAGGTCTCCGCGCCGCCCGTCGATCAGCCCACCGCCGTCTTCAAGGCCGTACGGCCCCCGGTCGATCAGCCCACCACCATGCTCAAGCTCGGCGGCGGCACCAAGGACGCGGCCGGGAAGACGGACGCTCCCGAGAAGGACGCCGAGCGGACCAGCAAGTTCGTCGCGCTCAAGCCGCTGGACGACCCGGCGGCCCGGAAGCCCGTCCCGCCCGCCGAGGCCACCGCCCCCGTCCCCACCGTCGGCCCCGAGCGCACCACCCAGCAGCCGCTGCCGCCGAAGCCGCCGCTGGACCTGCTGGCCGAGCTGACGAACACCCCGCCGCCCCCGGAGACCCCGCTGCGCACGGCCGTGCGGCGGGTGAAGATCTGGACGCCGCTGGTGCTGCTGCTGGTGATCGTCTTCGCGGTCGTGCAGAGCGTGCGCCCGCTGCCGACGCCCACCCTCGAACTCACCGCGAAGGACAGCTACACGTTCGAGGGCGGCCAGACCGACATCCCCTGGCCCACCAAGGGCCAGGCCGCGCTGGACGTCCAGGGCATCGGCACGTTCGGCTCGTCCGGCGAGCAGAAGCCCGTGCCGATCGCCAGCGTCGCCAAGGTCATGACCGCCTACGTGATCCTGCGCGACCACCCGCTCAAGAGCGGCGCCGAGGGGCCGAAGATCGACATCGACCAGGCCGCCGAGGACCAGTCCGACGCCGGCCAGGAGTCCACCGTCGACGTCACCAAGGGCGACAAGATCACCCAGCGGGAGGCCCTGGAGAGCATCCTGATCGCGTCCGCGAACAACGTGGCGCGGCTGCTCGCCCGTTGGGACGCGGGGTCCGAGAAGGCGTTCGTGCAGAAGATGAACGACGCCGCCAAGGACCTCGGCATGAAGAACACGACGTACACCGACCCCTCCGGCCTGAACAACACGACCGTCTCCACGGCCGTGGACCAGGTGAAGCTCGCCAAGGCCGCCATGCAGCAGCCCGCCTTCCGCGAGGTCGCGGCGATGATGTCGTACGTCGACTACAAGGGCACCCGGCACGACAACTGGAACCGCCTGGTCGGCTCCAACGACGTCACCGGCATCAAGACCGGCACCACCACCTCCGCCCTCGGCAACCTCGTCTTCTCCGCGAAGAAGGACGTGAACGGCGAGACGCACCGGATCATCGGCGCGGTCGTGCGCCAGCCCGCCGGCGGCCCCGACAACACCATCCTGGGCGCCGCGCTCCACGAGGGCGACCGGCTGATCCGGGCCGCGCAGGGCGCGCTGGAGTCGGCGACGATCCTGAAGAAGGGCACGGTCGTCGGGTACGCCGACGACGGGCTCGGCGGCCGTACGCCGGTCGCCGTCACCGAGGACGTCACGGCCGTCGGCTGGGCGGGCCTGTCCGTGAAGCTGACGTTCGCGGCGGACGACCTGCCGCACACGGCCGAGGCCGGCACCAAGGTGGGCACGCTCACCGTCGGGGACGGCAGCAGCGGCGCCGTGAAGGTTCCGGTCGCCCTCCAGGAGGACCTGGTGGAGCCGGGCTTCGGGGCCAAGCTCACGCGCATCGGCTGAGCCGGGGCGGCGCCCGCGCGAGCGCACCCCGCCGGTGGCGGCCCGTCCGGGCGCTGCCCGGCGGGGTGCGTGCTAGCGTCGCGAATCGGGGCAGGTCGCCGTGCGCGGCGGCGCGGCCGGGGGAAGAAGCCGGGAACAGAAAGACGGGACACGGGGAGTGCCTTCGAGTGGCCACTGCGGAGCCGACACGCGCAGACGACACCGGTCCGGGCCCGGTATCCGGCCCACGAATACGCGCGCCCAGAACGCCGGACCCCGGCACACCTGACGGCACGGCCGACCCCGTGCCCGAGAGCGCGTCCCCCGGATTCCGCCGGCCCCCCTTCGTGCCGGCCGTGCGGGAGCGGATGCTGCGCCACCCGGTGCTCTCCATCACCGGGCTCGCCGGGGTACTGCACGTCGTCTGGTTCTTCACCTTCGCGAACAGCGGGGGTGACCTGGCCGCGCAGGACGCGTGGGCGGAGTTCGTCGGCCGGCATCCGGACTCGGCGTACAACCTCGCCTGGTACGGCGGCATGCACCCGGTGTCGTACAGCGTGGTGTCGCCGTATCTGATGTCCGTGCTCGGGGTGCGGACGACCATGATGATCGCGGGGACGGTCTCGGCCGGGCTGCTGACCCTGCTCCTGCTGCGCAGCCGTTCCGTCCGCAATCCGCTGTGGGCGTCGCTGGCGGGCGTGTTCGGGCTGTTCTGCAACGCCGTGTCCGGCCGGGTGACCTTCGGTCTGGGCATGATGTTCGCGCTCGGCGCGGTGGCGGTGGTGTTCTGCTGGCCGTACCGGTGGCGGTACAAGCGCTGGGCGAAGGCGCTGTGCGCGGCGCCGCTGGCCGCGCTGGCCACGATGGCGTCGCCGGTGGCGGGCCTGTTCGTGGGCCTGGTGGCGGTGGCGCTGTTCCTGCAGAAGCGGCGGCCGGGCGCGTGGGCGCTGGGTCTGGCGCCGAGCGCGGTGGTCGCGGTGTCGGCGTGGCTGTTCCCGTTCTCGGGGACGCAGCCGATGATGTTCGGCTCGGTGGTGCTGCCGCTGGCGTTCTCCGTCCTGGTTCTCGTACTGGTGCCGCGGGAGTGGAAGACGGTCCGGCTCACGGCCGCGGTGTACGGCCTGGGGGTCGTACTGGTGTGGCTGATCAGCTCCCAGATCGGTTCGAACATCACGCGTCTGGCGATGCTGTTCGCCGGTGTCGCGCTGGTCGCCGCGCTCCCGTTCACGGTGGAGCGCAGCCGCAAGTGGTACGCGGCCGTGGTCGCCCTCGTCGGCTTCGGGGTGTGGATCGGCTTCAAGACGATCGACGACATCGTGCACACGGCCCCGGCGGCCTCCTGGTCGCGCGAGCTCGCCCCGCTGGTCAACGAGTTGCAGGAGGTCGGTGCGGAGAAGGGCCGGGTGGAGGTCGTCCCGGCCCGCTCCCACCGCGAGGCGTCCGCCCTCGCGCCCTACGTCAACCTGGCCCGCGGCTGGAACCGTCAGGCCGACATGGAGCGCAACCCGCTCTTCTACGACGACACCCTGAACTCGGCGAACTACCGCGAGTGGCTCAAGCGCTGGGCGGTCCACTACGTCGTGCTGCCGAAGGACGAGCCGGACGGCGACGGCGGCGAGCGGGAGCGGGCGCTGGTGCAGCGGGGTCTGCCCTATCTGACGCAGGTGTGGGGCGACGCCAACTGGCAGTTGTTCAAGGTCACCGATCCGACCCCGCTGGCCGAGCCGAACGCCGTCGTCGAGCGGGCCGAGCAGGGCGAGATGGTCCTCCAGGTGCGCAAGGCGGGCCGGATCCTGGTCCGCATCCCGTACTCGCCGTGGCTGAGCATCGTCGACGCGGAGGGCAAGAGCCTGAAGCCGCCGCAGGAGACGGAGGCCTCCAAGGACCGGCCGGAGGGCGAGCCGAAGTCGTACGTGAACGTCAACGGCTGTCTGCGGGAGACGGAGGAGGACGCCCAGGGCGACCGCTGGACGGAACTCCTCGCGCCGAAGCCGGGCACGTACCGCCTGGCGGCGCCGTACCAGCTCCCGCGCGGCACGCCGTGCCCGGAGGAACTGGGCTGACCGGGCCGCTCCCGCGGCGGGGGCGGTCCGCGGTGGTGTTCCTGGCGTCGGACCGGACCCCGGTGATCATTTGACAGTCATCGCTGGTCAACGCGGGAAAGCCCTGTGCGATGAGTTCACATAGGTGAACCGAGGCCATCACGTCGAACAATTTTACCTCCCCTTGACTCAACGGTCACTTGTCGTGTTCACGCGACAGCGCCCACGATGAGCGCCGGGCTGATCCCTGGGAGGGCGCACATGAACGGTCTCGACTGGGCCGTGCTCATCGGCTACTTCGCCGTGATGGTCGCGATCGGTGTCTGGTCGCACAAACGGGTGGACAACGTCAGCGACTTCTTCACCGCGGGCGGCAAGATGCCGTGGTGGCTGTCCGGCATCTCGCACCACATGTCGGGCTACAGCGCGGTGATGTTCACCGGGTACGCGGGCATCGCCTACACCTACGGCGTCACGTCGTTCGTCACCTGGTCCTTCCCCATCGCCCTGGGCATCGCCATCGGGTCGAAGCTGTTCGCCCCGCGCATCAACCGGCTGCGTTCCCGGCTGCATGTGGCGTCCCCGCTGGAGTACCTGAAGAACCGCTACGACCTGAAGACCCAGCAGGCGCTGGCCTGGTCGGGCATGCTGCTGAAGATCGTGGACGTGGGCGCGAAGTGGGCGGCGATCGCCACGCTGCTCTCCGTCTTCACCGGGATCTCCCTCAACCAGGGCATCCTCATCACCGGCGGCATCACGGCCATCTACTGCACGATCGGCGGCCTGTGGGCGGACGCGCTGACCGAACTCGGGCAGTTCATCATCCAGTTGCTGGCCGGCATCGCGATGTTCGCGGCGGTGTTCGTCCGGCTCGACGACCACGGCGGCTTCTTCGGCGTCTGGGACTCCCCCGAACTCCAGGGCCACGAGAAACCGCTGGTCGGCCCGTACGGCACGGTGTTCCTGCTGGCGTTCCTCTTCATCAAGCTGTTCGAGTACAACGGCGGCATGCTCAACCAGGCCCAGCGCTACATGGCCACCCCGAACGCCAAGGAGGCCGAGCGCTCGGCCCGGCTGTCGGCGATCCTCTGGCTGGTCTGGCCGCTGGTGCTGTTCTTCCCCATGTGGATGTCGCCGCTGCTGGTCGAGTCGCAGAAGCCGGACGGTTCCGACTCGTACGCCCTGATGACCGAACAGCTCCTGCCGCACGGCCTGCTGGGCCTGGTCATCGTCGGCTTCTTCTCGCACACCATGGCCATGTGCTCCTCCGACGCCAACGCCATCGCGGCCGTGTTCACCCGGGACTGCGCGCCGGTGATCTGGGCGCGGGCCCGGACCTGGAACCAGAGCCAGGGCCTGCGGGTGGCGCGGATCGCGACGGTCGTCTTCCTCGGTCTGTCCATGGCGGCGGCCACCCAGGTCAACTCGCCCGCGTTCAAGGACATCATCACGGTCGTCATCAAGTGGGTGGCCGGTCTGATGGGCCCGATGGCGATCCCGATGATGCTGGGCCTGCTGCGGGCGTTCCGCCGCTCCGGCCCGACCGCGGCGCTGGCCAGCTGGTCGATGGGCCTGTTCGCCTTCTGGCTGGTGAACTACCCGATCAACTGGAACGTCGAGGGCGGCGTGCCGCTCCAGTACCAGGTGTCGATCCCGCTGGCCGTGTCCCTGGTCCTGTACATCGTGATCGGCTACATCAGGCCCGAGGACACCCCCGAGCGCCTCGCGCTCATCGAGAAGATCAACACGGACGGTGACGGGGCCGCGGCGGCCACCGTGCCCGCCCCGGCGGGCGGCGCCCAGGACGCCACCGTGCGCACCACCGTCAAGGACTAGCCGCGGCACGGCCGCGACGACCGTAGGCCCCCGCCTGTCCCGGCGGGGGCCTACGGCTGCTCAGTCGTCCTCGTCCAGGGCGCCGGTGACCTTGCGCAGGTCGACGAACTTGAAGTCGGTGTTGTCGCGGACCTCCCCGTCCGCGTCCGTCTCCTGCGGGGTGTTGTGCCCGTCCTGCACCACGAGCAGGCCCTTCGGGTAGCGCGAGCCGAGCGGGGCGTTCAGTACGGCCGCGCCGTCGCACTCCTCGGAGCCGTCGACGGTCCCGGCGGTGACCCGGAAGCCGCCCTCGTACTCGTTGCCGTCAAAGACCTCGCGGTCGTAGGCGGCGAAGGTGTCGTCGCCCTGGCTGGAGGCGAGCAGGTAGCCGTCGCCGTCCCCCTCGTCGAGGATGGTCAGGCCCTCGACGTCGGCGGACAGGTGCGTGCCGCCGTAGCCGGGGTCGGCGCCCGCGACGCACTCCTCGGTCGCCTCGTCGTAGGTGGCGGGGACGCCGTACTCGCGGACCTTGTCGATCAGCTCGGCCCTGCCGCCGAGGTCGGCGGGCAGCCGCCAGATGCCGACGTCCTCCTGGCCGGCGTAGAGCACCTTGTTCGCCGGGTCCACGACCATGCCCTCGACCTGGGGGAGGTCTCCGGGGTCGGTGCAGGGGGCCCAGGACGTGCCGTTGGGGAGGGTGAAGGAGGCGGGCAGGTCGTAGGTGCGCACCTTCCGGTAGGAGACCGCTCCGCGGGAGGTCGTCCTCAGCTCCAGCAGGGCGAGCCGGGTGCGGCTGCGCCGGCTGACCACGGCGTAGGAGCGGCCGGTGGCCTTGTCCTTCCAGGTGGCGAGGCCGTAGGGGGTGGCCTGGTCGTCGACCTCGTCCTGGTCCTTGGAGAAGACCAGCGGGGCGTTCGGGTCGGTGATGTCGGTCAGCGGGCGGGCGGCGCCCGGGGTGATGCGGTAGATCCGCAGGTGGTCGCGGCCGCGGTCGGTGACGACGGCGACGTCGGCGCGGCCGGTCGGCAGCGGGAACCCGGAGATCAGGTCCACGTTGTTGAAGCGGCCCGGCTTGGCGTCGGGGGTGGGCGCGGGCGGCGCCGGGATCGACTGCACCTCCTCGCCCGCCAGGTCGTACACGCGCAGGCCGCCCTCCTTGGCGGTGGCGATCACCAGGCTGGCGTCGGGGTCGGCGGCGTTGCGCCAGATCGCCGGGTCGTCGGCGTCGGCGTTGCCGCCGGTGTCGTCGCCGTACAGGGCCGGGGTCTCGCTGGTGGCGGTCACCCCCGGGAGCCCGGGGCCGGCGGCCAGGGCCGGGGTGGGCAGGACCGCCATGGCCGTCAGGACCGCGGCGACCGCGGCCGTCTGTGTCGCGCGCAGGTTGCGCACAGTGCCTCCACGAAGGGGGATGAACGGACGAGACCCGGTGGAGCAGCCACGGGAAGGCGATCCCCGCGTCGGGCCGTGCAGATCCTGTGGACCGAAGGTGACGGGACGACCACGGTACGGTGACGTGACCATGCCAGGAAAGTGAGCGGGGGGAACGGCGTCCTACACGGCGCGCGGGTACCGGGCCAGCCAGCCCGGGGACGACCCCGCCGGGCCGTGCAGGGCCGGGCCCTGGGTCATCTCCATGGCGAAGTCGTCGGCCAGTTCCAGGATCGTGGGGCGGCCCTCCAGCTCGGCCAGCCAGGCCGGGGGCAGGGCCGTCTCGCCGTGCAGGGCGCCGAGAAGGCCACCGGTCAGGGCGCCCGTGGCGGCGGAGGGGCCGTCGTGGTTGACCGCGAGGCACAGCCCGTGGCGGACATCCGGGGCGACCAGCGCGCAGTACACGGCCGCCGCGACGAGCCCCTCGGCGGTGCCCGCCCCGCTCAGCTCGGCGATCCGCTCCGGCCCGGGCATGCCCTGCCGCACGGCGCCCAGCGCGTGCTGCAGCGCCTCCGCGACGGGCTGGTGCCCGGGGCGGGCGGCGAGCAGGGCGAAGGCGCGCTGCACCGCGCCGTCGAGGCTCTCGCCGAGGGCCAGCCCGTGCACGATCACGGCGTACGCGCCCGCCGCGAGGCAGGCCGTCGGGTGCCCGTGGGTCTGCGCCGCGCACTCCACCGCGAGCTGGGCGACGAGCTGCGGCTCCCATCCGACGAGCAGCCCGAACGGCGCCGACCGGGCGGCGGCCTCGGGCCCGGCCTCACCCGGGTTCTTGGGCGCGTCCGGGGTGCCCATGGTGTCGTCGCCGAGCCCGAGGAGCAGCGCGCGGCTGGGGTCGCGGCGGGCGTACAGCCACTCCTCGCGCGCGAGCCAGCCGTCCTCCTTGCGGCGCTCGTCGGGCCCCCAGTCCCGCTGGGTGGCGGCCCAGCGCAGATACGCCCGGTGCAGGTCGGTCGGCGGGTGCCAGGCGCCGGTGTCCCGCCGCACCTGGGCCCTGATCAGCCCGTCCACGGAGAACAGGGTCAGCTGGGTGAGGTGCGTTATGGCGCCGCGCCTGCCGTAGGCCGGAGCCAGGTCCAGCAGTCCCTCGGCCCCGTGCGCCTCCCGTATCTCGTCGATCCCCAGCCCGTCCACGGGCGCGCCCAGCGCGTCCCCGACGGCCGCGCCGAGCAGCGTCCCGCGCACCCGGCTGCGGAAGTCCTGCTGCTCCGTACGCCCCCAGACGGCACCGGCAGTCGCACCCACCTTGACCTCCCAGGGGCACCGTCCACACGTACGACAGCTCGCCACTGTAATCGAATGGGGACGGTGGGTTCAGGGGGCGGGAAGGGGCGGGACCGGGCCCGGGTTCTCCCGAGCGGGGGGGTGTCAGCCGTACCAGGTCACGTTGCAGACGTCGCCGGGGCGGCGGTCCGGGGCGCGCGCGAGGGCGCGCTGGGGTGCTGCTCAGTGATCGGGAAGGTCTCTTCATCCTTGGTGATCAGGCCCTCGCAGTGGGATGGCAGTCCCGGCGGGGGCCGTATTCGTGTCTGGCAGTTGTCTGCGCCGACGCTGCACCATCGACTGCCCGCCGCGCCAGCCGCGTCATGACGCACCGGGACACGGTCAGGCCAACGCCAGTTCGGCCCAGACCGTCTTGGCTCCGGCCGGAGCCTGAGTCACGCCCCAACGGTCCGCGTACGCCTCGACGATGAGCAGGCCCCTGCCGCCTTCCGCGTCCCCCGCCACCGGGTCCGGGACGCACGGGACCCGGTCGCCCCGGGCGTCCGTGACCTCGACGCGCAGCGTGCGGTCGACGCGCAGTTTCAGCCGCAACCGGAAGTCCCTGCCCTGCACGCGTCCGTGCCGTACGGCGTTGGACGCCAGCTCGGCCACGACCTGCGCGGCAGCGCCGTAGGGCTCGCCCCACGCGTCGAGTTGGCGTTCGGTGAGCAGCCGCGCCAGTCGCGCACCCCTTCGAGTCGCCGACAGCTGAACGGCGAGGTGGCGGGTGTGCGCGGGGATCCGGGTGGGGGATTTCTGACTCATGTCACCCAGCGTGGCCGACCGTCCCTACTCTGAACAGCGACGACCTCGGTACCGAGCGTGACTGTCCGGTCGTGCGGCGGGGTCGTACGGGTCGTACGTCAGGGAGGGAAGGCGTGGAGGACGAGGAAGCGGCGGCCGTGCTCAGGACGGTCGGGCGGCAGATCAAGATGTGGCGCGAGGCGGCGGGACTGAAGCAGGCGGAGCTGGGGTCGGCCATCGGGTACGGCGAGGAGATGGTGTCGTCCGTGGAGCGGGCCCGCCGCATCCCCAAGCCGGATTTTCTCGACAAGGCGGATGAGGTGCTCAGCGCCGGCGGCAAGCTGGCCGCGATGAAGGAGGACGTGGAGAAGGCTCGGTATCCGAAGAAGGTGCGGGACCTAGCGCGGCTGGAGGAGGAGGCCGTCGAACTCGGGGCCTACGACAACCACCAGATCAACGGGCTGCTTCAGATCCCGCAGTACACACAGGCGTTGTACGCCATGAGACGCCCCGCCTTCACGGAGGACGAGATCGAGCGGTACGTCGCGGCGCGCATGGCACGCAAGGCCGTGTTCGACCGCGTGCCGCGAGCGCTCATCACGTTTGTCCAGGAAGAGACGACACTGCGCAGGCCGCTCGGGGGCAGAATGGTGCTCCGCCAGCAGCTCGAACATCTGTTGGAGGTGGCCAAGTTGCGGCACGTGTCGATCCAGGTCATGCCGACGGACCGGGAGGACCACGCGGGTATGGCAGGTCCGTTCAGGGTGTTGAAGCTCCAGGAGGGCAGGACACTGGGGCACTTCGAAGCCCACCTGCACAACCGCGTGATCAGCGACCCCCGCGACGCCCAAGTCCTCGACATGCGCTATGGAATGATCCGGGCGCAGGCCCTCTCGCCGCGAGAGTCCCTGGCCTTCATCGAGAAAGTTCTGGGAGAAGAGACGTGACCCCCGAGCTCGACTGGTTCAAGAGCAGCTACAGCAGCAACGACGGACCCGACTGCGTCGAAGCCGCGATATCCCCTTCCCCCCAACTCGCCATCCACGTCCGCGACTCCAAGAACAGTGGCGGCGCCCGTCTGACCTTCACCGCAGGCACCTGGGCCGAGTTCCTGGAGTTTGCCACGGAGCGCTGATCCGTCGGCAGAATGATCGACATGGCCACCTCCACAACCCCCCGCGGCGGGCTGTCCCTCGCCGCCACGCTGCTCACCGGGACCATCGCCCTCTACATGGCGCTGGTCGCCTTCGGGAACATCACCGACTTCGGCACCAACCAGCAGTTCGTCCGCCATGTGCTGGCGATGGACACCACGTTCAAGGACGAGGACCTGATGTGGCGTGCCATCACCAGCGAAGGGCTCCAGGACGCCGCGTACGTCGCGATCATCGTGTGGGAGACCGTCGCCGCGCTCGTCCTCATATACGGCACGTGGCTGTGGGCCGGACGCGATGCCGTGCGCGCCCGGCGGATGTCGACGTACGGGCTGCTGATGGTGATGCTGCTGTTCGGGGCCGGGTTCATCGCGATCGGCGGTGAGTGGTTCTCCATGTGGCAGTCGAAGAACTGGAACGGGCTGGACGCCGCGACCCGGATCTTCCTGTTCAGCGGGATCGTGCTGATCGTCAACCAGCTGACGGCCCCGCGGGCGGAGACGTCAGCTACCTGACCACGGCCACGGTCGTGCCGACCGTGCCGAACGCCCACAGTGCCGTGCCGTCCGCCTTCTTCATCCGGACCCCGCCGGTCTTGCCGCCGGAGGCGGCGGGCGGCGGGGAGGACCCGTCGACCGCGTTGGAGAAGGCGACGGAGACACCGTCCTGCGCGGCGAAGTACATGATGTGCTCGATCGGGACGCCGTCGGAGCCGGTCGTGGCCGCGTTGCGGGACGAGATCGTGTAAGTGCCGGGGTCGGGGCTGACCGTGCCCGGCCAGACCGTGAACGTCCGGCGGGTCGCCTCGCTCGCGTCGACCATCCACACCCTCTTCTCCCCCAGGGAGTAGACGATGCGCCGGCCGGTGCCGGAGCCGTCGGGGACCCGGGCCGGGGCGGACGCCGTGGGCGTGGGCCGGGCCGACGCCGAGCTGCTCGGCTTGGCGGAGGTCGCGGTGGGATGCGGGCCCTTGTCCGCCTGCACGGCCAGGACCGCCACCGCGGCTATCGCTCCCACGGTCAGCCCGGACGTCCAGGCCCACGAAGGAAGTCGGGCAGGCACCGGCACGCATCTCCTCAGTCACGGGACCCCGCACAGCACCGGGGTTCCGATCATCGTACTGCGCGCCCGCCGCTCCCCCACTGCCTCGGGGCCCGGCTTCTCAGGGTCCCCCGGCGGTCTTGCGGACCGGGACGGGACCCGTGCCGGCGCCGCGCGCGGTGTAGCGCGGGGTCCGCACCGGGGCCGGGTAGGAGAGGTGCACCAGCCGGGTCTGCTCCTGCCGCATGTGCGTGAGCGACTCCAGGATGTAGCCCACCAGCAGGACCAGCGCGGCGATCGTCATGATCGCGGCGGCGAGGATCGCCGTGGGGACGCGGGGCACGGTGCCCGTGCGGACGAAGTCGGCGATGACGGGGATGCCGAGGACCACCGAGACCAGGGCCAGCGCGCCCGCGATCACGGTGTGCACGAGCGAGGGGCGCTCGCGGCGCGCCAGGTCGAGGATGACCCGCAGGATGCGCCAGCCGTCCCGGTAGGTGCGCAGCTTGCTCTCGCCGCCCGCGGGCCGGACCCGGTAGTCCACGGGCACCTCGGCCGTGGGCAGCCGCAGGTGCAGCGCGTGGATGGTCATCTCCGTCTCGGTCTCGAACTCGCGGGCCAGCGCCGGGAAGGACTTCACGAACCGCCGTGAGAAGACCCGGTAGCCGCTGAGCATGTCGGTCACGTCGTTGCCGAACAGCGAGCGCACCGCCCCGGTGAGCACCTTGTTGCCGACCGCGTGCCCGGCCCGGTAGGCCCCGTCGCAGGTGACCCGGCGGGCGCCGACGACCTGGTCGTACGGCCCCTCGAAGAGCAGGTCGACCAGGTCCCGGGCGCGGGAGGCGTCGTAGGTGTCGTCGCCGTCGATGAGGAGCACGGCGTCGGCGTCCACGTCGGCGAAGGCGCGGCGGATGACGTTGCCCTTGCCCTTGCGGGACTCGTGCCGGACGATCGCGCCGGCCTCCCGGGCCAGCTCCGCCGTACGGTCGGTGGAGGCGTTGTCGTACACGTAGACGACGGCCTCGGGGAGGGCGGCGCGCAGGTCGCGGACGACCTTGCCGACGGCCGCCTCCTCGTTGTGACACGGCACGACACACGCGATCGTCGGTTCCACGACCACTCCTCACCCGGACCGATGCCCTGTTGCCCGCCTTGTTCGCCTGCCTCGTTCACCAGGCATGCTTTTGTGGGGAAATCATGCGATATGAGCGCGTCTGAGGGGTGGGGGCACGCCGGGTCGTTACGCTCACCGTGTGCCGGTCCTCGCATCTGTGACGCTGCGTGCGCGTGACGCCGTCAGGGGCGTCTGGCGGGAGGCCGCCAGGTTCGGCGTCGTCGGGGCCCTGGCCTTCGTCGTCGACAACGGCGGCTACAACCTGCTGGTCTTCGGCCTGCCCGGCGGCGCGCAGGGCGGGGTGATGCGGGCCGCCCCCGTGCAGGCGTCCGTGCTGGCGACGGGCGCGGCGGCGCTGTTCAGCTGGGTCGGCAACCGGTACTGGACCTACCGCCACCAGCACCGCGAGAAGGTGACCCACGAGCTGGTGCTGTTCCTCGTCGCCAACGGCGTCGGGCTCGTCATCACCGCCGGGACCGTCTTCGCCTCGCGGCAGTTGCTCGGGCTCGACTCGGCGCTCAGTGACAACACCGCCCGCATCCTCGGCTGGGTGCTCGCGACACTGTTCCGCTTCTACGCCTACCGGCGCTACGTCTTCGTCGCCCCCTGAGCCGTTAGCATCCGGCATATGTCGCAAACTGGACGGGTGTCGGAGGCTCAGCGCTGGATCGCGGGTCTGGCCGCCGTCGCCGCGGTCTGCTGCCTGGGCACCGTCCTCGTCTTCGCACCCGGCTTCCTGAGCCCCGACAGCCTCGACCAGCTCCAGCAGGCCGAGGGCAGCAGACCCCTGACCGACTGGCACCCGCCCGTGCTGAGCCTGGTGTGGCGGGCCCTCATCGCGGTGACCGGCTCGCTCACGTCGATGCTGGTGCTGCAGTCCCTCGTCTTCTGGGGGGCGCTGTGGGTGCTGTCCTGGGCCGTGTGGGAACTGACCGGGAGCCGGGCCGGATCCCTCGCGGTGCTCGGGCTCGGGCTGACCCCGTTCGTGCTGACGTTCGCCGGTGTGGTGTGGAAGGACGTGCACGCGGCGTTCGCGCTGCTCGCGGCGTGCGCGGTGGCGTTCACCGGGCTGCGGATCCGGGACCGTGGGGTGCGTCCCGCCGTGCGGTGGGCGCTGCTCGGTCTCGGCGTGCTGTTCCTGGCGTACGCCATGCTCGTGCGCAAGAACGCCTTCCTGGCCGCGCTCCCCGTCTTCGTGCTGCTGGTCCTCGCGCTGTGGCGCGCTCCCGGCCGCCGCAGGTGGGTGACGTGCACGGCGGCGCTCGCGGCCGGGCTCGTCGTGCCCGCCGCCGCCATCTCCCTGTTCGCCGAGCCGCTGCAGACGAAGCAGGGCGCCCAGATCATGCTCGACGACCTGGTGCACGTGCTGACGGTCGACGAACTGCGCTCGGCGGACGTCCCGCCCGCGCTGCGCGACCGGCTCGTGGCCTCGGCCCGGGAGTGCGCCCGCACCGGCGCCCTGTCGGACGCCTACTGGGCCTGCTACGAACGACCCGCCGACGGGCTGCGCGGGGACTCGGACGAGATCACCTCCCTGTGGCTGCGGGAGATGCGCGGGCACGTGCCGGGGTACGTGCAGTACCGGCTGCGGCTCTTCGCGACGCTGCTGTTCGAGACCGACTACGTGTACAAGGCGGGCATCACCCGCAACGACCTGGGCGTCGAGGTGGCGCACCCGCAGCTGGAGGCCATGCTCGGCACGTACGTCAACGGCGTGGCGAGGGACCTGCGGTGGCTGTTCCGCGGCTGGTTCTGGCTCGCCGTCGCGCTGGTGCTGTCCCTCCGTCCCGGCCGGGGTCTGTTCTCGACGCCGGTCCGGGCGCTGGGCATCAGCTCCGCGGCCTACGTCCTCGGCTATCTCCCGATCATGCCCGCGACGGACTTCCGCTACGTGTACTGGCCGGCGCTGGCCTGCGGCCTCGGGGTGCTGCTGCTGTGGCTGGGCCGCAGCACGTCTCCCCCAGGGCCCGCGCACCCCGGCGCCACGACCGGCCGGCCCCTGGCGGAGCATCAGCCGGCGGACGCCGGGGGCCAGTAGGACCCGTCAGTCCAGCACCGGAAGCAGCTCCGGCAGATGCCCGTCGGAGGCCGCCGCCGCCCGCTGCCGCTCCTGCGGGACCTCGCCGTACAGGGTGGTGCGGGGCCTGGCGGGACGCCCGGCCGCCTCGGCCACGGCGATCAGGTCCCGGACCGACTTGTACGAGCCGTACGACGAGCCCGCCATCCGGGAGATGGTCTCCTCCATGAGCGTGCCGCCGAGGTCGTTGGCGCCGGAGCGGAGCATCTCGGCCGCGCCCTCCGTGCCGAGCTTGACCCAGCTGGTCTGGATGTTGGGGATGTGCGGGTGCAGCAGCAGCCGGGCCATGGCCGTCACCGCGCGGTTGTCCCGCATGGTCGGGCCCGGGCGGGCGATCCCCGCCAGGTAGACCGGCGCGTTGGTGTGCACGAACGGCAGCGTCACGAACTCGGTGAAGCCGCCCGTGCGCTGCTGGATGTCCGCGAGGGTGCGCAGGTGCCCGAGCCAGTGGCGGGGCTGGTCGACGTGCCCGTACATCATGGTGGAGGACGAGCGGATGCCCAGCTCGTGGGCGGTCGTCACGACGTCGATCCAGTCGGCCGCGGGCAGCTTGCCCTTGGTGAGGATCCAGCGGACCTCGTCGTCGAGGATCTCGGCGGCCGTGCCCGGGATGGTGTCCAGGCCCGCCTCCTTGGCGGCGGTCAGCCACTCGCGGACCGACAGGCCCGTGCGGGTCGCGCCGTTGACGACCTCCATCGGCGAGAAGGCGTGCACGTGCATGCCGGGGACCCGTTCCTTCACGGCCCGGGCGATGTCGAAGTACGCCGTGCCGGGCAGGTCCGGGTGGATGCCGCCCTGCATGCAGACCTCCACCGCGCCCACCTCCCACGCCTGCTGGGCCCGGTCGGCGACCTGGTCCAGGGAGAGGGTGTAGGCGTCGGCGTCGGTGCGGCGCTGGGCGAAGGCGCAGAAGCGGCAGCCGGTGTAGCAGACGTTGGTGAAGTTGATGTTCCGCGTGACGATGTAGGTGACGTCGTCGCCCACGGCCGACTTGCGCACGTCGTCGGCGACCCGGGCCAGGGCGTCCAGGGCCGGTCCGTCCGCGTGCAGCAGCGCCAGCGCCTCGGCGTCGGTGAGCCTCGTCGGATCGTCGGCCGCCGTGCGCAGGGCCTGACGGACGTCGGTGTCGATGCGCTCGGGTGCCATGCCCGGGGCGGCGGCCTCGCGCAGGGCGCCCCAGTCGCCGTACACCTCGTCGAAGTCGTCCCGGCGGTCGGAGCTGCGGCCCTCCGTGTCGATGGAGGTGTGCAGGTCGGTACGGCCCGAGGCGACGAACACCTCCTCCGGCTCCTGCCAGGGCAGGCCCCGCGGCAGGGCGCCGGGGCGGGCGAGGCCGGTGTCCGGGTCGGCCAGGGCCGCCACGTGCGGGCGCAGCCGCGGGTCCAGCCAGGGCTCGCCGCGCCGGACGAACTCCGGGTAGACGCAGAGCCGTTCGCGCAGCTCGAACCCGGCCGCGCGGGACTTCTCGGCCAGCTGCTCGATCCGCGGCCAGGGGCGTTCGGGGTTGACGTGGTCGATGGTGAGCGGGGAGACGCCGCCCCAGTCGTCGATGCCGGCGCGGATCAGCCGTTCGTACTCGTCGTCGACGAGGTTGGGCGGGGCCTGGATGTTGCCGCCCGGGCCCATGAGGAGGCGGGCGACGGCGACCGTGGCGACCAGTTCGTCCAGTTCCGCGTCGGGCATGCCCCGCATCGCCGTGTCCGGCTTGGCACGGAAGTTCTGGATGATCAGTTCCTGGACGCCGTGGTAGGCGCGGGAGACCTTGCGCAGCGCGAACAGCGACTCGGCGCGCTCCTCGTAGGTCTCGCCGATGCCTATGAGCAGCCCGGAGGTGAAGGGCACGGAGGACCGCCCGGCGTCCTCCAGCACCCGCAGGCGGACGGCGGGCTCCTTGTCCGGGGAGCCGTGGTGGGGGCCGCCCGGCTCCGACCACAGGCGGGTCGCGGTGGTCTCCAGCATCATGCCCATGCTCGGCGCGACGGGCTTGAGCCGCTGGAAGTCGGCCCAGCTCATGACGCCCGGGTTCAGGTGGGGCAGCAGGCCCGTCTCCTCCAGGATGCGGATGGAGATGGCGCGGACGTAGGCGAGGGTGTCGTCGTAGCCGTGCGCGTCGAGCCACTCGCGCGCCTCGGGCCAGCGGTCCTCGGGCTTGTCGCCGAGGGTGATGAGGGCTTCCTTGCAGCCGAGGGCGGCGCCCTTGCGGGCGATGTCCAGCACCTCGTCCGGGGACATGAACATCCCGTGGCCCTCCCGGCGCAGCTTGCCGGGGACGGTGACGAACGTGCAGTAGTGGCACTTGTCCCGGCACAGCCGCGTCAGGGGGATGAAGACGCTCTTGGAGTACGTGATGACGCCGGGCCGGCCGGCCGCCTCCAGCCCCGCGTCCCGCACCCGGGCGGCCGAGGCCGACAGGTCCTCCAGGTGCGCACCCCGCGCCTGGAGCAGCACCGCCGCCTCGGCGACATCGAGGGAGACGCCGTCCCTGGCCCGTTTCAGGGCGCGACGCAGGGAGTTCTCGGTGGGGCCGGATCCGGGGGTCGCGGGAGTCGTCATCCTTCGAGCATACGAGTGCGCTGATCAGGCCGAGCAGGAGTGGTCCGGGCAGTCTCCGGCCACTCCCGCAGCGCCGCCCGGGCCGCGTGGTAGCCGCACATCCCGTGGACGGAGGGGCCCGGTGGGGTTGCCGAGGAGCACAGGTAGGTGCCCGGCAGGGGTGTGCGGTAGGGGTTCCAGCGGGGCACCGGCCGGGCCAGCGTCTGCCACAGGGTCATCGCGCCCGAGGCAATGTCGCCGCCCACGTAGTTGGCGTTGTACGCCGCCAGGCGCGCCGCCGTGACGCCGCGTTCCGCGAGCACCGTGTCGGTGAAGCCCGGGGCATGCCTTTCCAGGGCGGCGCGGATCACCGGCAGAGGGTCGCGGGTGTCACCGTGCGGCACGTGGGCGTAGGCCCAGACGGGTCTGCGCCCCCGCACGGCCCGGGCCGGGTCGGCGGCGGCCGGGTCGACCACGATGACGTACGGGTGCGGCGAGCGCAGGCCACGGGCCGTCACCGTCTCGGCGCGGGCCAGTTCCGATGCCGTGCCGTGCGCGCCGCCCAGGTGGATCGTGGCGGTCCGGGAGAGACGGGGGTCGCTCCACGGGATCGGGCCGTCGACAAGGAAGTCCGCTTTGGCGGCGCCCGGGCCGTAGCGGTAGCGGGACAGCGCGCGGAGGTAACCGCTCGGCAGAGGGGCGATCCGGGCCAGCTCGCGGGGCGAGACGTCCAGCAGGGTGAAGTGGCGGGCGGGCAGGTCGCGGAGGCTGTCCACGCGGACGCCGGTGTGGATCCGCCCGCCGAGCCGTTCGAGGTGTGCGGCCATGACCGCGGCGACGGCCTGCGAACCGCCCCGCGGTATGGGCCAGCCGGTGGCGTGGGCGAGGTGCCCGAGCAGCAGCGCGACCGCGGCGGCCGCCGGGGAGGGCAGCCGGCCGATGCCGTGGGCGGCCACGCCCGTGAGGAGCGCCCGGGCCGCGTCGGTGCGCAGCGGGCCGCCGGTGCGCAGGACCTGCGCCGGCAGCCGGCCGGCCAGGACGGCCACGGCCCGCGGGTTCGGGGGCGTGCGCTGGGTGGAGAGCATCAGCTCCACCACGTCCGCCGAGCGTTCCATCAGCGGCAGCATCAGCCTCCGCCAGCGTCGTCCGTCCTCGCCCAGTTCCGCGCAGGTGGCGTCGAGGTCCCGCCAGGCCAGCGCGGCCGGGCGGCCCTTGAGGGGATGGCCGTAGGCGGCGGGCGAGTGCAGCAGGGCGACGCCGTGCGCCTCAAGGTCCAGGGACCGCATGAACGGCGAGACCGGTGCCATGGGGTGGACCGCCGCGCAGATGTCGTGCAGCACCTCCGAGTCGAACAGGGGCTCCGAGCGCAGTCCCCCGCCGATGCGCTCGTGCGCCTCGAACACCTCCACCCGCAGTCCGGCGCGGGCGAGGGTGAGCGCGGCCGCGAGCCCGTTGGGCCCGGAGCCGACGACGACGGCGTCCGTCATGCGAGTCCTTTCAGTGGAAGGCCAGCCACCCGATGCCCAGGGCACAGGTGAGACCGGCGGCGGCCACGGCGGCCGGGCGGTGGCGGTGCAGGGCGAACCAGAGCAGCGCGGCGGTCACCAGCACCGCGCCCGTGCCGACGGCGGCACGCAGCGGCCCGTCGCTGTAGCCGTACTCACCGAAGTGCCGCGCCAGCCAGGCGAACCAGGCGATCCTCATGACGTCCCCCGTGCTTCTCTCTGTGCTTCTCTCGGACGGCGGTGATCAGTTCCCGCCCTGCGGCGCGGGGGCCGCAAGGAGGGTCTTCCTGGCGAGGCTGTCGGTGCCGGCCGTGTCACCGAGGCGGTGCAGGACGAGCCAGCGACCGTCGTCGTGCGCCGCCGCCACCACGGACGAGCCGCGGGTGGCGCCGTTGTGCCAGGTGATGGAGGAGCCCCGCTGCCAGCTGGGCGCGGGCGGGCCCAGCCGGTGCTCGACCAGCAGTCCGACCACGACCCCGGACAGAGTCCGGCAGGTGGACCACAGGCCGCCGGCCGGCAGGATCGGGCCCGTCAGCGTCCACAGCGGCCTGGGCCGGCCGAACAGGCCACGCGGGACAAGACGCAACTCCTGCGGCGGCAGCGCGGTCACCGAGCCCGCCTCGAGCCCCAGGGGCAACAGCACCTGCTCGTCGACTAGTTGCTGGTACGAGCGTCCCGTGACCGTCGTGAGCGCATACCCGAGCACCGCGTACCCGAGGTTGGAGTACTCCTCCTCCCCCAGCCGGCCCGTGGCCACCCGATCCAGCTCGCGCAGCGAGGTGCGCAGGGCATCCTCCGTGAAGGTGGCGTACGGGTCGTCGGGCGGACCGGAGGGGCCGACGGGCAGGCGTGGCAGGCCCGAGGTGTGCTCGGCCAGGTGCCTCAGCGTGATGCCCGTCCCCGCGGGCACCTCCTCAAGGCACTCCTCCAGCGGCGTGTCGAGGCCGACGACGCCGTCCTCGGCCAGCCGGGCCAGAACGGTTCCGGTGAACACCTTGCTGAGGGAACCGATCTCGACGAACCGGTCCTGGTCATGGCCGTGGGTGGCCCGGTCCTCGATACCAGGGCCGCCCAGCAGGCAGGTAGGGGTGGGCACGGTGGGTGTCGCTCCTGTCGTCAGACGAGTTCGGCCTCGGGTGCGGCCGACTTGGTTCCGCTCCGCCCGCCCCGGGGCGCCGCTGCCGCGGGCTCCGTCGGCTCCGCCCTGGGCGTCCGGCCCCCGGGCAGGTGGGCCCTGGCCCACAGCACAGCGCGGTCCAGGGCGCCGGAGAGGAAGACGAGATCACAGGCGATCATGGTCAGCGCGAAGCCGGTCAGCCCCATGAAGAACGCGATCGACAGGTGGAAGCAAATGGACACGGCGGCCGCCCAGGGGCGCAGCGCCGGCACGAGCACTCCCATGGGGAAGTACACCAGGAAGGCGACCGTGCCGTAGGTGCCGAGCACCACCAGGACGTCGTTCTCGTACACCAGGTGTGACCAGCCGGGCAGTTCGAACTCCGCGACCCGCATGATGTAGAAGAGCGCGGTGCCGTCCTGCCACTCCTCGCCCATCACCTTGTAGAGGCCGGAGACGACGTAGACGAGGCAGATCTGCGCCGCCACCATCAGGACGCCCAGGTTGTGCAGCGGCACGGACACCGCCCGCAGCCGGCCGGGAACCCGCTCGGCGAGACGGGCCGCGAGGCCGGTGGGCAGGGTGAACCGGTCGTAGCAGCGCGTCAAGAGCAGGAACGGGATGACGACGTAGGCGAGGTTGTCTCCGCCGTCGAGGAGGCCGGGCTGCCGCTGGTAGACGGACCACAACAGGACCCAGTGGAGCGCCAGTCCGGGCCTGCCGCCAACGCCGAGCATCACCGCCAGCGCCACCGCGATACCCAGGTGGTAGACGACCTGGAAGAACGCGGTGGATCCGGACAGCGCGTAGACGCTGAAGCCGTTGAGCTGCGCCGTGAATTCCTCGTGGGGCAGCACCCCGTTGGGGCCGAACAGGTAGTTCCGCTCCCGGTACTGGCCGACGTAGTACATGAGCCCGACAAAGCCGAGGAGCGCGCGTGTTCCCGAGACGCCGGTCACGGCCACCGCCTCCGACGACCAGGAATCCAGCCGGGCGGTGACTTTCCCGAAGGCATTCGTCATCGCATTCGGCATCGGCATGGAATTCTTCATCGCAGATCCCGGGTCTTCTGCCAGGAGAAATCCTTCACCAAGACCTTTCCCTCAGCGGATGCGTCGTACCGCTTCGACCACGGCGGCAACTCGTGGACGTACATACGGACCTGCACCTTCACGGCTTTTCCGGCGCACGCGGCCGTCAGCTGGTCGTAGGCGTACCGGGACAGCCCTTTCACGGCCTCGGCCTCGGTGGCCTTCTCGAAAGGCAGCGGGGGCAGTGCGGGTTTCTTGTCGTTGGTCTGCTGCTGGCGCAGTCTGCGCAGGAGTTCCTCGCTGCTGGTGATGTTCTGCAGGTGCGCGGAGACGATACGGACCTCCCGCGACGGGAAGAAGCGTGAGCTCTGCGCCTTTTCCACTCCCCGGGCCGAGACGTCGTAGTACGGCGTCAGCGATCCGTCCGCGCAGGCGGCTCGGGCGAGAATGCCGCGGTCGTCGGAGACGGGGGTCGGGGCGAAGAGCTGCCAGTTCTGCGAGAAGTACGGGTCGAGGTATTCCGCCACCGTGTCGCCGTAGACGAGCTTCGCCGGGCTGAGCGGCGCCTGGGACAGGGCGGCCATGGTCATGTGAGCGCCCAGGAGGGCGCCGCCGACAACGAGCGCCACCCTCCTGGTCGTGCGATACGTGGTCGTCACGTGGTGCTTACCGGTCGAAGACCGAGTCGGCCGTGACTCCCTGCGGCAGGTCGGCCGGAGGCGCGAAGACGCTGCCGTGGGACAGCATGTTGTCGGCGTTGCTCTTCGCGACGACGGCCATGCCCTTGCCGACGGCCGTGGCCTTGTTGGCCGCCTTGGTGGCGGCCTTGCCCACGGACTTGGCGGCCTTGCCGACCAGGGAACCAATGGCCTGCGGGGCCTTGTCCTGCGACGGCTGGGCGGCGGCCACCGGCGCGGCCGGCTGGGCCGGTGCGGCCTGGGCGCTGCCCTGGGTGGCGACGAAGAGTGCGACACCGGCGGTGGCGACACCGGCGGCGGTGGCGATCTTCTTGATGTTCATCGGGTTCTCCCCCATGACGGTTGATCCGGGTGTGGACGAGCCATGCGCCCGGTGCGGTGTTCCGGGTAGAAGCGATCGCATGGCGAACAACACCCTCGAGCCTGCCATTTGTGAGGCGGGCCCTCCATTGCCTCTTGCGGCATTGCCCGATCCGGCATTGCCTCATGCGGCATTGCCTCATGCGGCATTGCC
>NZ_JAPSKN010000039.1 GCF_031181705.1 Streptomyces sp.
CCCGGCCCCCGCCGAAACCGCCCACCCGACCGCACCCACCGAGACGGCGCCCCCGGCGGCACCCGCCCCGGCAGCGGTCCCCGAGGCGACGACCCCAGAGGCGACCACCCCCGCCCCGGCGGAGTCGACGGCTCCACACCCCCAGGCCTCCGAGCCGGTCACCCCGGCCCTCTCCTCCGAAGCCCCGGCTGCGCCCCCGGCTCCGGCCCCCGAAACCCCCCGTCCGGCCGCCGGGCAGGACGTCACCGTCGTCCTGCCCACCCCGCCCGCCGACGAGCACAGCGGTCAGCCCGTCCAGGGCCCGCAGCAGTCCCGCCCCGCGCAGCCCGGGACGGAGCCCGTCGCCCTCGTCCCCGCCCCCCGCGACGGTGACGCCGCACCCGCGCAGAACGCCGACGACCTGGACACCCGGGCCGCCGAACAGGAAGACCTGGCGGACCAGGAACGTCTACAGGGAGAGGGCGCGCCCGCAGTGACAGAGGCACGAGAGTCGACCGGACCGGCCGCACCCCCCTACGACCCCGCCGAGCGCGAGGCCGTCCTGAAGGTCATGCGCGAACGCCGCGACATCCGCAACGGCTTCCGCAGCGACCCCATCCCGCACGAGGTGCTGCTCCGCGTCCTGGAGGCCGCCCACCACGCGCCCTCCGTGGGCCACTCGCAGCCCTGGGACTTCGTCGTCATCCGCTCCGCCGACACGCGGCGCGCGATGCACGAACTGGCCATGCGCCAGCGCGACGCGTACGCGAAGTCCCTCCCCAAGGGCCGGGCCAAGCAGTTCAAGGAACTGAAGATCGAGGCCATCCTCGACACGCCGGTGAACATCGTCGTCACCGCCGACCCGACCCGCGGCGGCCGCCACACCCTCGGCCGCCACACCCAACCCCAGATGGCCCCGTACTCGGCCGCCCTGGCCGTGGAGAACCTCTGGCTCGCCGCCCGCGCCGAAGGCCTCGGCGTCGGCTGGGTCAGCTTCTTCGACGAGCGCGAGATGGTGCGCGCGCTCGGGCTGCCCGAGCACCTCGAGGTCATCGCCTATCTGTGCGTCGGTTATGTCGACGAGTTCCCGGACGAGCCCGAACTGCTGCAGGCGGGCTGGTCCAAGCGCCGCCCGCTGTCGTGGGTCGTGCACGAGGAGACGTACGGCCGACGCGCACTGCCCGGAGAGGAACCGCACGACCTGCTCGCCGAGACCGTCGCGCAGATCCGCCCGCTGGACGCCAAGGCGCTCGGCGAGGCGTGGGAGCGCCAGAAGCGCATGACCAAGCCGGCCGGTGCGCTGGGCATGCTGGAGATCATCTCCGCCCAGCTGTCCGGGCTGTCCCGCCAGTGCCCGCCGCCCATCCCGGAGCCCGCGGCCGTCGCGATCTTCGCCGGCGACCACGGCGTCCACGCGCAGGGGGTCACCCCCTGGCCGCAGGAGGTCACGGCCCAGATGGTGGCCAACTTCCTCGGCGGCGGCGCCGTCTGCAACGCCTTCGCGACCCAGGTGGGCGCCGAGGTGTGCATCGTCGACGTCGGGGTCGCCGCCGACCTCCCGGCCACGCCCGGCCTGCTGCCCCGCAAGATCCGGGGCGGCACCTCCGACATGACGACCGGCCCCGCCATGACCCGCGAGGAGGCCAGGCAGGCCATCGAGGTGGGCATCGAGACGGCCCGCGACCTGGTCGCCGCCGGCAACAAGGCCCTCCTCACCGGTGAGATGGGCATCGGCAACACCACCGCGTCCGCCGCCCTCATCTCGGTCTTCACGGGCGCGGACCCGGCCGAGGTCACGGGCCGGGGGACCGGCATCAACGACGAGACCCTCGCCCGCAAGACCGAGGTCGTCCGCCGGGCCCTGGAACTGCATCAGCCGGACCCGGCCGACCCGATCGGTGTGCTCGCCGCGATCGGCGGCTTCGAGCACGCCGCCATCGTCGGCCTCCTCCTCGGCGGCGCGTCCCTGCGTACGCCGGTGATCCTCGACGGCGTCAGCGCCGGTGCCGCCGCCCTGGTCGCCCGCGCGATCGCCCCGGAGGTCCTGGCCGCCTGCATCGCGGGCCACCGCAGCGCCGAGCCGGGCCACGTGGCGGCCCTCAACAAGCTGGGCCTGCGTCCCCTCGTCGACCTCGACCTGCGCCTCGGCGAGGGCACGGGCGCCCTGCTGGCCCTGCCCCTGGTCCAGAGCACGGCCCGGGCGATGCACGAGGTGGCGACGTTCGACTCGGCGGGAGTGACCGAGAAGTAGGGCTCCGGCCGCCCGCAGGGACCCGTGCCCACCCGTTCCGCGCGGCGGAGCGAGTGGGCACGGACCGTGTCCGGCGCCGGCTGCCCTGCCCAGCCACCGGACCGCCCGGGCCGCCCTTCCGCCCGCCCATTAAAATCCGCACGTCAGGGCTACCGCACCGCCGTCAACAGGAGCCGCTCCCTCATGGCCGAACACCCCGCCTACCCCGTAGGCCTCCGCCTCACCGGCCGCCGCGTGGTCGTCCTGGGCGGTGGCCAGGTCGCCCAGCGCCGCCTCCCGGCGCTCGTCGCCGCCGGCGCGGACGTCCTCCTCGTGTCCCCGGAGGCCACCCCCTCGGTCGAGGCGATGGCGGACGCCGGCGAGATCACCTGGCACCGGCGCCCGTACCAGGAAGGCGACCTCGCCGACGCCTGGTACGCCCTGATCGCCACCAGCGACGCGGAGGCCAACACCCGGGCCTCGGCCGAGGCGGAACGCCACCGCGTCTGGTGCGTCCGCTCCGACGACGCCGACCAGGCCACCGCCTGGACCCCGGCCACCGGCCACAGCGAGGGCGTCACGGTCGCCGTCCTCACCACCGACGCGCGCGGCCGCGACCCCCGCCACACCGCCGCCATCCGCGACGCCGTCGTCGAGGGCCTGCGCGACGGCACGCTGGTCGCCCCGCACCACCGCACCCGCACGCCCGGAGTCGCCCTGGTCGGTGGCGGCCCCGGCGACCCGGACCTGATCACCGTGCGCGGCCGCCGCCTGCTCGCCGAGGCCGACGTCGTCATCACCGACCACCTGGGCCCGCGCGACCTGCTCGCCGAGCTCTCCCCGAACGTCGAGGTCATCGACGCGGCCAAGCTCCCGTACGGCAGGTTCATGGCCCAGGAGGCCATCAACGACGCCCTGATCGAGTACGCCAAGCAGGGCAAGTCCGTCGTACGTCTCAAGGGCGGCGACCCCTTCGTCTACGGGCGCGGCATGGAAGAGGTCCAGGCACTGGCCGAGGCCGGCATCCCGTGCACGGTCGTGCCCGGCATCTCCAGCTCCATCTCGGTCCCGGGCGCCGCCGGCATCCCGGTCACCCACCGGGGCGTCGCCCACGAGTTCACGGTCGTCAGCGGCCACATCGCCCCCGACGACGAGCGCTCCCTGGTCGACTGGCCCTCCCTCGCCAAGCTGACCGGCACACTGGTGATCCTCATGGGCGTCGGCACGATCGGGAAAGTCGCCGAGACGCTCATCGCCCACGGCAAGTCCCCGGACGCGCCCGTCGCCCTGATCCAGGAGGGCACCACGGCCGGCCAGCGCCGTGTCGACGCCACCCTGGAGACCGTCGGGGAGACCGTGCGGACCGAGGACGTGAAGCCTCCGGCGGTCATCGTCATCGGCGAGGTCGTGAAGGTCGGCCCGCCGACCGCCGCACCCCGCGAGTGACCCCGGGTAACCCAACCCCCGTACCAAGCCGTTGGCACCACACCCAGGACAAGGCAGTATCACCCTGTGGCCGATCTCATCACCGTCGAGGATCCCGACGACCCGCGCCTGCGCGACTACACCGGCCTGACCGACGTGGAGTTGCGCCGCAAGCGCGAACCCGCCGAGGGCCTGTTCATCGCCGAGGGCGAGAAGGTCATCAGAAGGGCCAGGGAGGCGGGCTACGAGATGCGGTCCATGCTGCTCTCGGCCAAGTGGGTCGACGTCATGCGCGACGTCATCGACGAACTCCCCGCCCCGGTCTACGCGGTCAGCCCCGAGCTCGCCGAGCGGGTCACCGGCTACCACGTGCACCGCGGCGCCCTCGCCTCCATGCAGCGCAAGCCCCTGCCCACGGCGGCCGGCCTGCTGCGCACCGCCCGCCGCGTCGTCGTCATGGAGTCGGTCAACGACCACACCAACATCGGCGCGATCTTCCGCTCCGCCGCCGCCCTCGGCATGGACGCGGTCCTGCTCTCCCCGGACTGTGCCGACCCGCTGTACCGCCGCAGCGTGAAGGTCTCGATGGGCGCGGTCTTCTCCGTGCCGTACGCCCGGCTCGACACCTGGCCGAAGGGCCTGGAGTCGGTCCGCGAGGCGGGCTTCACGCTCCTCGCCCTCACCCCCGACGAGAAGGCCCGGTCCCTCGACGAGGCCGCGCCGCACGCCATGGACCGGGTGGCCCTCATGCTCGGCGCCGAGGGCGACGGCCTGTCCACGCAGGCCCTGGTCGCCGCCGACGAGTGGGTGCGCATCCCCATGTCCCACGGCGTGGACTCGCTCAACGTGGGCGCGGCGGCCGCCGTCGCCTTCTACGCGGTGGCCACCGGCCGCCCCCGGAACTAGGGCCCGCCCATGGAGCAGCGCGACGCCGTCGTCGCCGTACTCCTGCGCGGCGAGCGCCTGCTCGCGATCCGGCGCGGCCCCCGTGTCGCGCGCCCCGGCTACTGGCAACCGCTCAGCGGCAAGGTCGAACCCGGCGAGACCCAGGAGCAGGCGGTCGTCCGGGAGGCCCGCGAGGAGGTCGGCCTCACCGTCGTGCCCCTGCGCAAGGTCTGGGAGTCGGAGACCGACGACCTCCGCTTCCGCCTCCACTGGTGGATCGCCCGCGCGGACACGGGAGAGGTGGTCCCCGACCCGGACGAGGTCGCCGGCACGCGCTGGGTCACCCCCGAGGAGTTCCTGGCCCTGGACCCGGTCTTCGACGGCGACCGCGCGTTCTTCGAGCGGATCCTGCCGGGACTGTGACGGCTCACGGGCCCGTGTCCCTCGGCCCGTGCCCGTGCGCTGCGGAAGGACCCGCGCTGCGGCCCGTCCCCGCGCTGCGGCCGTACCGTTCGTCCCCGCCCTACGGCCCGGAGCCGCGCGGCCCGGAGTCCGGCTGCACGTGCTCCTGCCGTACGCCCGCCCCGTCGCCGCCGAGTCCCCGCGCCGGGCCCTGGCAGCCCTGCACCAGGGCGATGCCGACCGCCACCAGCAGCGTGACCACGACGAACACGAAGAGCCGCTGGCGCAGCAGCCGCGGATTGGCGGGCCGCAGCCCGGTCCCCGTGTTCCGGGAAGCCGGGCGCCCGGTACCGCTGTGCGGCGCGGGCCGGCTGCCGCTGCCCGGCCGGGTGCCGTTGCGTCCGGTGGGCGTTGGCCGCGCACCCGAGCGGGACGGGGTGCCGCCGCGTGCGGTGCCGGCACCGCGCACCGGGATCCGGCCCCGCCGGCCGTCGCCCGACGGCCGGTTCCCGGTGCCGGAGGCCCGCGGCGCGCCCCGCGCGCCGGATCCGCCCTGGGACGCCGGACCACCCTCCGGCGGCCCGGCACCGTCCCGCGCCGGAGCGGCACCCCGTGACGGGGGAGTGCCCCGGCCGCGCTGCCCCCCGGACGTGCCCTGGCCCGGCCGGCCCCGGCCGCGGTCGGGATAGGTGTCGGCGGGCCGCTCGGACTCGGCGCCGCGCGGCGCGGGCGACCGCACCCCGGCGAGGTCCTGGGACTCGCGGGCCGCGATCTCCTTGAGCCGCAGCGACAGTTGGAGCGTGCTGGGCCGCTCCTCGGGGTCCTTCGCCAGACACGCCCGGATCAGCGGGGCCAGCGCGTCGGGCACGCCCTGCAGCTGTGGCTCCTCGTGCACCACGCGGTACAGCATCACCTCGGAACTGCCGTGCCCGAAGGGCGAGTCGCCCATCGAGCAGTAGGCGAGGGTGGCACCGAGCGAGAACACGTCCGTGGCCGGAGTGACGGCGGCTCCGCGCACCTGCTCCGGTGCGAGGAAGCCCGGCGAGCCGACGGCCGTGCCGACGTGGGTCAGGGTCGAGGCGCCGGTCGCCCAGGCGATGCCGAAGTCGATGATCCGCGGCCCCTTCGGGGACAGCAGGATGTTCGACGGCTTCAGGTCCCGGTGGACGACCCCGGCCTCGTGCACCGCGACCAGGCCCTCCGACAGGGCGGCCCCGACGGCGGCGACGTCGGCCGCGCCGAGCGGCCCCTCGGCGGCGACCTTGTCGTGCAGGGAGGGGCCGGGCACGTACTGGGTGGCGAACCAGGGCCGCTCCGCGTCGAGGTCGGCGGCCACGAGCCGTGCCGTGCACCCGCCGCGAATCCGTCTGGCCGCCGAGACCTCACGGGCGAACCGCGAGCGGAACTCCTGGTCCTCCGCGAGATCGGGCCGGATGACCTTGAGTGCGACCCGCTGCCCCTTCTTGTCGGAGCCCAGGTAGACCACGCCCATCCCGCCCGCGCCCAGCCGTCTGTGAAGCTTGAACGAGCCGACGACGCGCGGGTCCTCGCGCCTCAGGCGCATCATCGCCATGTTCATCCCCGCTGCCCGGTCCTGTGACGAGCCACAGCTTACGTTTCCACGGCCGCCCGCGCGCAGAGGCCGCGCCCTCTCCGAGTGATGGATTGTCAGTGGCCGGGGGGAGACTTGAAAGGCGGTCAGCAAGGGCGCGGGGAGGTGGACTTCGAGCCGTTGGTGATCCCAACCACCCGTTACAGAAGGGGGATTGGTCCTGTGAGGGGTGATCGCGTGGAGATGGTCGTGGATGCCGGGGACGCGACGCGCACCTGGGACGGGGTGGCGAACCGAGCCGGACGCAGGGTGCAGGCAGCGGTGTGCCGAGGCGTCGTGGAAGTGAGCGAAGTCACGCGTGGAGGACCCTCGCGCCGTTCACGTGGTGGGGGAGGGGCAGTCGTACGTGCGGCGTGGTCCATGGCGAACCGGGTGCCGGCGCTGGTGGAGCAGCCCGTTCCGCGGAGGAGGGCCCGGAGAAAGCAGGATGATCCGGGCGCCCCGTCGGGGAAGACCCTGAGACCGGCACCGGCGTCTCCACCCAGGGGAGTACATCGCGGGAGGCGGCTCATCCTCCGGGAGGCCAGGCAATCGGTACGAGGGCATGACGCCCGGAAAGGGCCGCGCGCCTAGATTTGAGGTCAAGCGGCGGGTGCAGCACTCGTCCCCCGAGGTCAGACGCCCGCCGCTGTCAACGACAACGAGAACGGTCAGGAGAGGGACCATGGCCCACACGGCACCGCGGACACTGATCCGCGAGGAGGGACGCAAGGTGTACGCCGCCGCGTTCCCCCGCCGCCGAGGCCGTCGCCACCCCGTGGTGGCGACGCTGATGGCCCTTCCTCTGGCGGTCCTGCTCCTCCTCGTCTTCGACGGGTGGGAGACAGTGGCCACACAGGCGTCGTCCGTGGGAGAGATGCTGGGGCGCTGAGCGGCGACCCCAGGCCCGGAAGAGCGGTCCGGGCGGGGACATCCACCCATGAAACCCCGTGGGGACGGGGGTGCGGCGGACGGCACAAATGCCGGCGCAGCTGGGGAGCTGCGCCGGCATTGCTTTTCCCTGACGCGCGGTTCACCCGGCCGTGGGCCGTCGTGCGGCCAGGAGCGCCACGGGCGGGCGCAGCGACACCTCGTCCGCCGGCCTGCACACCCACCCGCCCCCGGCGCCGACGCCGAGTGCAGGAAGACCCGCCCCCGGCACCCGGGCGTACCCTCACCCCGTGACACCCGCCCCGGACCAGCTCGTACCCGCCCTCACCGCCAGGGCGCAGGCCACCGCACACGCCCGTCCCGCACCCTGCCCCTGCGGCGCGGCCACCCTCGCGGACCGCCCCGACGGCACTGTCGTACGCCACGGCGACACCGTCGCGAAGGCGCACCCCCCGGGCACCCGCCCCGCCGAGCTGACCAGCCGCCTCGCCGTCGCGGCGAGCCACCCCGGCATCCTCCTGCCGCCGCTCACCCCGGCCCCCCTCGACCTGCACGGCCGCCTCGTCACGCTCTGGCCCTACGGCACCCCCGTCGACCCGGACGACCCGGACGCCGCCCCCTGGGAAGCCGCCGCCACGCTCCTCGCCCGCCTCCACCGCACCCCGGCCCCCGAGGGCCTGCCGCCCATGCGCGGCCCGGTGAAGGCGGCCCAGGCCATCACCCGCCTCCGCAAGACGACCGCCCCGCCCCCCGGGACCGACCCGCACGCCGCTGCTGGCCCTCACCCCGCGGCCGTCCCCGTCCTGCGCGCCTGGGACACCCTCCCCGCCTGGGCCCGCGCCGAGGCCCCCATGCCGGACAGCACGACCCTCTGCCACGGCGACCTCCACCTCGGCCAGCTCGTGCGCCACCCCGCCCCCGGCGGTCCCTGGCTGCTGATCGACGTCGACGACCTCGGCGTCGGCGTCCCGTCCTGGGACCTCGCCCGCCCCGCCGCCTGGTACGCCTGCGGTCTGCTCCCGCCCGACGCCTGGGCCCGTTTCCTCGCCGCCTACCGCGACGCGGGCGGCCCGGCCGTGCCCGCCGACGGCGACCCCTGGCCCGCCCTGGACGTGCCGGCCCGCGCCCTCACCGTGCAGACCGCCGCCCGGGCCGTCGCCAAGGCGGTCGCGGCCGGGCGGCCGCTGGACGAGGTGGAGCAGGCTGTCGTGGACGCCTGTGACCGAATGTCCGGCGTCCCGCCGCAGTTGAGGCAGGACCACGCGAAGTAGGGTGCAACCGACCGCAGCGGGGCAGAGTCTGTCCTGGTGAGACGCGAAGCAGGACCGACCGGCGAGGAGTTGAACGACCATGCAGTGTCCGAAGTGCCGTGCGCCGATGCACACGTACAACCGCAACGGTGTCCAGATCGAGCAGTGCAGCGGCTGCCGAGGGATCTTCCTCGACTACGGCGAGCTGGAGTCGCTGACCCGGCTGGAGGCCCAGTGGTCCCAGTCGGCCCCACCGCCCCCGCCGCAGGCGTACCAGGCCCCGCCGCAGGCCTACCCGGCCCCCGCCTGGGGCGCCCCGCACGGAGGCCACGGCCACCACGGTCACCACCGCAACAAGGGCTTCGGGCACATGCTGTTCTCGTCCTGAGCCGCGTCACGCACGACGGAGCCCCCGGCCGCGAACGGCCGGGGGCTCCGGTGTGGTGTGGACGATACTGGGATTGAACCAGTGACCTCTTCCGTGTCAGGGAAGCGCTCTCCCGCTGAGCTAATCGTCCTCGGGACCATGACCACCGCATGCGGCGGATCATGAGCACTGCGTGCGCGATACTGGGATTGAACCAGTGACCTCTTCCGTGTCAGGGAAGCGCTCTCCCGCTGAGCTAATCGCGCGAGGGATCTCCGAGAAGATCCAGTGGACGATACTGGGATTGAACCAGTGACCTCTTCCGTGTCAGGGAAGCGCTCTCCCGCTGAGCTAATCGTCCTTGGAGGTGGAGACGGGATTTGAACCCGTGTAGACGGCTTTGCAGGCCGTTGCCTCGCCTCTCGGCCACTCCACCAGGAGTGCAGGGGGCCGGGAAGCCCCCTCTTCCTTCGAGCGGACGACGAGGTTCGAACTCGCGACCTCAACCTTGGCAAGGTTGCGCTCTACCAACTGAGCTACGTCCGCCTGTCGGTTCGGCCCGCTCTCGCGGCCCGGCGACGTGTTGAACTCTAGCGGATTCCGGTGCCAGTACAAAAACGCGTTTGCGCAGCGTGCTGCGCCTGCCCTGCTCAGGGGCGTCGGGAGCACCCCGGAGGGGACATCCCCCGGTCACCCGCCGGACACCCGCCATAGACTCGACAGCGTGCTCGACCTCCCTCCTCTCGCCCGCTTCGGCGACCGTGTCGCCACCGGGCTCCTCGACGTCACCGACGACCCCGAAGCCCTGGAATCCAGCGGTTTCTGGGCCGTGTGCGCCGACTTCGAGGGCCGTCTGACCTGTGCCCGCTTCGCTCAGGTGCGCACGGCGGAGGTGCCCGCGCCCGTGCCGGGCGCGTGGCACGGACCGGCGGCGGGTGACTGGACGTCGTCGCTCGACCGTGCCGCGTACACGGCCGCGGTGCGGCGGATCCGCGAGCACATCGCGGCCGGCGAGGTCTACCAGGCGAACCTGTGCCGGGTGCTGTCCGCGCCCGTCGCACCGGGCGCCGACGTCGACGCCCTCACCGCACTGCTGGCCCGCGGCAACCCGGCCCCCTACGCAGGAACGATCCGCCTGCCCGGGCACGGGGTGGAGATCGCCACCGCGTCCCCCGAGCTGTTCCTGCGCCGCGACGGACGGGTCGTCGAGTCCGGCCCGATCAAGGGCACCGGCCGGACCGAGGCGGACCTGCTGGAGAAGGACTACGCCGAGAACGTGATGATCGTGGACCTCGTCCGCAACGACATCGGGCGGGTCTGCGCCACGGGCAGCGTCACCGTGCCCGACCTGTGCGCCGTCGAGAAGCACCCCGGGCTGGTCCACCTGGTCTCGACGGTCCGCGGTGAGCTGGCGGAGGGAGCCGGCTGGGCCGGGCTGCTCGGCGCCGCCTTCCCGCCCGGCTCGGTCACGGGCGCGCCCAAGTCCAGTGCCCTGCGGATCATCGACGCGCTGGAGACGGCGCCCCGCGGCCCGTACTGCGGCGGCGTCGGCTGGGTCGACGCCGACCGGGGCACCGGTGAGCTGGCCGTGGGCATCCGCACCTTCTGGATCGACCGGGCCGACGGCGTGCTGCGCTTCGGCACCGGCGCCGGCATCACCTGGGGCTCCGACCCCGAGGGGGAGTGGCGCGAGACCGAGCTGAAGGCCTCCCGGCTGCTCGCGATAGCGTCGGGAACGTACGAGGTGAGTGGAGAGGACCTGACGTGAAGATCTGGCTCGACGGCGGGCTGCAGGACATCGAGTCCGCCCGCGTCTCCGTCTTCGACCACGGGCTGACCGTGGGCGACGGCATCTTCGAGACCGTGAAGGCCGTGGACGGCCGGGCGTTCGCGCTCACCCGGCACCTCGACCGGCTCACCCGCTCCGCGCGCGGCCTCGGTCTGCCCGACCCGGACCTGGACGAGGTGCGCCGCGCCTGTGCCGCCGTCCTTGAGGCCAACCCCGTACCGCTCGGCCGCCTCCGCATCACCTACACCGGCGGCCACGGCCCGCTCGGCTCCGACCGCGGCGACCGCGGCCCGACCCTCGTCGTCGCCCTCGGCGCGACGACCCGCCGCCCGGACTCCACCGCCGTGATCACGGTCCCCTGGACCCGCAACGAGCGCGGCGCGCTGACCGGCCTGAAGACCACCTCGTACGCCGAGAACGTCGTCGCCCTGGCCCGCGCCCGGGAAGAGGGCGCCTCCGAGGCCCTGTTCGGCAACACGGTGGGACAGCTCTGCGAGGGCACCGGGTCGAACGTCTTCGTCGTCCTCGACGGCGAGATCCACACCCCGCCGCTCGCCTCCGGCTGCCTCGCGGGCATCACGCGGGCGCTGACCGTCGAGTGGACCGGCGCCAGGGAGACCGACCTGCCGCTGGACGTCCTGGAGCGGGCCGACGAGATCTTCCTGACGTCCACGCTGCGGGACGTGCAGGCCGTGCACCGGGTCGACGGCCGTGAGCTGCCGGGCGGGCCGGGCCCGGTGACCGCCAAGGCCATGCGGATCTTCGAGGAGCGGTCCGGGGACGACCTCGATCCCTGACCGCCCGCGTCTATCGGGCTGAACCGGGCGGCGGTTACGGGTAGAACAGCCCTGATGACCACGACCCTGCGGCCGACCGAGCCGCTTCAGCAGAACGCCGACGGGACGCGCTCGCGCCGCTACCAGGTGTGCGTGAACGGCCGTCCCGTCGGGGCGATACACCTCGGCACGCACCCCGTGTTCGGCGCCGCGGTGGCCCGGATCATGAAGCTCCGCATCGAGGAACCGGACCGCGGGCGCGGCCGGGGCACGGTGGCCGCGCTCGCCGCGGAGGAGGTGGCGCGCGGCTGGGGGTGCCGCCGGATCGAGGGCATGGTCCCCGGGGACTCCGAGCCCGCGCTGCGCTTCGCCACGGCGCTCGGCTACGTCGTGCGCAACCGCGGCATGGAGAAGCGGCTCGGCGACACCCCGCCCGGTCTTCCGTCCGGCAGCCGGGCCCGGCCCATGACCGAGGCGGAGTTCGGCCCCTGGCTGGAGAAGGGCAAGGAGGACTACGCCCGCAGCTGGATCGACCGGGGTGTTCCGGAGGCCGAGGCCCGGGCCAAGTCGGAGCGGGACCACGCCACGCTGCTGCCCGACGGCCTCGCCACGCCGGGCATGCTCATCAGCGTCGTCGAGCACCTGGGGACACCGGTGGGCACACTGTGGCTGGCCGTGCGCGAGAGCGACGCCTTCGTCTACGACGTCGAGGCGGACGCCGCCCACCGGGGCCAGGGACACGGCCGCACCCTGATGCTGCTGGCCGAGGCCCAGACGATCACCGAGGGCAGGCGCGTCCTCGGCCTCAACGTCTTCGCGGGCAACACCCCGGCGGAACGGCTCTACGCGTCCCTCGGCTACGAGACGACGCAGTACGCCGTGTACAAGCCGCTGTTGTAGCGGCCCGGGAGCCGAGAGCCGGCGAGGCGATCAGTGCTCCCGGCCGGCGCCGCAGCCGGCGGGGGCGATCAGTGCTCCCGGCCGGCCGACAGCCGGTCCGCGATCTCCTCGATCCGCTCGCGCAGGCCCGCCTGGCTCTTGCCCCCGTCGAGCCGCTCGCCGCCGATGACGTACGTCGGGGTGCCGGTCACGCCGATGGCCTTGCCCTCGGCCTGGTCGGCGTCGACGATCAGGATGTGCCGTCCGTCGACCAGCGCGGTGTCGAACTCCTCGGCGTCCAGGCCCAGTTCCCGGGCCACCTCGACCAGGAAGGCCTCTCCCTTGCGGTCCAGCTCCTCCACGCGGCCGAGCACGGCCTCGACGTAACGCCATCCCTGTCCCTGCTCCCACGCCTCCTCCGCGGCCTGGGCGGCGGCGAAGGCGTGCTTGTGCTTCTCCAGGGGGAAGTGGCGCAGCCGCAGATCGAGGCGGTCGCCATAGCGCTCGCGCAGGGCACGCAGGTCGTCCAGCGCGGTACGGCAGTCCGGGCACTGCAGGTCGCACCAGATCTCGAGCACGGGGGCGGGGGAGGAGTCGTTCATGCCGACAGTCTTCCAGCAGTCGGCGCCGGGGGTGGAGCCCGCACCGGCACCTGGGGAGGAGAGGACCCGGAGATGTCCCTGATGTCGGGCCGCGGCATGGCCCGCCGCGGTGTCGCGGGTGCAGGATGGAAGGGACGGAGTGCCCCGCTCGACCGCGCCACGCCTGGAGGACCGGATGATTGCCGAGACCGTCTGCTCCGCCGTGTCCGCGGCCGGCCTGGGCATCGCGGCCGTCACGGCCTACCGCAAGCGCTTCCTCGCGGCGGTCCGCGTCGCGGCGTACTCGCTGGTGCCGATCGGGCTGGTGCTGACGGGCGTCGTCGAGTGGCTGGCCGACACGGCTTTCAGCCCGACGGCCTGGGCCGGCTTCGGCGTGCTGGGCCTCGCGTGGGTGCTGTTCACGACCACACGCGTGGTGGAGCGCCGCCGCGGTGGCACCCGCAAGGAACGCAGGGCGGCGGCCCGCGCCGCGGACCGTCCCGACGCGGTGGCCCCGGCGGCCTCGGCTCCCTCCCTCGGCCAGGGCGCGCGCCCGGCGGCCCGGCCCACGGCGGCGCCCCGGGGCGAGGACGACTTCAGCGACATCGAGGCGATCCTCAAGAAGCACGGCATCTGACGACCGGGCGCCGGCCGAACCGTCACAGTGGGACCGCGGGCGCACGGAAGTGATCACAACCCGAACCGGACCTCACGGAATCGGGGCACACCCGCACGGATCGAGGCCGCCGATCGCGCCCGGCCCGGCGACTGCGTCATCATCGCCCCGAGATGCTGGACACGACGGAACAGAGCGACCCCGCCCCGCCGCAGGACGAGCCCCGTCCCCCTCGGGACGAACCACGCGGTTGCCTCTTCGCCCTTTCCCAGCCACCGCTGATGATCTTCCTTGCGGTGATCGGGTGTCTGCTGCTCATGGCCTCGTTGCACGATCTGCTGTTGCTGTGAGCCGTACCCGCGGTACCCGGCGTCACCCGCCGGGGCCGCGTCGGCATCGACGTCGGTCCGGCGGCCGCGGCGGTCAGCCGGCCGCCTCCTTGCGGCGGGCCCGGTACGCGGCCACGTGCAGCCGGTTTCCGCAGGTGCGGCTGTCGCAGTAGCGGCGGGAGCGGTTGCGGGACAGGTCGACGAAGGCGCGCCGGCAGTCGGGCGCCTCGCAGCGCCGCAGCCGCTCCTGCTCCCCGGCGACCACGAAGAACGCCAGCGCCATCCCGCAGTCGGCCGCCAGGTGGTCGGCGACGGACGCGCCGGGCGCGAAGTAGTGGACGTGCCAGTCGTAGCCGTCGTGGTCGGTGAGCCGGGGGGTGGTGCCGGCGGCGGCGACCAGCTCGTTGATCAGGACGGCGGCGGTCCGGGCGTCGGGGGCGGCGAAGACGGAGGCGAACCGGCCGCGGATCTTCCGCACCGCGGACAGGTCGAACTCCGAGAGCACCCCGACATCGCTGATCTCGTGGTTGCGCACGAAGTCCGCGAGAGTCGCCACGTCCGGCAGCCCGTCGGCCGCCGCGTCGTCCTCCGGTGCGGTGTTCACCAGATCGACCACGGTGTCGAGGGCGCACCGGGTGTCGTGGGTGATCAGCACGATTCGCTCCCTGGCCTGGGGGTCGGGCAGGCGCCCGTCGGTGGGGGCCGATGGTAACGGCTCCGCATCCGCCGGACCGCCCTCACGCCCGCACATGGCTTCGAATACAACGCAGCCGGGGCCGCCATGGTTCCCCAGGCGGTCCCAGCGGTCACCGGCGCGACGCGGACCGGCGCCGCCCCGCGTGCTCCGCGGTGCAGACGCCGGTGTATCCCGTATGCGGTTGTCCGAGCCCGAGCCGTCTCCCCGAGTCGACGGCGCCGGGCGGCTTTGTGAGGGCCTCGACCTAGCTTTCCGCCAGGATGTGCGAGAGCTCCTGATCGAGATCGAAGTGCCGGTGTTCCGTGCCGGGCGGCACAGCGGCGTCGGTGCGCTTCAGGAAGGACTCCAGGGCCCGCGCCGGGGCCTCCAGCAAAGCCTCGCCCTCCGGCGAGCTCAGGGCGATGCACACGACGCCCTGACCGTGACTGCGCGACGGCCAGACGCGGACGTCGCCGGTGCCCGTGGGGCGGTGAAGTCCCTCGGCGAGCAGGTCGCGGGCGAACACCCACTCGACGGTTTCCTCGGCTCCGGTGTGGAAGGTGGCGTGCACGGCGTAGGGGTCGGCCGTGTCGTACCGCAGGCCTGCGGGGACAGGCAGGGAGGACTCGCTCGACACAACGAGGCGCAGGTGCAGCTCGCAGCTGACCGTGGTGTTCATAAGCGCCAGGGCCTTTCGCTCAGTGTGCGCTCGGGGATTCGCACGTCGGCGAAATCGACATGCCACCTACGGTGCCGTTGTAAACCCCTCTGAGTGTTTTGCGTGCCTTTACGTAACTCTTCCGGCCGAGAGATCGTTCGCGCCGTGCGTCCATTCCGGTGACTGGTTTCGCTCGGGTAGTGTTTGGCCGTATGAATACGGGGAGTGACGAGCCGGGCGAGGTGGCCGTGGCATCGAACGAGACGGGGACGAACGAGGCGCACGACGAGCCGCATCGGGGGCTCGGCTCGCGGGCGCCGGAATTCGTCAAGGCGCGTCGGCTGCTGCACGTCAGCTGGCAGGTCGGGGTCTTCATCATCGGGCTCGCGGTCGTCGTGGCGGGCATCATCATGCTGCCCCTGCCCGGGCCGGGCTGGGTCGTGATCTTCGGTGGCATGGCGATCTGGGCGACCGAGTTCGTGTGGGCGCAGCTCGTGCTCCGCTGGACCAAGCGGAAGGTCACCGAGGCCGCGCAGCGGGCCCTCGACCCCAAGGTGCGGCGCCGCAACATCATCCTGACGAGCATCGGGCTGGTCATCGTGGCCGTACTGGCCGGTATCTACCTGTGGAAGTTCGGTCTCGTCATGCCGTGGAAGATCGAGGACCAGTGAGCCGCGTCGGGGGTGCCGGCGTCGGCCGATGGTCCCAGGCACCCCCTGACATGGGGTAATGTTCTTCCTGCGTCCGGGCGATTAGCTCAGTGGGAGAGCGCTTCGTTCACACCGAAGAGGTCACTGGTTCGAACCCAGTATCGCCCACCCGGAACGGCGGCCCACCTGCGACAACGCGGGTGGGCCGCCGTCGTTGTGGGCGGGGGGACGCCGGCGGGCGCGCGGTGTCGCCCGTGCGGATCCGGCCCCCCTGCGGGCGGTCACCGCACCGCCCCGAACCGCACCGCCGAACCGCCCTGAACCGCCTCGACCGTTTCCCGGCGACACGACATGCCCCGCAGGGCGCGCAAGATCGGACACGGCACGCTCCACCGGACCGTGGTCGCACCCCACGAGATCCGCAGCTCCGCCCGCCTCCGTCACGCGCTGTTGCCCGCCGGCTCACCGTCCGTCTGGCCGGAAACGGTCACCGGCTGTCCCGCTGTCCCCTCCGCTCCACCGTCGCCTTTCGGTCGCCCCCGAAACCCGTCGGGCGCTCCCGCCGCGCTCGCCCAGTCGGCCGCAGGCACCTCACCAGCGGCGTCCGCGTGCCCCGCACTCGCCGTCACCGCCTCGCCCGGCCCGGCACCCCGCCCCTTCACCGAGAAATTCTTGTCCGAATCATTGACGCACCATCGGCCCCTCCGTAACTTGTGCCAGCAAGCGCTTACTTGAAACGATTCATGCGAGCGGGGCAACGTGCGGGGAGGTCCAACCGTGGTGAATGGCAGGAATGTTGAGAGACGTACGGTTCTGAAGGCGGCCGGGGCCACGGCGGCGACGCTGGGGCTGGCCGCGACCACCGGGTGCGGTGGCGACGGAGGGGCGTCCGCGGACGGGACGGTGACGATCCGTTACGCGTGGTGGGGCGCGGAGGACCGGGCCCAGAGAATCAAGAAGACGATCGCGCTCTTCGAGAAGAAGTACCCGAAGATCAAGGTGAAAACGGACTTCCAGCCTTATCTCGACTTCTGGAAGAAGTTCAACACGCAGGCCTCCGGCGGAAATCCGCCGGACGTCTTCCAGAATGCCGTCGGCTTCCTCCGCAAATACGACGCGAAGAACGTCCTGCTCGATCTCAGCGAGCAGGTCGAGGCGGGCAACCTCCGGATGGAGGGATTCCGGGCGGGTCTCGAGAAGTTCGGCGAGATCGACGGCAAGCTGCTCGGCGTCCCCGTCGGCTCCAACTCGATGGCCCTGGTCATCGACAAGCCCGTCTACACCAAGGCCGGAGTCAAGCCCGAGCAGGGCTGGACCTGGGACGACTTCGAAGCGGGCATGAAGAGGATCCGTGACAGGACGGGCCGCGCCGGGGACAGCGGCATGTACGGCGTCATGTACCTCTACGACCTCTACCTGCGCCAGAACGGCAAGGCCTTCTTCACCGAGGACGGACTCGGCTTCACCGAGGCGGACCTGACGGACTGGTGGACGAGGGCCGAGAAGGGCGTCGAGGAGGGGCTCTACGCCGACCCCAAGAAGGTCGCCCAGATCAAGCCCAAGTCGGCGCTCGCCGCGGAGCTCTGCGGCAGCGAGTTCACCTGGGACAACTTCACCGTGCGCTACAGCGCCGAGGGCAGGAGCGAGTACGCCCTGGCGCCGATCCCCACCACCGACGGCAAGAAGACCGGCCAGTACCTCGGCTCCCTCATGCTGAGCGCCTCCAAGCGCACCCGGCACCCGGAAGAAGTCGCCCGCTTCATCGACTTCATGGTGCACGACCCCGAGGTCGCCAAGATCATGGGCTACGACCGCGGCGTGCCCGCCACCCAGGCGCAGTTCGACGCGTACCAGCCGACCGACGAGGTCAACAAGGCGATCGCCGCCTACGAGGAGTCCCTCGTGGATGCGGGCGTCCTGGAGCCCATCACGCCGCACCCGAACGGCGCGGACATCTGCGAGTCCGCGTTCCTGCGCATCGCGGAGGAGCTCGGCCTGGGCAAGCGGTCGGTGGACGAGGCCGTCAAGCAGTTCTTCACCGAGTCGAAGACGGCTCTCGGCACCTGATGGGAACCACCGTGACACACGCCCCTGCGATGGAGGGCCTGTCCCAGGACTCCGAGCCGCGGCACGGTCCGGTGAAGCCCGCGCGCCCCGCCGCCCTCAAGCGGCGGCGGCGCCGGGAGAACCTGGCCGGCTATCTCTTCATGTCCCCGTGGATCGCCGGGTTCCTGCTGCTCACAGCGGGCCCGATGATCGCCTCGCTCTACTTCGCGTTCACCGACTACAACCTGTTCGACCCGCCGAAGTGGATCGGCCTCGACAACTTCTCCGAGATGTTCGGCGATCCCCGCTGGCGCCACTCGGTGCAGGTGACGTTGTGGTACGTCGTCGTGGGCACGCCCCTGAAGCTGATCGCGGCGCTCGGCGTGGCGCTGCTCCTGGCCCAGAAGCGGCGCGGGCAGGCCTTCTACCGGGCGGCGTTCTACGCGCCCTCGCTGATCGGGGCGAGCGTCTCCGTCGCGATCGTGTGGAAGGCGATCTTCTCGGACGACGCGGTCGTCGACCGTACGCAGAAGCTGTTCGGGATCGACGTCGGCGGCTGGACCGGCGACCCGGACATGATCATCTACGCGCTGGTGGCGCTCACGGTCTGGCAGTTCGGCGCTCCCATGGTCATCTTCCTCGCCGGTCTCCAGCAGGTCCCGCGGGAGCTGTACGAGGCGGCCGAGGTCGACGGAGCCGGCAAGCTGCGGCGGTTCTGGAACATCACCCTGCCGATGATCTCGCCGGTCCTCTTCTTCAACGTCCTGCTGGAGACGATCCACTCGTTCCAGATCTTCAGCTCGGCGTACATCGTCGGCGGCGGCGCCGGAGGCAACGCCTGCGGTCCGGCCGACGGTTCGATGGTCTACACCTGCTACCTCTACGTCCAGGGCTTCGAGAACAGCCGGATGGGTCTGGCCTCCGCCATGGCCTGGCTGCTGCTGATCGCGGTCGCCCTGGTGACGGCGGTGCTGTTCTGGTCCCAGAAGCGCTGGGTGCACTACGAGGAGGGTGCCTGATGAGCTCCCCCAATCTCTCGGCTCCGCTCGATCGGGGGGCACCCCCACCAGCCGCCGAGACCGGGCCCGCCACCGGGGCGCTGCGCCGAAGGCTTCCCGGGTCCGTCGCCTGGCACGTCGGTTCCCTGCTGGTCCTCGGGGTGATCCTCTACCCGGTGGTCTGGGTCGTCGGCGCCTCGTTCAAGAAGAGCGAGGACATCGTCGGCAGCCTGGACCTCTTCCCGGGCGATCCGATCACCACGAACTACACGCGGCTCGGCGAGGGCATCGCGGACATCGCCATCTCCACGTTCTTCGCCAACTCGCTGATCCTCGCGGTGGGTTCCGTGGTCGGGATCCTGGTGTCCTGCTCGCTGACCGCGTACGCCTTCGCGAAGATCAGGTTCGCGGGCCGGAACCTGCTGTTCACGCTGATGATCGGCACGCTCCTGCTGCCGTACCACGTGCTGCTCATCCCGCAGTACGTGCTGTTCCGCAACATGGAGATGATCAACACCTACACCCCGCTGCTGCTGGGCAAGTACCTGGCCACGGAGGCGTTCTTCGTCTTCCTCATGGTGCAGTTCATGCGGAACCTGCCCAGGGAACTCGACGAGGCGGCCCGGCTCGACGGCTGCGGGCACCTGCGCATCTACTGGTCGATCGTGCTGCCGCTGTGCCGTCCGGCGCTGATCACCAGCGCCATCTTCACGTTCATCAACTCCTGGAACGACTTCATGGGCCCGCTGATCTACCTGAACGAGCCCGACAAGTACACGGTCTCGCTGGGGCTGAAGATGTTCGTGGACCAGGACGCCGTGGCGAACTACGGCGGCATGATCGCCATGTCGCTGGTCGCGCTGCTGCCGGTCCTCGCCTTCTTCCTCGCCTTCCAGCGCTATCTGATCGACGGCATGGCCACGTCGGGTCTGAAGGGCTGAGGCGGGCATGGCCGGGACACGGGTGAAAGCACGTGGTGAGTCGTTGCTCGCCGAGCGGTTCGCGGTGTTCGCGGAGGCGTTGCTGACCGGTGTGTGGATCGCGGTGGCCTCGCTGGGCGTGGTGACGTACCCGGCGGCCTTCGCCGCCGGGGCGCGGCACCTCAGGCGCCGCACCGCCCACGAGGGCGGCGGTCTGCGCGAGTTCGTCGCCGACTTCCGCACGGCCCTGCGCCGCGGATGGCTCGTGGGCCTCGTCGGGTGGGCGGCGGCGGTCGCGGTGTGGGTGGACGTCCAGGCGGCCCGGGCGGGAATTCCCGGCGGGCCCGTGGTCGGGGCTCTGGGGGTCCTCGCGCTGATCGGGCTCGTCGTGGCCGGGCTGCGCGCTTCGGCGGTCTGGGAACCGGGCGCCCGCTGGCGGACGCTGCTCGCGCACGCCGGGCGGCAAACCGTGCTGGATCCGGCCGGCTCCTTCCTGATCGTCGCCGGGCTGGCCGTGGTGCCGCTGTCCGCGTGGTTCGCCACGCCGCTGGCGATCCCCGTCCTCGGGGCCGTCGCGGCGGCGGCCGTCGCCGTGGAGGAGCGGTACCGGCACCACTGACGGCGGTCCCCGCCCACCCAGGCCGGCGCCCCGGGCGCCGCGCCTCTGTCTGTCATGCCCCTGACCAGAACACGCGCACGGATTCCCATCCCGCACGGACGAGGAAAGGCAGCAACCCCTATGTCTCCCATCCCCCGCAGATCCCTCCTCAAGGCCGCCGCCGTCGCCGGAGCCGCCGCCCAGTTCAGCTGGGCGCTGGGGGCGCAGGACACCCACGCCGCGCCCGCGGCCGAGCCCGCCGGGGCCGGCCCGGTGGTTCTCGACTGGCTGGAGGACGGCGGCCTCGGCGCCGCCCCCGGCTCCACCGTCGGCGTCCCCTGGCCGAAGGGCGCCTACCAGGAGGACCAGACCTTCGCGCTCACGGACGCGGACGGCAAGGCCGTGCCCGTGCAGTCGTGGCCGATCGCGTACTGGCCCGACGGCTCCCTCAAGTGGACCGCGCACGCGGTGGGTTCGGGCAACGGCAAGCTCACCCTCGCGGCCGGCGCGCCCGCCGCGCCCGAGAAGAAGGTGACCGTCGATCAACGCGGCGGCACCATCGACATCTCGACCGGCGTCATCACCGTGAGGATCGGCAAGTCCGGCTCCACGCTCGTCAAGTCCGTCACCCGCGGCTCGACCGAGATCGCCCGCAACGGCCGCCTGGTGCTGATCCGCCAGCCGGAGTTCGAGGACGAGGACCAGGGCACGGTCAGGACCGAGCGCTTCGACGGCGTCCTCTCCAAGGTCCAGGTCGAGCAGGAGGGCCCGGTCCGGGCGGTCGTCCGCATCGACGGCAGACACCGCAAGGGCGACCGCAGCTGGCTGCCGTTCTCCGTCCGGCTCTACTTCTACGCGGGCGCCGACTCCTTCCGCATGGTGCACACCATCACCTACGACGGCACCCAGAAGCCGGGCAAGGCGTCCGGCGACTTCGTCCGCGGCCTCGGCGTCCGCTTCACCGTGCCGATGCGCGACGAGTCCTACGACCGCCACGTCCGCATCGGCGGCGACGGCACCGGCCTGCTGCGCGAGGCCGTCAAGGGCATCACCGGGCTGCGCCGCGATCCGGGCGCGGCCGTGCAGGCGGCTCAGTACGAGGGCAGGAAGCTGCCCGACCCGGCCACCTGGGACCAGCGGGTCACCACCCGCCTGCAGTACATCCCCGAGTGGGGCGACTACACCCTCTCCCAGCTCTCCGCCGACGGCTTCACCGTGCGCAAGCGCACCAAGAAGGGGTACGGCTGGATCGGCGCGGGCGGCGGCCGGCGCGCCTCCGGATTCGGCTACGTCGGCGGCGTGAGCGGCGGACTCTCCTTCGGTCTGCGCGACTTCTGGGAGAAGTTCCCCGCCCAGCTCGACATCCGCGACGCCCACACCGACGCGGCCGAGGTCACCTTGTGGCTCTGGTCCCCCGAGGCGCAGCCCATGGACATGCGCTTCTACCACGACGGCATGGGCCAGGACTCCTTTCCGGAGCAGCTCGAAGGCCTCAACATCACCTACGAGGACTACGAGCCCGAGTTCGGCACGCCCTACGGCATCGCCCGCACCTCCGAGCTGCTGTTCTGGGCCAACGCCTCCACCCCGAGCGCCGAGACGCTCGCCGGGCAGGCCGAGGCCGTCCGGGTCCTGCCGCAGCTCGCCGCCCCGCCGAAACAGCTCATCGAGGCGGGCGTCTTCGGCAAGGGCCTGTTCGCCGAGCCCGACCGGTCCACCCCGGCCAAGGCGAGGATCGAGGACCACCTGGACTTCCTCTTCACCTACTACAAGGACCAGGTGGAGATGCGCCGGTGGTACGGCTTCTGGGACTACGGCGACATCATGCACACCTACGACACCGTCCGGCACCAGTGGCGCTACGACGTCGGCGGCTACGCCTGGGACAACTCCGAGCTGTCCCCGGACCTGTGGCTCTGGTACGCGTACCTGCGCTCCGGCCGCGCCGACGTCTTCCGCTTCGCCGAGGCCATGACCCGGCACACCGGCGAGGTCGACGTCTACCACCTCGGCAAGTGGGCGGGCCTCGGCACCCGGCACGGGGTGCAGCACTGGGCCGACAGCGCCAAGCAGCAGCGCATCGCCAACACCACCTACCGGCGCTACTACTACTTCCTCACGGCGGACGAACGCGTCGGCGACCTCATGCACGCCAACGTCGACTCCGACGAGACGTTCCTCGCCCTCGACCCGCTCCGCAAGATCCGCACCGAGCCGTACACGCCCGACCGGCACGCCCTGTCGATCGGCTTCGGCACCGACTGGAGCGGGCTGGTGTCGGCGTGGCTGACCGAGTGGGAGCGCAGGGGCCCCAAGTGGGAGAAGGCCAGGGCGCGTGTGCTGTCCACGATGGAGACCATCGCCGCCCAGCCCAACGGCTTCGTGCAGGGCAGCGGCCTGTACGACCTGGACACCGGCAGGTTCGCCGTCGCCGCCCAGCCCAAGGTGGAGGTCTCGCACCTGTCGGCCGTCTTCGGCCTCAACGAACTGTGCGCCGAGCTCATCGACCTCGTCGACATGCCGGAGTTCAAGGAGGCCTACCTCGACTACTGCCGCTACTTCAACGCCACCAAGACCGAGCAGGCGGCCCGCTACGGCAGCAACTTCGGCTCCCTGATCCTCTTCCAGGGCCATTCGCGCCTCGACGCCTACGCCGCCGTCCTAAGCGGCGACGAGAAACTCGCCCGGCGCGCCTGGGACAAGTTCTACAACTCCGACGGCTACAAGGAGTCCGCGCCCTGGAGGACCGAGAAGCTCAGCGGCCCGCTGACGCTGGTGCCCGGCAGCGAGGCGCCCTGGGTCTCCACCAACGACACCTCGCTGTACGGCCTCGCCGCGATCGAGAATCTGGCCCTGCTCGGCGACAGGATGCCCTGACCGGCGGCTAGTTCATCCTCCCGAGGGCCTCCCGCATCCGCCGGACGTCCCGGATCCGCTGCTCGTACGTCGCCCCGAGTGCGAGCAGCAGGAGCCCGGCGAGAGCGGGAGGCGCCCAGCGGGGGAGTGCCCCGGTCACCTGCACGACGTACGGGGCGAGTTCGTGCAGCGTGACCAGGGTCAGCACCGCTCCGCCCAGCACCAGCGGTGCCTGGAGGTGGTGCCGGGCGCCCAGCAGGGTCACCAGCAGCGCCGCCGCGCCCAGCAGCAGCGGGCGCGTCCAGTGCGGATCGGCCCAGGTCGCGACCAGGCTGGGCAGGAGGGTGGCGGCCAGTCCGGCGCCGTACGCCGTCCAGGACGTGACCCGCGGGTCACGGCGCCGGCGCAGGGCGCCGACGAGCAGGGCCGGGACGGTCACCGGGAGCGTGTACGCCTCGGGCGCGGACACGTCCCAGGCGGCCAGGCGCACCCACGCGGCCAGCACGAACAGGGCCGTGGCCGCGTAACCGACGGGCCGGCGGCCGGGACGCAGCGCGGTACCCGCGGCGATCACCCCGCACAGGGCCAGCACCAGGGCGAGCAGCGGCGGGTCGGTGACGGCGAGGCCCGCGGCGAGCAGGCCGGTCGCGGCGGCGGCGACCTCCACCGCCACGACCGTCCGGCGCTCGACCGGACGCGCCGCGAGCAGGGCGGCGACCGCGGGAACGGCCAGGACCAGCAGCGCCGTACGGGCCGGTGGCCAGTTGGCCGCGGCGCCCGTGGCCGAGGCCAGCGCGGCGGCGTACACCAGGGCGGCCGGAGCCGTGAACGGAGTGAGTGCCGTCCGCCAGGAGAACGCGGCGAGCAGGGCCGTCAGCACGGACAGCACGACCAGCGTCGCGGTCCGGGCGGCGAGGGAGAGCAGGGTGAGGTCGACGGCCGTGACCAGCGCGAGAACGAGGGCGGTGATCCGTGCCTCGGCCGCGGTGGTCCGGGCCGTGTGCAGCGCGGCCGCCGTCAGGACGGCCAGGACCGACACCCCCGCGGCGTACGGAACCGTGAGGATCGCGGGAAGCGACAGCGCCGCCGCCCAGAGGAGACCCAGCGCACCGAGCCGGGCGCGTGACCGCCACTGCTCCTTGCGGACCACCAGCGCGAGCACGACCGCGACCAGCAGCAGCGCCACCGGAGTCGTCGCCGCGTCCGACGGCCAGGGCGCGTCCACGGTGACGGCCGCCCGGGCGTCCGACGGCGCACCGCTCCACACCCGGCCGAGCCACCCGGCCGGACCCAGCACCACCAGGGCGAGGACCGGCAGCGTCCCCAGCAGGGCCAGCCCCTGCACGACGGCAGAGGCCCAGACCCAGCCGCGCCGCACCGCGTCCGGCAGCCGCACGGCCCGCAGCGCCCCCAACAGGGCCACACCCAGGACCAGATGGACCGGGACCACCCACTGCGACGGCACCACCGTGCGCGGCACCGCGCCGAGCGCCGCGACGGTGAGCAGCCCCGAGGTGATCGTCAGGCCGAGCGTGTGCGCCGTACCCGAATCCCGCCGGGCCGCACCCAGCGCGATCCCCGCCGCGAGCAGGAGCAGCACCCCCGCCCGGGCGGCCGCGCCCGGACCGTCGGCCGTCACGGACAGCCACCCGGCGCCCAGAACGCCCCAGCCCCCCGTGCCGTAGGCGCCGACGACCGCCGTGACCCGCACGGACACGGCCGTCACCCGGAGCGCCGCGACCGCGTCGAGTCCGGCGGTCACCAGCAACGCCGCCGTGACGGCATGCGGTCCCGCGTCGGCGGCCACGGCCCACAGCAGCAGCGGGAGCTGCGCGGCCGCCAGCGCGGAGGGCAGCGGCAGCCGCAGTGCCGCTGTGACCGGCAGCCGGCCGTACACCGCCCAGACCACGGCCAGTACCGCCGTGGCGGCCGCCGCGTACCCGGTCCCGCCCGTCCGGGCGAGGGCCGCCTCGTGCAGGGCGTACGCGTCGAGGACGGTCAGCGCCAGCCCGAGCCCCGCCACCGACTCGGCCGTCGAGCGCAGCCCCCGCTTGAGGAGCGGAACGGGCACCGCGAGCGCGGTCAGCGTCACCGCGCCGAGCACCAGCGCCCGCCCGGTGATGCCCATGTGTCCCCAGCTGACCAGCGTGAACACCGCGGCCGCGAGCGTGAGCAGGACACCGCCGAGCACCAGGAGCACGTTCTGCACGCTGGGCGCCGCCGCCTCCGGGCGGGGCGGTGGCGCGGACGGCGTCCGCGGGTGCGCCCAGGGCCGCGACGGTCGTTGCGTCTGCTGCAGGGCCGCGACCAGCCAGGCGCGGCGGGTCAGCAACTGGGCCCGGCGGGCGTCCAGTTGTCGGAGTTCGGCGTCGAGGAGCCGTAGTTCCTCGGCCGGGGGCGGAAGGTGCGTCATGACACGCAGTGTGTCCCGCGTCACCGCGCCGGGCATGAGCGCGGATACTCAGGCGCGTACTCAGCCGGACCCTCCCCCGAGTGGGCAGACTGCGGACATGGACTGGAACCATTACCGCTTCCGCAGCCTGTGGACCCTGCCCGAACCCCCGACGGCCGTGTACGAGGTGCTGCGGCGCCCCGAGGACTACCCGCGCTGGTGGCGCCAGGTCCGCGAGGTGACCCGGCTCGACGACACCACCGGGGTGATCCGGATCCGTTCCGTCCTGCCGTACGACATGACCTTCACGGCGCGCGAGGTGCGGCACGACCCCGGGGACGGGGTGCTGGAGATCGCCGTGTCCGGGGACATCGAGGGCTGGGCGCGCTGGACGGTCACACCGCGCGGGACGGGCAGCCTGGCGCGGTACGACCAGGTGGTGAGCGTCACCAAGCCGCTGCTGAGGCGGTTCGCCGTACCGGGACGGCCCGTCTTCCGCGCCAACCACGCCCTGATGATGAGGTCGGGGCGGCGCGGACTGCTCCGGCACCTGCGAACGGTTTGAAGGAAGCGCGCCGGGACCTGTATTGTTCAGTGCGTTCCCGGGCGATTAGCTCAGTGGGAGAGCGCTTCGTTCACACCGAAGAGGTCACTGGTTCGAACCCAGTATCGCCCACCGGAAACAGCCGGTCCGCCGCAGGCGGACCGGTTTTTTCATGCCCGCCCGGTGCCGCCGGCGCTGTCCCGTGCCGCGTGCTCAGGCCGCCGCGGGCAGGTCCGGGCGCAGCGGCCAGGCCGGATCGACCGCCTCGTCCACGCCGCTGCGCGCGAAATACGCCTGCAGGCCCCGGGCCTGCGCCGCGTGCCAGACCGCCTGCAGCGTGTGCAGCTCGCCCGGCGCGAGACGCTCCAGCCGGGACGCGAACCGGCGGCCCACCGCCCGGGTCACCTCCAGCGCCGCCACGGCGTCCGCCGCCGCGTCGTGCGCGCCCTCCAGCGCGACACCGTAGTGCGCGCACAGGTCGGCCAGGGTGCGGCGGCCCTTGCGGTAGCGGTCCAGGTGCTTGTCCAGAACCCTCGGGTCGAGCACCAGCAGCGGCGCCGACTCGAACCAGCGGCCGAGCGCCGAGGCGCGGTGCCGGCGCAACTCCCGGTCCAGCACGGTGAGATCGAAGGGGGCGTTCATCACCACGACCGGACGGCCGGCATGGGCCTGCTCGGCCAGCGCCTCGGCTATCTCGTACATCACCGGCGCCGGCCACCGGCCGTTGCGCTGCAGGTGTTCCTCCGTCAGCCCGTGCACCGCCGTCGCCTCGGCGGGCACCGGCACTCCCGGGTTCACCAGCCACCGGCTGACCCGCGGCCGCATGCCCGGGGCGTCCTGGACGACGACGGAGGCCGACACGATCCGGTCGGTCTCGACGTCCACGCCCGTCGTCTCCGTGTCGAAGGCGGCCAGCGGCCCCTCGAACCAGCACGTCGTCATAGCCACACAACCCCTCGTTCACCTTCGGCAGTTGACATACCGTCCGCTGCCCGATCCGGTGATACCCGCCCTGTTTGCGCCGTACGCCGGAAGGAGACAACAGGAGTACGGGTCGCCGCAGTTCAGCGGCCCGCAGCGGGGACTCACTTGTTCTGGAAGGCTGTTGGGCCATGGCCATAGCGCAGCCCGAACGGGGCGGGCTGCTGCCCGGAAGCGCGGCTGCCCCTCGCGGCTCTCTCGCCACCACCGCCTGCATGGAGACACTGCAGGTCGGCTATCTGCACGCCGTCGCGGCGGCCGCCGGCTGCTCGCTGTCCCAGCCCTTCCCCGACAACGGCATCGACTGGCACGTCAGCCACAGCGCACCCGGGCACACGGTCGACGACGAGGTCACCATCAAGGTGCAGCTCAAGGCGACCTACCAGGTGCCGCCCCACCCCCCGGGCCACGCCTTCTCCTTCACGCTCGACAACGACCACCTGGCCAAGCTCGCCCGCACCCCCGTGTCCGTGCACAAGATCCTGGTGGTGATGCTGGTGCCCCGGTCGCAGGACGACTGGCTGCGCGCCGGCCACGACCGGCTCGACCTCAGGCACTGCTGCTACTGGACCAACCTCGCCGGCCACCCGATCACCGGCCGCCGCCGCACCACCGTGCGCATACCGACAGCACGCATCTTCGACGACCGGGCGCTGTGCGAGATCATGACGCGGGTCGGGACGGGAGGAAGACCGTGACGCACCGCCCGACCGGAGAACCGGCGAGGCCCGTCCGGCCCCACCCCGAGGACACCCCCTGGAGCGGCCCACCGCCCGAGCCCGGCGCGGTCGACCCGGCCGTACTCGGCGCCCTGCTGCGGCGGCACGGCTGGCAGCGCCGCGGCGGCGCCCCCGGACGGTACGGCCGCTGGACCCCGCCCGGGCCGGGCGGCGGCACGAGCCTGCTGGTGCCCGAGAGCCACGCCTTCCCCGACAGCGACGACCTGCTCGCCGAGGCCCTGCTCGCCCTCTCCCGCAGCGGCTCGCCCTCCGCCCGCGAGGTGCTCGTCTCCCTCGCGGTGCCCAGCGACGAGATCCGCTGGTGGCAGGAAGTGCCCGCCGGGCCCGCGGGCGCGGCGCCCTGGACCGCCGAGGAACGGCTGCGCACCGCCGCCCGCCGGATGCTGCTCGCCGCGGCCCTCGCCACCCGCGCCCGGACCGGCTACCACGGCGCCCGCCACCGCCGCGCCGCCGCGGCGGCCCTGGAGGGCGTCCTCGTCGGCTCCGCCACCGGCGGCCGGCTCACCGCCTTCGTGCCCGTCACCGGCGGCCGCCCCCTCGCCGTACGCCTCCACCAGGCCCTGTTCGCCGCCCGCGAGGCCATCGACTACCAGCGCGCCACCGGCGGCATGGACGTCTTCGACGCGGCGGTCGAGGCCGGGGTGAGCCACGAGCTCACCGAGTCCCTCGTCGCCCTCGTCCGGGGCACCGAGGGCGCCCGGATCGCCGTCGCCTGGGCCCCGGCGGCCGGGGTGCCCGAGGGGTGCGCGCCCACCGCCGAGCCCGTCGAGTTCTCCCCCGGCGACCTGCCCGCGCTGCGCGAGGCCGGTGCCCGCTACCTGCGCGAGGAGCCCGCCGTACCGGTGCGGATCACCGGAGCGGTCACCCGGATGCGCCGGTCGGGACCGCGCGGCGAGGGCACCGTACGGCTGCGCGTCCTGGCCGGGGCCGACGTGCCGCACGTCCGGATCGCCCTCGACGAGGAGGCGTACCGGATCGCCGGGCACGCCCACCTGGTCGGGCTGCCGGTGCGGGTGCACGGCAGGCTGGAGAGCCGGGGCGGATTCCGCCGCCTCACCGGCGCCCACGGCGTCGCCCCCGTGCAGGTCGACGACGCCGAGCGGGACCGGTTGCTGAAGGAGCTCCAGGAGAACCTCGACTTCTTCGAGGAGGCCTGCGGAGGGGACTGCGGGGACTGATTTCGCCCCGGGCGGTCCCGGGTCGGTACGATCCTTACTCGTGCGTGCGCTCCGGTATGGCGCCGCAGCCCCCTTCAGTCAGGAGAGACCGGTGTCAGACGTCCGTGTGATCATCCAACGCGATTCCGAGCGGGAAGAACGCGTGGTGACGACGGGCACTACGGCCGCCGAGCTCTTCGCCGGCGAGCGCTCGATCATCGCCGCGCGCGTGGCCGGTGAGCTCAGGGACCTGTCGTACGCGCTGTCTGACGGCGACGAGGTCGAGGGCGTCGAGATCTCCTCCGAGGACGGCCTGAACATCCTGCGCCACTCCACCGCGCACGTCATGGCGCAGGCCGTGCAGGAGCTCTTCCCCGAGGCCAAGCTCGGCATCGGCCCGCCCGTCAAGGACGGCTTCTACTACGACTTCGACGTCGAGAAGCCGTTCACGCCCGAGGATCTCAAGGCCATCGAGAAGAAGATGCAGGAGATCCAGAAGCGCGGGCAGCGCTTCTCCCGCCGGGTGGTCACCGACGACGCCGCCCGCGAGGAGCTGGCGAACGAGCCGTACAAGCTGGAACTGATCGGCCTCAAGGGCTCCGCGTCCAGCGACGACGGCGCGGACGTCGAGGTCGGCGCCGGCGAGCTGACGATCTACGACAACCTGGACGCCAAGACCGGCGAGCTGTGCTGGAAGGACCTCTGCCGCGGTCCCCACCTGCCCACCACCCGGAACATCCCGGCGTTCAAGCTGATGCGCAACGCGGCCGCCTACTGGCGCGGCAGCGAGAAGAACCCCATGCTCCAGCGCATCTACGGCACCGCCTGGCCGACCAAGGACGAGCTGAAGGCGCACCTGGAGTTCCTCGCCGAGGCCGAGAAGCGCGACCACCGCAAGCTGGGCAGCGAGCTCGACCTGTTCTCCATCCCGGAGCAGATCGGCTCCGGCCTCGCCGTCTTCCACCCCAAGGGCGGCATCATCCGCCGGGTCATGGAGGACTACTCGCGGCGCCGCCACGAGGAGGAGGGCTACGAGTTCGTCTACACCCCGCACGCGACGAAGGGGAAGCTCTTCGAGACCTCGGGCCACCTGGACTGGTACGCCGACGGCATGTACCCGCCCATGCAGCTCGACGAGGGCGTGGACTACTACCTCAAGCCCATGAACTGCCCGATGCACAACCTGATCTTCGACGCGCGCGGCCGCTCCTACCGCGAACTGCCGCTGCGCCTGTTCGAGTTCGGGACCGTGTACCGGTACGAGAAGTCGGGCGTGGTGCACGGCCTGACCCGGGCCCGCGGCTTCACCCAGGACGACGCGCACATCTACTGCACGCGCGAGCAGATGTCCGAGGAGCTCGACAAGCTGCTCACGTTCGTGCTGGAGCTGCTGCGCGACTACGGCCTGACCGACTTCTACCTGGAGCTGTCCACCAAGGACCCGGAGAAGTTCGTCGGCTCCGACGAGGCCTGGGAGGAGGCGACCGAGACGCTGCGCCAGGTCGCCGAGAAGCAGGGCCTGCCCCTCGTCCCGGACCCGGGCGGCGCCGCCTTCTACGGGCCGAAGATCTCCGTCCAGGCCAAGGACGCCATCGGCCGCACCTGGCAGATGTCGACCATCCAGCTCGACTTCAACCTGCCGGAGCGCTTCGACCTGGAGTACACCTCCGCCGACGGCTCCAAGCAGCGCCCGGTCATGATCCACCGCGCGCTGTTCGGCTCCATCGAGCGCTTCTTCGCGGTGCTCCTGGAGCACTACGCGGGCGCCTTCCCGGCCTGGCTGGCCCCGGTCCAGGCGCTCGGCATCCCGATCGGCGACGCGCACGTCGAGTACCTGGAGAAGTTCGCCGCTGCCGCCCGGAAGCAGGGCCTGCGGGTCGAGGTCGACTCCTCCTCCGACCGGATGCAGAAGAAGATCCGCAACGCCCAGAAGCAGAAGGTGCCCTTCATGGTCATCGCGGGCGACGAGGACATGTCCCAGGGCTCGGTGTCCTTCCGCTACCGCGACGGCTCGCAGGAGAACGGCATCCCCTTCGACGAGGCCATCGCGAAGATCCAGAAGGTCGTCGAGGAGCGCGCGCAGGTCTGATCGCACGGCGCACGGGCCCCCGGGGCGATCCCCGGGGGCCTTTGCCGTCCCCCCAGTTCGACGCCATATGCTGCACTGCATGACGAGTGAGCCGGAGCAGCAGCTGGGAGTGGGGACGCAGGACGCGTTCCAGCGTCTGTGGACGCCCCATCGGATGGCCTACATCCAGGGCGAGAACAAGCCGACCGGCCCGGGCGCCGGCGACGGCTGCCCCTTCTGCTCCATCCCGGCCAAGTCCGACGAGGACGGGCTCGTCGTCCGCCGCGGCGAGCAGGTCTACGCGGTGCTCAACCTCTACCCGTACAACGGCGGGCACCTGATGACCGTGCCCTACCGGCACGTCGCCGACTACACCGACCTGACGGCCGCGGAGACCGCCGAGCTGGGCGAACTCACCAAGCAGGCGATGACGGCCCTGCGCACCGCCTCCGGCGCGCACGGCTTCAACATCGGCATGAACCAGGGCTCGGTCGCCGGCGCGGGCATCGCGGCGCACCTGCACCAGCACATCGTGCCGCGGTGGGGCGGGGACACGAACTTCATGCCGGTGGTGGGGCACACGCGGGTGCTGCCGCAGCTGCTCGCCGACACGCGGAAGATGCTGGCGGAGGCCTGGCCGAGCACCTGAGCCCGGCGGTTCCCGTCAGCCCGCCCGGCGCTCGCGGACGAGGCCGTGCGGGCCGACGCGGGTCCGGGGGCGGGGCCCCCGGGATCCGCTGACGATCGACTACGCGTCGTACACGTCCGCCTTCTTCGGCGAAGCCTCCTGCACCGCCCCGCTGAGCGCCGCCGACCGCGCCCCGAACTTCTCCACGTTCACGCCGTTCTCCCGCAGCACCTTCAGCGCGGCGGCGTGCACCACCCGCAGCACCGGCGTCGCCGCCCGCAGCGCGTCGTCCGCCATGAACCGGTGCCGCCACGGCTGGTCCGCCCACGCGTGCCGCAGACCGAACGGCTCGGGCAGCGTCAGGCTCCCGCCGAGCCAGTTCAGCAGCGGCGGGTACCAGGTCAGCGGGGCCCGCGCGGCCAGCCGGACCACCTCGTCGGCGTCGATCAGCGGGAGCTTCACGGTGCGGGTCTCCCAGAAGCGGAGTGCCTTCTGCACCGTCTTCTCCCTGGCCGCGGGCTTCTCGTTGAACAGGGAGTTGACCGGGCCCAGGGCGTGACCGGTGACCTCGATGCGCAGCGTGTCGTGCAGCACGGTCACCGTGATCAGCATCGTGATCACCAGGTGGCCGTCCCACAGGGTCCACTGCACGCCCAGGTAGTGCCGGTCGCCGCTGCCGAACTGCTGCTTGTTGCAGATCTCCTGTACGGCGTGCGTGCGCACCGTGTACGCGTCGACGTCCGTGCCGCTCGGCCGGGACACCTCCGTCGCCTTCTCACCGATCGGCGTGACGACCCAGTGCGTGATGGTCGGCTTGGGGAAGCCGCCGGTGTTGATGGACGTGCGTTCCAGCATGCCCAGGCCGCCCTGGATCGCCACGATGACGTCCCAGCTGCGGAAAGGGTGGAAGTCCTTGCCCGGCTCGGCGGAGACCAGCTCCTCGGCCAGCTGCCAGCTGCCCCAGCGCGTGCCCATGCCGAGGATGCCCTTGGGACCGGCGTAGAAGGCCGAGTTGGAGCGCTGCTCGGCGGCGAGCCGGGCCAGCTCCTTGCGGACCTGCTCGGCCGCGTCACCGGGCGTGCCCGGCACCGCCTCGGGGATCTTGGCGCCGACGCCACCGCCGGACAGCAGGCTCGACCAGCGATCGCGCAGGTCGCGGGCCGTGCGCTCGCAGATCTGCTTGGCCCAGAACCAGCCGACCACCGGCATGACGATCGCCAGGCGTCCGTACCACCCCCAGAATCCGGTGAACGGCATGCGCAGCAGGAACAGCACCGCGAGCGCGCCGACGGCGATCAGCAGCGTCGTGGCGAGGGCGCCGGCGCGCTTGTCCTCCCGTTTGGCCATGGTGGTGCGCAGGGTGAACACCAGCAGCCACACCAGGAAGCCGGGCAGGAAGAGCACCCCGCAGATCACCGTGATCGCCGAGAGCATGTTGTCGCGGTCGCGGCGGATGCGGTGCGCCGCCAGGCAGTGTTCCACCACGACCTGCGGCTCGATGCCGAACGACTGGATGACCGGCTTGCGCCCGGCTCCCAGCATGCGGTCGATGATCGCGCGGGAGAAGGCCTCACCGAACCGGGGGCGGAAGATCTTCGCCCAGGGGCGCGGCGGGCTCACCTTCGACTGGTGCCACTCGTTGTCGGCGTTGAGGATCTTGGTGACCTCGTCGTCCCGGTATGCCGCCGCGGCCAGCGCGTAGGTCGCCGCCGTCTGGCCGCTCGCGCCCGCCACGGGCACCTGGGCCCCGGGACTGAAGTCGAATCCGTCCGTCACTGCCGCCCCCATCGCTGCCGCATCTGCATCTGCGGCCTTCCCGACTTCCGCGCTCCGCACACCTGTTGATCAGGTCATCAGCGTATCGGCACGCACCGGCGGCCGTCGGCGGACGGCCCGCAAGCCGTCCGCCGACCCGGAACGGGGCCCTCAAGGGGGCACTTGGAGGCGCCGGGGCGCCAACTACGAGGCGGCGCGCGCCTCTTCGCGCACCCGGTCCGCGACCTGCAGCGGCATCGGCTCGTGGCGCGCGTAGCGGCGGCTGAAGCGGGCCGTGCCGTGGGTCATCGACCGCAGGTCGATCGCGTAGCGGCCGATCTCGATCTCGGGCACCTCGGCCCGGATCACGGTGCGCCCGCCCGGTGTCTGCTCGGTGCCCAGCACGCGGCCGCGCCGGCCCGACAGGTCACTCATCACGGCGCCCACGAAGTCGTCGCCGACCAGCACCGACACCTCGGCCACCGGCTCCAGCAGATGGATCTTCGCGTCGGTGGCGGCCTCCCGCAGCGCCAGCGCCCCGGCCGTCTGGAACGCGGCGTCGGAGGAGTCCACCGAGTGCGCCTTGCCGTCCAGCAGCGTCACGCGCACGTCGATCAGCGGATGCCCGGCGGCGACCCCCTTGGCGGCCTGGGCCCGTACGCCCTTCTCCACCGACGGGATGAACTGCCGGGGCACCGCGCCGCCGACGACCTTGTCCACGAACTCGATCCCGGAGCCGCCCGGCAGCGGCTCGACCTCGATCTCGCAGATGGCGAACTGCCCGTGCCCGCCGGACTGCTTGACGTGCCGGCCCCGCCCGGCCGCCCTGGTCGCGAACGTCTCGCGCAGCGACACCCGGTGCGGCACGACGTCGACCTGGACGCCGTAGCGGCTGCGCAGCCGCTCCAGGGCCACGTCCGCGTGCGCCTCGCCCAGGCACCACAGGACCACCTGGTGGGTGTCCTGGTTCTGCTCGAGCCGCATCGTCGGGTCCTCGGCCACCAGCCGGGCCAGCCCCTGCGACAGCTTGTCCTCGTCCGGTTTGCTGTGCGCCTGGATGGCCAGCGGCAGCAGCGGGTCGGGCATCTGCCACGGCTCCATGAGCAGCGGGTCGTCCTTGGCGGAGAGGGTGTCGCCGGTCTCGGCGCGGCTGAGCTTGGCCACGCACGCCAGGTCGCCGGCGATGACGTGCGACACCGGGCGCTGCTGTTTGCCGAAGGGCGTGGACAGCGCGCCGATCCGCTCGTCGACGTCGTGGTCCTCGTGGCCCCGGTCGGCCAGCCCGTGCCCGGAGACGTGGACCGTCTGGTCGGCGCGCAGGGTGCCGGAGAAGACGCGGATCAGCGACAGCCGGCCCACGTAGGGGTCCGAGGACGTCTTCACGACCTCCGCGACCAGCGGCGCGTCCGGATCGCACGGCTTGAGCTCGCGCGGCTCGCCGTCGATCGTCGTGACCCGCACGGTCTCGTGCTCCAGCGGGGTCGGGAAGCCACCGGTGATCAGCTCCAGCAGCTCCACCGTGCCGAGCCCCTGCCGGGCGCCCTCGACCGCGGGGGCGGCGGCCAGGACCGGGAAGAAGACCCCGCGCGCCACGGCCCGCTCCAGGTCGTCGATCAGGGTCCTGACGTCGACCGGCTCCCCGCCGAGGTAGCGGTCCATGAGGGTCTCGTCCTCGCTCTCCGAGATGATCCCCTCGATCAGCCGGTTGCGGGCCTCCTCGATCAGCGGCAGCTGGTCCTCGCCCGGCTCCGACTCCTTGCGCTCGCCGGTCGAGTAGTCGAACAGCTTCTGGGACAGCAGCCCGATCAGCCCGGTCACGGGTGCGTGCCCGTCGGGCGCCTGCGGGCCGTGCAGCGGCAGGTAGAGCGGCAGGACCGCGTCGGGATCGTCCGCGCCGAAGGCCTCCGCGCAGATCCTGGTCATCTCCTCGAAGTCGGCGCGCGCCGCCTCCAGGTGCGTCACGACGATGGCCCGGGGCATCCCCACGGCCGCGCACTCCTCCCACACCATGCGCGTCGAGCCGTCCACGCCGTCGGAGGCCGAGACGACGAAGAGGGCCGCGTCCGCAGCCCGCAGACCGGCCCTGAGCTCACCGACGAAGTCGGCGTATCCGGGGGTGTCGAGGAGGTTGACCTTGATGCCGTCCCACTCGACGGGCACCAGGGAGAGCTGGACCGAGCGCTGCTGCCGGTGCTCGATCTCGTCGTAGTCGGAGACGGTGCCGCCGTCCTCCACGCGGCCCGCCCGGTTCACCGCCCCCGCGGTCAGCGCGAGGGCCTCCACCAAGGTCGTCTTTCCCGATCCGGAGTGGCCGACCAGCACCACATTCCGTACGGACTGGGGGTGGTCGGCCGCCTGTGCCCTGCCGGCGGCTCCGGGGTGTGTCTGTGCCTTGTCGCCCATGATCCTGCCTCCCGTGCACGGTGAGGTCACTGGGGGCGCGGACAGCCGGAGCCGCGTGCGGTGCGGCTCCGGCGACGCCCGCGGTCTTTCGACCTTCCCACTGTCGTCACGGTGCGTCCATACGAACGACGTCACCCCGCCGCCCACCGGGGCCTCGCGGGTTCCCCCGAAAGGGGTCCGGGTGCCCGTCCCTCGCCGTCACGCGCGCGTGGCTACGATGGGCCAGCCGGTGGCCAGCAGGGGCCAGACGGCGACACCGACCCTCGGGAAGGCCATGCTGAACAAGTACGCGCGTGCATTCTTCACGCGTGTCCTCACACCGTTCGCCGCGTTTCTGATCCGCCGGGGCGTGAGCCCCGACACCGTCACGCTCATCGGCACCGCCGGGGTGGTCGCGGGCGCGCTGGTCTTCTATCCCATGGGCGAGTTCTTCTGGGGCACGGTCGTGATCACGCTGTTCGTGTTCTCCGACCTCGTCGACGGCAACATGGCCCGCCAGCTGGGCCGCTCCAGCCGCTGGGGCGCCTTCCTCGACTCCACGCTCGACCGGGTCGCCGACGGCGCGGTCTTCGGCGGCTTCATCCTCTGGTACGCCGGCGGCGGCGACGACCTGGTGCTGTGCGCCGTGTCGATCTTCTGCCTGGCCAGCGGGCAGGTGGTGTCGTACACCAAGGCCCGCGGTGAGTCGATCGGCCTGCCGGTCGCGGTGAACGGACTGGTCGAGCGCGCCGAGCGGCTGGTGATCTCCCTGGTCGCGGCCGGCCTGGCCGGCCTGCACGCGTTCGGCGTCCCGGGCATCCAGTACCTGCTGCCGGTCGCCCTGTGGATCGTCGCCGTGGGCAGCCTCGTCACGCTGATCCAGCGGGTCGTCACGGTCCGCAGGGAGTCCGCCGAGGCCGAGGAGGCGGCCGCCGCCGCGCAGGACGATGATGGCGAGCAGCACAACGCCTCACACGGGAGCGAGGCGGCCACGTGAGCGCCCAGGACCGACTGACGGACGCGCTGTACGGCCTCGGCTGGAGCACGGTCAAGAAGCTGCCCGAGCCGGTGGCCGTGACGCTCGGGCGCACCATCGCCGACGCCGCCTGGAAGCAGCGCGGCAAGGGCGTACAGCGCCTGGAGAGCAACTACGCGCGCGTGGTGCCCGACGCGAGCCCCGAGCGCCTCGCCGAGCTGTCCCGCGCGGGCATGCGGTCGTATATGCGCTACTGGATGGAGTCCTTCCGCCTCCCCGCCTGGAGCAGGGAACGCATCGGGGCGGGCGTCGATGTCAAGGACCTGCACTACCTGACCGAGGGCATGGCCGCCGGCAAGGGCGTGATCCTCGCCCTGCCGCACCTGGCCAACTGGGACCTCGCCGGGGCCTGGCTCACCACGCACCTCGGCATCCCGTTCACCACGGTCGCCGAGCGCCTGAAGCCCGAGACGCTCTACGACCGGTTCGTCGCCTACCGCGAGGGCCTCGGCATGGAGGTGCTGCCGCACAGTGGCGGCAGCGCCTTCGGCACCCTGGCCCGGCGGCTGCGCGACGGCGGCCTGGTCTGCCTGGTCGCCGACCGCGATCTGTCCTCCTCGGGCGTCGAGGTCGGCTTCTTCGGCGACACGGCCCGGATGCCGGCCGGACCGGCCCTGCTCGCCCAGCACACGGGCGCCCTGCTGCTGCCCGCCACCCTGTGGTACGACGACTCGCCCGTCATGCGCGGCCAGGTCCATCCACCGGTCGAGGTGCCCGAGTCAGGCACGCGCGCCGAGAAGACGTCGGTCATGACACAGGCGCTGGCCGACGCCTTCGCCACCGGGATCGCCGACCATCCGGAGGACTGGCACATGCTGCAGCGCCTGTGGCTCGCGGATCTCGACGCCGCGAAGGGGCGCCCGTGAGGATCGGCATCGTCTGCCCCTACTCCTGGGACGTGCCGGGCGGGGTCCAGTTCCACATCCGCGACCTCGCCGAGTACTTCCTCCGCCTCGGCCACGAGGTGTCCGTCCTGGCCCCGGCCGACGACGACACCCCGCTGCCGCCGTACGTCGTCTCGGCCGGGCGCGCGGTGCCGGTGCCGTACAACGGCTCGGTGGCGCGGCTGAACTTCGGCTTCCTGAGCGCGGCGCGGGTCCGGCGCTGGCTGCACGACGGCGCGTTCGACGTGATCCACATCCACGAGCCGACCTCGCCGTCGCTGGGCCTGCTGGCCTGCTGGGCCGCCCAGGGCCCGATCGTGGCGACCTTCCACACGTCCAACCCGCGCTCCCGAGCGATGATCGCCGCCTACTCGATCCTCCAGGCCGCCCTGGAGAAGATCAGCGCCCGGATCGCGGTGAGCGAGTACGCCCGCCGCACGCTCGTGGAGCACCTCGGCGGGGACGCGGTGGTGATCCCCAACGGCGTCGACGTCGGCTTCTTCGCCGAGGCCGAGCCCAAGGCCGAGTGGCAGGGCGACACGATCGGCTTCATCGGGCGCATCGACGAGCCCCGCAAGGGCCTGCCGGTGCTCATGAGGGCCCTGCCGAAGATCCTCGCCGCCCGGCCGCAGACCCGGCTGCTGGTCGCCGGGCGCGGCGACGAGAAGGAGGCGGTGGAGTCCCTGCCCGTCGAGCTGCGCCCCCGCGTGGAGTTCCTCGGCATGATCAGCGACGAGGACAAGGCCCGCTTCCTGCGCAGCGTCGACCTGTACGTGGCGCCCAACACCGGCGGCGAGAGCTTCGGCATCATCCTCGTCGAGGCCATGTCCGCCGGCGCGCCCGTCCTCGCCTCCGACCTGGACGCCTTCGCCCAGGTCCTGGACCGGGGAGCGGCCGGTGAGCTCTTCCCCAACGAGGACGCCGACGCCCTCGCCGACGCGGCCCTGCGCCTCCTGGACGACCCCGGGCGGCGCGCGGAACTGCGCGACCGGGGCAGCGCCCATGTGCGCCGCTTCGACTGGTCGACCGTCGGCGCGGACATCCTCTCCGTCTACGAGACGGTGACGGCAGGCGCGGCAGCGGTGGCCGAGGACGAACGGACCACGGGGTGGTGGGGCCGGCTGGGCCTGACACGGGACTGACCCGGGTCGACCGGCGAGAGCCACTGAAGCCTTGCCGAAGCGGAGTTGCCTGGGGGAGGGCGCTGTTGACGACGGGCGTTATGGCGCGCCGCCGGGTGGCTCCGCTCGACCGAGGTTCGCCGCGGCTGCCGGGCGGCACGGGACGCGGAGCGGGGCCCCGGCGGCACAGGATGCCCGCGGGGCTCGGCGGCGTGGGACCCACACCGGGTCCGGGCGGCGCGGGA
>NZ_JAPSKN010000183.1:0-6753 GCF_031181705.1 Streptomyces sp.
CGTGCCTGTCATGGGGGGGGCGGGGGGGGGTGCGCGGGGGGGGGCGCGGGCTCCCGCGCCCCCGCCCACCCCGGCGTTCGTGGCTCAGGCGGCTTCGCGCGCCCGGCTCCGGTGGGTCCGCACCACCTCGGCGTACCGGTGGCCCGTCCCCTTGATCGTGCGCCGCTGCGTCGCGTAGTCCACGTGCACCAGCCCGAACCGCTTCTCGTAGCCGTAAGCCCACTCGAAGTTGTCCAGCAGGGACCAGGCGAAGTAGCCGGCCAGCGGGGCGCCCCGGCGGGCGGCGGAGGCGCAGGCGGCGAGGTGCCGCAGGAGGTAGTCCTGCCGCTCGGGGTCGTCGACGGTGCCGTCGGGGCGGACGACGTCGGGGAAGGCCGAGCCGTTCTCCGTGACATACAGCCGGCGCGCGCCGTACTCCCGCGTGAGGCGGAGCAGCAGGTCCTCGATGCCGCTCGCGTCGATCTCCCAGTCCATGCCGGTGCGCGGGACGCCCTCCCGGCGGACGGCCCGGGCGTACGGGGCGGGACCTTCGGGGTCGTCGGCCACCGTCTGCGGGAAGTAGTAGTTCAGGCCCAGCCAGTCGAGGGGGGCGGCGATGGCCGCCGAGTCGCCGGGCTGCTCGGGCAGTTCGACGCCGTAGACCTCGCGCATGTCCTCCGGGAAGCCGCGGCCGTGCACCGGGTCGAGCCACCAGCGGTTGGTGTGGCCGTCCATGCGGCGGGCCGCCGCGAGGTCCTCGGGACGGTCGGAGGCCGCGTGGATGGTGGAGAGGTTGTTGACGATGCCCACCTGAGCGTCCGGGGCCGCGGCCCGGATCGCCCGGGCCGCGAGGCCGTGGCCCAGCAGCAGGTGGTAGGAGGCGCGGACGGCGGCGGTCAGGTCCGTCCAGCCGGGGGCCATCTTGCCTTCGAGGTGGCCGATCCAGGCCGAGCACAGGGGCTCGTTGAGGGTGGCCCAGTGGGTCACGCGGTCGCCGAGCCGCCCGGCCACGACCGAGGCGTACTCCGCGAACGCCAGGGCCGTGTCGCGCTCCGGCCAGCCGCCGCGGTCCTGCAGCGCCTGCGGCAGGTCCCAGTGGTAGAGGGTGACGGACGGGGTGATGCCGGCCTCCAGCAGGCCGTCGATCAGCTCGTCGTAGAAGGCCAGGCCCTTGGGGTTCACGGGGCCGTCGCCGCCCGGGACGACGCGCGGCCAGGCGATCGAGAGGCGGTAGGCGTTCACGCCCAGCTGCCGCATCAGGGCGATGTCCTCGCGCCAGCGGTGGTAGTGGTCGCAGGCGACGTCGCCGTGGTCGCCGCCGGCCGTCTTGCCGGGGGTGTGCGAGAAGGTGTCCCAGATCGACGGCGCGCGGCCGTCCTCCGCCACGGCGCCCTCGATCTGGTACGCCGAGGTGGCCGTGCCCCACAGGAAGTCGTCGGGGAGGGCGGCGAGGTCGATGGTCACGGAAGTCCCTTCGAGAACAGGCGAGTCGGTCACTTGACGGCTCCTGCCGTCAGGCCGGCGACGAGATAGCGCTGGAGCAGCAGGAAGCCCGCGACGACGGGGACGCTGACGACCAGCGAGGCGGCCATGATCTGGTTCCAGTACACGTCGTTGAGGGTCGAGTAGCCCTGGAGGCCGACGGCGAGGGTGCGGGTGGTGTCGTTGGTCATCACCGAGGCGAACAGGACCTCGCCCCAGGCGGTCATGAAGGCGTAGACGGCCACCGCGACGATGCCCGGGACCGCCGCCGGCACCACGACCCGGAACAGCGCGCCGAGCGGGCCGCAGCCGTCGACCAGCGCCGCCTCGTCCAGGTCGCGCGGCACCGAGTCGAAGTAGCCGATCAGCATCCAGATGGAGAACGGCAGCGAGAAGGTGAGATAGGTGAGGATCAGGCCGCCGCGCGACCCGAACAGGGCGATGCCCGTGGCGTTGCCGATGTTGACGTAGATGAGGAACAGCGGCAGCAGGAAGAGGATGCCGGGGAACATCTGCGTCGACAGGACGGTGACCGTGAAGACGCGTTTGCCGCGGAAGTCGTAGCGGCTGACCGCGTACGCCGCGAAGACCGCGATCACCACCGAGCAGACCGTCGCCGCGCCGGCCACGATCAGGGAGTTGACGAAGTAGCGCGCGAGCGGAACGGTCGACCAGATGTCGACGTACGGGCGGATCGTCAGCTCGGTCGGCAGCCAGCGGAACTTGCCCGTGACGTCCGCGAGCGGCTTCAGCGAGCTGGACACCATGACGTAGACCGGCAGCAGCACGAAGCCCGTCAGCAGCGTCAGGAAGACCCGCCGGGACCACAGGAAGGACCGGGGCGGGGCCAGGGGCGAACTCATGAGGCGGCCCTCCTTCCGCGCGAGGTCAGCACCAGGTACACGGCGGTCACCAGCAGCAGGAACAGCAGCAGGAGCACCGACATCGCCGAGCCCGTGCCGAAGTTCCAGGTGACGAACGACGCCTGGTAGATGTGCACCGAGATGAGGTCGGCCGCCGCCGGCGCGGTCCTGCCGAACAGCACGAACGGCGTGTTGAAGTCGTTGAACGTCCACAGGAACAGCACGAGGACCAGGACCTGGTTGACCGGGCGCAGCGACGGCAGGGTGATGCGGCGGATCTGCTGCCACACGCCGGCCCCGTCCAGGGCGGCCGCCTCGTACAGCTCGCGCGGGATGTTCTGCAGCCCGGCCATGACGATGAGGAACGCGAACGGCCAGCCCTTCCACACCGACACGGTCAGCAGCGCGATGAAGCTGTTGTCGCCGATGAGCCAGAAGGACGGCTTGTCGGTGAGGCCCAGCTGGTCGTGCAGGACGTGGTTCACCAGGCCGTTGTCGTGCTGGAACATGAACACCCAGGTGATGACGGCCGCGTAGACCGGCAGGGCGTACGGCACGAGGAACAGCGCCCGCAGCAGGCCGCGGCCCCGGAAGGTGTCCTGCATGAAGACCGCGGCGGCCGTGCCGATCAGCCAGCACAGGCCCACCGACAGCACCGTGAAGGCGATGGTGACGAGGAAGGAGTGCAGCAGTGCCTCGCCGACGGGGGCGTCGAAGTCCACCGACACCTTGTAGTTGTCGAGGGCGGACCAGGGGGCGGCGCCCCAGTCGCGGATGTAGAACTGCGTGAGCTCCTTGAAGCTCATCACGACGCCGATCACCATCGGCACCAGGTGGACGAGCAGTTCGAGGAGCAGCGCGGGCAGGAGCAGCAGGTAGGGCAGGCCGACGCGGCGGATCCGTCCGGTGCGGCGGCGGGGGCCGGGCGCCGCACCGGACGGGCTCGTGCGGACCGGCGGCGTGCCGGCTTCAACCGTGGTGGTCATGTCGCTCAGGCCGCCGGCATCTGCTGCTGGGCCTTCTCCAGGGCCGCCTTCACCGACGCGGTGGTGACGGCGCGTCCGGCGGCCGCGTCGGCGAACAGGTCCTTGATCGCCGTGCCGACGGCCGTCTCGAACTGCGACTCGTCGGCGACCTGCGGCAGCGCGACGGCGCTCTTGGCGAGGGTGTCCTTCAGGACCGCGTTGGCCGGGGTGGCGAAGGCGGCGTCCGACTGGGCGGACTTCACCGGCGGGATCGAGCTGTAGGCCTTGTTGAGGACCTTCTGCTCGTCGTCGCTGGTCATGAACTTCACGAACTTGGTGGCGCCGTCGAGGTTGTCGGTGTTCTTGAAGACGGCGAGGTTGATGCCCGCCACCATCGAGTTGACCTGCTTGCCGGTGCCGGGAGTGCCGGACTGCACGGGCACGGGCGCGACGCCGTAGTCGTCCTCGCTCATGCCCTGGGACTTCAGGTTGGCGGAGGCGGACTGCCACAGCAGCATCGCGGTCTTGCCCTTGGCGAAGTCGCTGACCGACTGGTTCTGCGCGTACTCGGCGTTGCCGGGCGCGATGACCTTGTCCTTGGCCATCAGGTCGACGTACTGCTTGACCGCGGCGACCGTGGCGTCGCCCGTGAAGTCCGCCTTGCCGTCGGCCGTGAAGAAGTCGGCGCCGTGCTGCTTGGCGAAGACGTAGGCGTGGTGGATGTTCTCGGACGCGTTCGAACCCTCGGCCCCCAGGCCCCACTTGCCGTCCTTGGAGAGCTTCTTCCCGGCGGCGACCAGCTCGTCCCAGGTGGCCGGCGGCTTGGAGACGCCCGCCTCGGCGAACATCTTCTTGTTGTAGTAGAGCGCGTACGCCATCGAGTACAGCGGCACCGCGGCCGGGTCCTTGCCCTCGGCTCCGGTGGAGCCGAGCGCCGAGTCGACGAAGCGGTCCCTGCCCCCGATCTTGTCGAAGTTCTTCGCGTCCCAGGGCAGCAGGGCGCCGGTGGCCTGGAGCGAGGCGGTCCAGGTGTTGCCGATGTTCAGCACGTCCGGGCCCTGGCCGGAGGTGGTGGCGGTGAGGATCCGGTTGAGCAGGTCCGACCAGGGGACGACCTCCAGCTTCACCTTGATCCCGGTCTGCTTCTCGAACTTGTCGAGTTCGGGCTGGAGGACCTTCTTGTCGATCTCGATGCTGGCGCCCTGGTTGGAGGCCCAGTACGTCAGCGTCTTGGGCGAGTCGTTGGACCCGCCGCCGGTGGCGGAGCCACCTCCGCAGGCCGAGGCCGCGAGGACGAGTGACAGGGTGACGGCGCCGGCTGCCGCGGCTCGGGTACTGCGCATGCTGCTCGTGTCCCTTCCGGGAGGACGGGAGTTCGCCCCCCAGACCGTGCTCCCCCGCCGGGAGGGAGCCGTCATGGCTTAATTTAGGACGTGAGTTAATCCCTGGAAGGCGGACACGTCAAGGGTTTCGACGCACTCTCCGAACCTTCGCCGCACCCCTTGACGCATCTGTTCCACGGATGAACTATTCAGCGGCGAGAGAGCGCTCCCCACACCCCACACCGTTCACTTCCTGAACCAGGAGAGCCGCCCCATGCCCACTGACTCCCCGACCTCCGGCCTGCCCTCCCCCGGCCGCCGAGCCGTCCTCGGCGCCGCGGCCGCGGCCACCGTGCTCGCCGGCCTGCCCGGTACGGCCTCGGCCGCCCCCGCCGCCGGGAAGCGGCCCGCACGCAGGAAGCCGCGCGCCCTGCCCGGCGGCGGCGACCTCGGCCCGAACGTCGTCGTCTTCGACCCGTCCACGCCGAACATCCAGGGCAGACTGGACGAGATCTTCCGGCAGCAGGAGTCGGCCCAGTTCGGCACCGGCCGCTACCAGCTGCTGTTCAAGCCCGGCACCTACCACGGCCTCAACGCGCAGATCGGCTTCTACACCTCGATCTCCGGCCTCGGCCTCTCCCCGGACGACACCACCATCAACGGTGACATCACGGTCGACGCGGGCTGGTTCAACGGCAACGCCACCCAGAACTTCTGGCGTTCGGCGGAGAACCTGGCCGTGGTCCCGGTCAACGGCACCAACCGCTGGGCGGTGTCCCAGGCCGCCCCGTTCCGCCGGATGCACGTCCGCGGCAACCTCAACCTCGCCCCGACCGGGTACGGCTGGTCCAGCGGCGGCTACATCGCCGACAGCCGGATCGACGGCCAGGTGCAGCCGTACTCGCAGCAGCAGTGGTACACCCGGGACAGCGCGATCGGGGGGTGGCTCAACGGCGTGTGGAACATGGTGTTCTCCGGCGTCGAGGGCGCCCCCGCGCAGGGGTTCCCCAACCCGCCGTACACCACCCTGGCCACGACGCCCGTCTCCCGCGAGAAGCCGTTCCTGTACCTCAGCGGCAGCGAGTACCGGGTCTTCCTGCCCGAGAAGCGGACCAACGCCCGGGGCGTCACCTGGGGCAACGGCACCCCGCGCGGCACCTCCCTGCCGCTGACCCGCTTCTACGTCGCCAAGCCGGGCGTCTCCGCGGCCACGCTCAACCAGGCCCTGGCCGAAGGGCTGCACCTGCTGCTGACGCCGGGCATCTACCACCTGGACCGGCCGATCCGGGTCGACCGTGCCAACACCGTGGTGCTGGGCCTCGGGTACGCGACGCTGATCCCCGACAACGGCGTCACCGCGCTGCGCGTCGCCGACGTCGACGGCGTCCGGCTGGCCGGGTTCCTCGTCGACGCCGGGCCGGTCAACTCCGCGACGCTGCTGGAGATCGGCCCGCCCGGCGCCTCCCGGGACCACTCCGCCAACCCGACCACCGTCCAGGACGTGTTCATCCGCATCGGCGGGGCGGGCCCCGGCAAGGCCACCACCAGCATGGTCGTCAACAGCCGCCACACCATCGTCGACCACACCTGGGTCTGGCGCGCCGACCACGGCGACGGCGTCGGCTGGGAGACCAACCGGGCCGACTACGGCGTCGTCGTCAACGGCCATGACGTCCTGGCGACCGGCCTGTTCGTGGAGCACTTCAACAAGTACGACGTGCAGTGGTTCGGCGAGCGCGGCCGCACGATCTTCTTCCAGAACGAGAAGGCGTACGACGCGCCGAACCAGGCCGCGATCCAGAACGGTTCGATCAAGGGCTACGCGGCCTACCGGGTCGGGGACAACGTGACCAGCCACGAGGGCTGGGGCCTGGGCAGCTACTGCTACTACAACGTCGACCCGACCATCGTGCAGCACCACGGCTTCGCCGCGCCCATCCGGCCCGGGGTGCGCTTCCACGACCTGCTCGTGGTCTCGCTGGGCGGCAACGGGCAGTACGAGTGCGTCATCAACGACACGGGGGCGCCCACGTCGGGGACGTCGACCGTGCCGTCGACGGTGGTGTCGTACCCGTAGGAACGGGCCGGCACCCAGGGGAACGAGCCGGCGCCCGTAGGAACGGGCCGGCACCCAGGGGAACG
>NZ_JAPSKN010000183.1:6853-9128 GCF_031181705.1 Streptomyces sp.
TACCGCACGGCGGCGGCCGCCGGCGCCGGGGCGTAGCCGGTGGGCCGGGCCGTGAACGTGCCACGCCCCTGGGTGCGGCTGCGCAACCGGGTCGCCCAGCCGAACAGTTCGGCCAGCGGCACGGTCGCGGTGACGACCGCGGCGCCCGCCCGGGTGACCGAGCCGGTCACCCGGCCGCGCCGGGCGGCGAGGTCGCCGAGCACGCCGCCGACCGCGTCCTCGGGCACCGTGACGGTGACCTCGGCGACCGGCTCCAGCAGGACCATCGCGCAGCCGCGCAGCGCCTCGCGCAGTCCGAGCCGGCCGGCCGTGCGGAACGCCGTGTCCGAGGAGTCCTTCACATGGGTCGCCCCGTCGGTGAGCGTGACGCGCAGCCCGGTCACCGGATGTCCGCCGAGCGGCCCCTCGGCGAGGGCGTCCCGGCAGCCGGCCTCGACCGCCCGCACGTACTCCTGCGGCACGCGCCCGCCGACGACGGTCGAACGGAACGCGAAGGCGCCCTCCCCGTACGGCTCCACGTCGAGCACGACCTGGGCGAACTGCCCCGCCCCGCCGTCCTGTTTGGCGTGCCGGTACACCAGACCCGACACACCCCGGCCGACGGTCTCGCGGTGACTGACCCGGGGACGGCCCACACCGACCTCCAGGCCGAGGTCGCGCCGGAGCTTCTCCACCGCCACCTCCAGGTGCAGTTCCCCCATGCCGGACAGCACGGTCTGCCCGGTCTCCGGGTCGGTGCGCGCGACCAGCGAGGGGTCCTCCTCGGTCAGTCGCGCCAGCCCCGACGCCAGCCGGTCGGTGTCACCGGCGCTGCGGGCCTCGACCGCGACCGACACCACCGGCTCGGGCACACCGGGCGGTTCCAGCAGCAGGGGCGCGTCCGGCGCGCACAGGGTCGAGCCGGCGCGGGCGGACTTCAGCCCGACGACGGCGACGATGTCCCCGGCGACCGCGCTGTCCAGCGGTGTGTGCCGGTCGGCCCGCACGCGCAGGATCCGGCCGATCCGCTCGGTGCGGCCCGCCGTCGCGTCCCACAGCGTGTCCCCCTTCCGGATGGTCCCCGAGTAGATCCGCAGATAGGTCAGCCGCCCGGTCGCGGTGGCCTGCACCTTGAACGCGAGGGCGAGCGGCGGCGCCGCCGGGTCGGCGGCCCGCCGCTGCTCCGCCCCGGCGTGGGTGCCGCGCACCGGCTCCACGTCCAGCGGCGACGGCAGCCACGCCACGACGGCGTCGAGCAGCGGCTCGATCCCGCGGTTGCGGTAGGCGGAGCCGCACAGCACGACCACGCCGTCCCCGCTCAGGGTCAGGTCCCCGAGGGCCGCCGCGAGCGTCCCCCGCGAGAGGGCACCCGTGGCGCAGAACTCCTCCAGGGCGCCCGGGTGCAGCTCCGCCACCGCCTCCTCCAGGGCCCGGCGGCGGGCGACGGCCTCGTCCCGCAGGCCGCCCGGCACCGGAAGGTCGTCCGGCGCCTCACCGTCGCCCCACACCAGGGCGCGCATGCGGACGAGATCCACGACACCGGTGAAGCCGTCCTCCGCCCCGATCGGCAGCTGGACCGGCAGCGGCGCGGGGTGCAGCCGCTCCCGGATCGACGCCACGGCCGTGTCGAGGTCGGCGCCGGCCCGGTCCATCTTGTTGACGAACGCGATCCGCGGCACGCCGTGCCGGTCGGCCTGGCGCCACACCGCCTCGCTCTGGGGCTCCACCCCGGCCACCGCGTCGAACACGGCGACGGCGCCGTCGAGCACCCGCAGCGCGCGCTCCACCTCGTCGGCGAAGTCGACGTGACCGGGGGTGTCGATGAGGTTGATCCGGTGACCGTCCCAGGCACAGCTCACCGCCGCGGCGAAGATGGTGATGCCCCGGTCGCGCTCCTGCGGGTCGAAGTCCGTGACGGTCGTGCCGTCGTGGACCTCGCCGCGCTTGTGGGTGGTTCCGGTGGCGAACAGGATCCGTTCGGTGACGGTGGTCTTGCCGGCGTCGACATGGGCGAGGATGCCGAGGTTGCGGACGGCGGCGAGCGGGTTCGGGTGGATGCGCACGGCCCGGGGCCTTTCGATGCGATCGGGACAAAAGGCGGCGCGATTACCGGGAGAGGGGCGGGAAGTATCGATCCGACAGTCCGTCAGGGAACCTTTGAGCGCCTGGCGTTCGTCCCGGTCAGCCGGTGCCGCCGCGCAGCGGGCACCGGAGCGACGAGGACACGAGGATCACCTCGTAGCGCGGGAGGGAGACAGCGGCAGCGGTGTGGTCACGCACGGCCGTCCCCCTTCAT
>NZ_JAPSKN010000040.1:0-26429 GCF_031181705.1 Streptomyces sp.
TCGAACTGGCTGCCCGCGCACCGCTCCAGCTCCGCCAGGGCCACCGGCACGGGCCGGGCCCTGCTGTAGCAGCGGGTGGAGGTCATGGCGTCGAAGGCGTCCGCCACCGCCACCACCCGCGCGGACTCCGGGATCTGACCACCCACCAGCCCGTAGGGGTATCCGCTGCCGTCCAGCCGCTCGTGGTGGTGCAGCACGGCGGCCCGGGCCTCCCCGAGGAAGCCGATGCCGCGCACCATCTCGTGCCCGTACTCGGGGTGCAGCTCGATGACCCGCCGCTCCTCGGGCGTGAGCGGCCCGTTCTTGCGGAGCAGCCGCGTGGGCACGCCCAGCTTGCCCACGTCGTGCAGGATCCCGGCGAAGCGGAGCACCTCGACGCGCTCGTCGTCCATGCCCAGCTCGCGCGCGATCATCATGGACGCCTGCCCGACGCGCTCGCTGTGCCCGCGCGTGTAGCCGTCCTTGATGTCGACGGCCTGCACCAGTGCCCGGATGGTCGCCTGGTGGGCCGCCCGCTCCCGGTGGTACTGGGCGAACGCCCACCACGAGACGCACATCGGCAGCAGCACGAGCAGCGCGGCCACGGGCCCGTACGGGCTGCGCCACAGCACGGCCATCATCAGCCCGGCCAGCCCGTGCACGGCGATCGGCGCGAGCGAGCGCGCCACCAGACCCCGCCAGGCCCGCCGTACCGGCACCCGCTCGGCCACGGCGAGGACGCCGCCGTCCAGCACCGCCAGCACCAGGCAGAACGCCAGCACGGCCGCTCCGGCCGGACCGAGCGCGTAGGGGACGTCCCCCGCGACGACCGCGTCCCGGCCGCCGAGCAGCCAGTGCACCCGGGCCGCCGCCCACACGCCGAGGACGAGCTGGGCGGCCCGCCACAGCCGCCGCAGCGCCACCGGCCGCTGCGCGTGCGAGAGCAGCGCGCCGGGGACGGCCACCAGGGCGGCGGCCGGCGCGGGCAGCAGGAACGCACCGGCGAGCAGTACGGGGTAGAAGGTCCCGGCCGGATGGGAGAGCCCCACGAACCGGGACCGGGCGACGCGCTCGCAGCCGGCGTACAGCGCGGCCAGCAGCGCCACCGCCCACCAGGGCGCGCGAACGCCCGGCAGCGGCAGCAGGCAGAGGACCGCGGCGACGACGACACAGGCGACATACCCGCGTGTCCGTGCCGGTACCGCTTCCATGCGCCCCTCCCCCGGCCATGTCCGTCAGGCCCGGAGCCTAGGACGGCGGAAGGGGGCTCCACGGGTGGATAACCCACGGATTAGCACGTTCGAGTGATGCGTTCGACTGTCCCAGAACGGGGTTCAGGACTCCTGCGGCGTGGCAGGCGAGGCCGTGACGTCCTGCTCGGGGACCGCCTGGCCGGAGCGGATCAGGTCGATCCGCCCCATGACCTTGGCGCGCAGATCCCCGGGGACGTCGTCATGCCCGCAGCAGCGCTTGACGAGCTTCTTCACGGCCTGCTCCAGGCCGTACTTCTCCAGGCACGGCGAGCACTCCTCGAAGTGGTGCTCGAACTTCACGCAGTCCGAGTCCGGCATCTCACGGTCGAGGAACTCGTAGAGATGATCGAGGATTTCGCTGCAATCCGTCTCGTGCGGCTCTCCGCAGCTCATGACCCCGAGCCTTTCGCTTCGTTCGACTCTCCGGCGCCGGCCGGAACCATCCCCCGCTCACGGGCGTAGTCCTCCAGCATGCCGCGCAGCTGACGGCGGCCGCGGTGCAGCCGGGACATCACCGTACCGATGGGTGTCCCCATGATGTCGGCGATCTCCTTGTAGGCAAAGCCCTCGACATCCGCCAGGTAGACGGCGATGCGGAACTCCTCGGGAATCGCCTGGAGCGCTTCCTTCACGTCCGAGTCGGGCAGGTGGTCGAGCGCCTGCGACTCGGCGGAGCGCAAGCCCGTCGACATGTGCGACTCGGCGCGGGCGAGCTGCCAGTCCTCGATCTCCTCGGCCGCCGAGCGCTGCGGTTCCCGCTGCTTCTTGCGGTACGAGTTGATGAAGGTGTTGGTGAGGATCCGGTACAGCCACGCCTTGAGGTTGGTGCCCTCACGGAACTGGTGGAAGGACGCGTACGCCTTGGCGTACGTCTCCTGCACCAGGTCCTCGGCGTCGGCCGGGTTGCGCGTCATGCGCAGCGCGGCCGAGTACATCTGGTCGAGGAACTCGAGCGCGTCCCGCTCGAAGCGCGCGCTGCGCTCGGTCGCGGTCTCCGTGCTCGTGCCGCCCTGGCCCTCGGGCTGCTCCGCCTGGCCGTTGTCGGTCCCTGCGTCGGTCCCAGTGACCGGACCCACCTCCTCCAGTGTTCTCGTGAGACCGAAACCGGTCTCACCCGAATCGGAGGATAGACGACGATCCGGTCCGCCCGCCGCCCGAATCGGGGCGGTCCTGGCCGCGTGCAGCACCGTCCACTCCAGGTCGGCGCGGCTGCTGCGGCTCGGGCAGAAGGTCGAACCCATGCGGCGGACTTCCTCTCCTACGGCGTCGGTGCTGGTCTCCAGCACGTACGTCCCGCACAACAGTGACCACCGCCCCGGCATTCCCGAAGCTTTACCCGAGTGACCCGGTCCACCCGACGACGGCGTCCGTGATGACCGCCACGGCCTCCTCCTGCGAGATCCCCGCACGTTTCGGCACGGCGAAGCCGTGATCCCCGTGCGGAACCTCCACGAGCTCGTAGGCGCCCTCGGGGAACTCCTGCGGCCTGCCGAACGGGTCGTTCCCGCCCTGCACGACCAGGGTGGGCACGCCGGAGCCGAGCAGTTCCCCGGCCCGGGATTTCTCCGGCCTGCCGGGCGGATGGAGCGGGAAGCTGAGGGCGAGCACGGCGTGGGCGCCCAGCTCCGTCGCGGTACGGCAGGCCACCCGGGCCCCGGCGCTGCGGCCGCCGGAGACCACCGGCAGTCCGGGCGCGGCCAGCGCGGGCCAGATGCCGCGCCAGCCGGTGTCCAGGGTCCTGGGAGCGGGCGCGAGCTTCTTCCCGGCCACCCGCCAGGGCTGCTCCACCCGGGCCACGGTCACGCCGTGGGCGGGCAGGACCTCCGCCAGGGCCGTCAGGTCGCGGGCCTCGACACCGCCGCCGGCGCCGTGGCTGACGGCGAGCACCAGCCGGGGCTTGTCCGCCGGGTGCCAGGTGATGCGGGCGGTCCCGGCCTCGGTCTCGACAGCCTCGGTCGTCTCACGGGCCGCGTCGGTCCCGTCGTTCTCATGGGTCACGTCAGAAGAGTGTGCCCTCTTCCGGCCCTTCCAGTTCCTTCAGCAGCTCCGGCCCGTTGTTGCGGACGTTGCTGACGGCCGTGGTGACGGGGTAGGCGCGCATCAGCCCGGCCGGCGGCGGGGCGAGCAGGTCGCGCAGGCCGTCGGCGTCCGTGCGGGACGGGTCCAGCCAGGCGTCCCAGCGGTCGGGCGTCAGCATCAGCGGCATCCGGGGATGGATGTCGGCCAGCGCCCGGGGCCCTTCGGCCGGTGCCACCGCGAGCGGGCTGGTCTCGGCCTCGGTGGTGATGACGGAGCAGGTCACCCACCAGGCCTGCGGGTGGTCGTCCGGCAGTGTCCTGTCCCGCCAGAACTCGTACAGCCCGGCCATCGCGAAGACCGACCCGTCCGCCGGGGTCACGAAGTAGGGCTGCTTGCGGGGCCGCTTCTTCTTGCCCTCGACCTCCAGCTCGCGCTCCTGCGTGCCGGTGACCCACTCGTAGTAGCCGTCGGCGGGCAGGATGCAGCGCCGGGAGGTGAAGGCGCGGCGGTAGGACGGCTTCTCGTGGACCGTCTCGGCGCGGGCGTTGATCATCCGGGCGCCGCCCTCGGGCGTCTTCGACCACGAGGGGACGAGCCCCCACCTGAGCGTCCGCAGCTGCCGAACCGGCCGCGGGTCGTCCGCGTCTTTCACAGGACGGTCGAGGACGGCGTAGACCTCCTTGGTGGGCGCCACGTTGTAGTCCGGTCCGAGGGTCTCCTCGGGCTCCCACTTCTCGATCTCGAAGATTCCCGCGAGATCCTCTGGTCTACGACTCGCTGCATACCGTCCGCACATACGTGCCACACTGCCAGATTCCAGCCGCCCTCAGGGAGCCGACGCCGCACATGGACAGCACCGCAACCGCCTCGCTCGCCTCACTCTGGGACGAGGTCTCCGGCACGCAGCCCGACCCCGACCTGTGGGTGGTGATCGCGGCCCTGGGAGTCGCGCTCGCCGTGGTGGTCCCGCACGGTCTGTGGCGCATCTCCCGCAACGCCGTCACCATCGCGCACGAGGGCGGCCACGGGCTCGTGGCCCTGCTCTCCGGCCGCACCCTCACGGGCATACGGCTGCACTCGGACACCAGCGGCCTGACCGTCAGCCGCGGCAAGCCGCACGGCATCGGCATGATCCTCACGGCCGCCGCCGGCTACACCGCCCCTCCCCTGCTGGGTCTCGGCGGCGCGGCCCTGCTCGGCGCCGGCCGCATCACGCTCCTGCTGTGGCTCGCCACGGCCCTGCTGCTGGCCATGCTGGTGATGATCCGCAACGCCTACGGCGCCCTCACGATGATCGTCACCGGCGGCCTGTTCGTGGTGGTGTCCTGGCTGGCCGGGCCCCAGATCCAGGCGGCGTTCGCGTACGTGGTGGTGTGGTTCCTGCTGCTGGGCGGGGTGCGTCCGGCCTTCGAACTGCAGGCGAAGCGTGCCCGGGGCGGGGCGGGCGACTCGGACGCGGACCAGCTGTCCCGTCTCACCCACGTACCGGCGGGCCTGTGGTTCTTCCTGTTCCACGCCGTGTCGCTGTGCTCGCTGATCGGCGGAGGGCGCTGGCTGCTGGGGCTGTGACCGCGCGCGGACCGCGGCGAGCGGCGCGATGGGGCGGCCCCCGGACCACCGCCTGCTTATAAAGTAAAGGCATGGTCCCGAACACCGCAGACACCGCCCTCTGGCCCGCCCCGCACGCGAGCGGAGCCGTCGACGCGACGGTCCACGTGCCCGGGTCCAAGTCGGTCACCAACCGCGCCCTCGTCCTCGCCGCCCTCGCCTCCGAGCCGGGTTGGCTGCGCCGCCCGCTGCGCTCCCGCGACACGCTGCTGATGGCCGGCGCGCTGCGCGCGATGGGGATCGAGATCGAGGAGGGCGTCGGCCCGGACGGCACCGGCGAGGCGTGGCGGGTGCTGCCCACGGGGCTGCGCGGCCCGGCCACGGTCGACGTCGGCAACGCCGGCACGGTGATGCGGTTCCTGCCGCCCGTCGCCGCGCTCGCCGACGGCCCCGTCCGCTTCGACGGCGACCCCCGCTCCCACGAGCGCCCGCTGCACGGCGTCATCGACGCGCTGCGCCGGCTCGGCGCCCGGATCGACGACGACGGCCGCGGCGCGCTGCCGCTGACCGTGCACGGCGGCGGTGCCCTGGACGGCGGCCCGGTCTCGATCGACGCGTCCTCCTCGTCGCAGTTCGTCAGCGCCCTGCTGCTGTCCGGCCCGCGCTTCAACCAGGGCGTCGAGGTCCGCCACACCGGCGACACGCTGCCCTCCCTGCCGCACATCCGCATGACCGTGGACATGCTGCGCGCGGTCGGCGCCCAGGTGGACACCCCCGAGTCCGGCGGCGAGCCGAACGTCTGGCGGGTCACGCCGGGTGCCCTGCTCGGCCGGGACCTGGTCATCGAGCCGGACCTGTCCAACGCCCAGCCGTTCCTGGCGGCGGCCCTGGTCACGGGCGGCAAGGTCGTCATCCCGGACTGGCCGGAGCGCACCACCCAGCCCGGTGACCGGCTGCGGGAGATCTTCACGGAGATGGGCGGTTCCTGCGAACTCACCGAGTACGGACTGGTGTTCAACGGGTCCGGCTCGATCCACGGGATCGACGTGGACCTCGGCGAGGTCGGCGAGCTGACGCCGGGCATCGCCGCCGTCGCGGCCCTCGCCGACTCCCCGTCGACCCTGCGCGGCGTGGCCCACCTGCGCCTGCACGAGACGGACCGGCTGGCGGCGCTGACCAAGGAGATCAACGAGCTCGGCGGTGACGTGACGGAGACGGCCGACGGCCTGCACATCCGCCCGCGCCGGCTGCACGGCGGGATCTTCCACACCTACGACGACCACCGCATGGCCACGGCCGGCGCGATCATCGGCCTGGCGGTGGAGGGCGTGCAGATCGAGAACGTGGCGACGACCGCCAAGACCCTGCCCGACTTCCCCGACCTGTGGACCGGGATGCTCGGGGCGTAGGACGCGGGGACCAGGTCATGCGCCGCTACGGCAAGCACACCGACGAGGACGACATCCGCACCCGTCCGGGCCGCCGGAACACCCGGCCCCGGACGAACATCCGGCCCAAGCACGAGGACGCCGCCGAGGGCCTCGTCCTCACCGTCGACCGGGGCCGCCTGACCTGCCTCGTCGAGGACCGGGTGGTCATGGCGATGAAGGCCAGGGAGCTGGGCCGCAAGGCCGCGGTGGTCGGCGACCGGGTGGCCCTGGTCGGCGACCTGTCGGGCAGGAAGGACACGCTGGCGAGGATCGTGCGCATCGCGGAGCGCACGTCCGTACTGCGCCGCACGGCGGACGACGACGATCCCTACGAGCGCGTGGTCGTCGCCAACGCCGACCAGCTGGCCGTCGTCACCGCCCTGGCCGACCCTGAGCCCCGTCCCCGCCTGATCGACCGCTGTCTGGTCGCGGCCTACGACGGTGGCCTGGAACCGCTGCTGGTGCTGACCAAGTCGGACCTCGCCCCGCCGGAGAAGCTGCTGGAGCTCTACGGCGACCTCGACATCCCCTACGTCGTCACCAGCCGCGAGGAACTGGAGAGCGGCACCGCTGTCGCCCGGGTGCGCGAGCAGCTCGACGGCAAGATCACCGCTTTCGTGGGGCATTCCGGGGTCGGCAAGACGACCCTGGTCAACGCACTGGTGCCCGAGGAGCGGCGGCGCTCGACCGGGCATGTGAACGCGGTGACGGGCCGTGGCCGGCACACCACCACCTCGGCGCTGGCGCTGCCGCTGGCCGGCACCGACGGCTGGGTCATCGACACGCCGGGCGTGCGGTCGTTCGGGCTGCACCACGTCGACCCGTCCCGGGTCATCAAGGCCTTCCCCGACCTGGAGCCGGGCACCGAGGGCTGCCCGCGGGCGTGCAGCCACGACGAGCCGGACTGCGCGCTGGACGCCTGGGTCGCCGAGGGGCACGCGGATCCGGCGCGGCTGTACTCCCTGCGCCGGCTGCTGGCCGCACGGGAGCGTACGGAAGGCGACTGACCTCCGCGTTGTTTGTCCTGCCGTGCGGACGGTAAGTGCATAATCGCACCAAGCCGGATGCAAGCCTCGACAAAACGAGACGAAGCGGTCACTGAACGTGGGTTACGGGAGGACGACACATGGCGTGGCTGCTGGTCATCGTGGCCGGGTTGCTCGAGACCGGTTTCGCCGTCTGCCTGAAGCTGTCGCACGGCTTCACACGGCTCTGGCCGACGATCGCGTTCTGCGTGTTCGCGCTCGGCAGTTTCGGTCTGCTCACCCTGTCGCTGAAGAAGCTCGACGTGGGCCCGGCCTACGCCGTGTGGACGGGCATCGGGGCGGCGGGGACGGCCATCTACGGCATGGTGTTCCTGGGTGACCTGGTGTCGACGCTGAAGATCGTGTCGATCAGCCTCGTCGTCATCGGCGTGATCGGGCTGCAGCTGTCGGGCTCGGCGCACTGACGTCCTGTCAGCCGGCCTGCCGGGGCAGGGCGCTGCGGACGAGGTCGGCGACGCCGCCCTCGCCGGGCGGCGCGGCCACGCAGGACAGGGCCAGCCGGACGGCGAGTTCGCAGGAGCGGGCCAGGTCGGCCGTGTCGGACCTGGGCGTGCCGGGTCCGGCCAGGACGGTCACGGCGCGGTCGCGGACGAGGGCGACGAAGTCGCCGGGCGAGGGCAGGGGTCCGTCGGCCCGGCGCTGGGCCGGCACGGCGGAGGTGGACGGGACGGCCGACAGGGCCGGCGACGGCAGGCGTTCGCTCCAGCAGCCGGTGAGCATGGCGCGCACGAGGGCGTTGTCCCGGGCCGCGGAGGTGACCCACTCGGCGGTGGCGGTGAGCCGGTCGCGGGGGTCGCTGGGGCCGGCGAGCGCGCGGTCGACCCCGGCGAGATAGCCGTCGGCCTCCCTGCGCACGAGCGCCCGGGCGAGACCGTCCTTGCTGCCGAACTCGTTGTACAGCGTCTGCCGGGACACTCCGGCCGCCGCGGCCACGTCCACCATCCGCACGGCGGACCACGGCCGGCGCGCCAGCGCCGCGAAAGCGGCGTCCAGCAAGGATTCCCGCGCTGCAGGCATCATCGCCTCCCCTTGGGGCGAGCGGCTCTGCGCCCAGGTTTGACGCGCGTGGAAGCACTGTCAAGGGTTCGCGAGCGCGCACGGGGGCGCGTTTCGGCCGTCTCGCGCGGGGTGTTGAGACGCCCCGGGCCCCGGGCCGTGCCGCCGAGCGCGCTCGCCCGCCCCGCGCCGCGCACCCCACCGGCACGTCACCCGATGACTCCCCGGCCCTCACAAACCCCCGGTGGCCCCACCCCCACCTCGGCAGATAGGTTCGTCACATGCCCGACTACCTCGACGACCTGCGCCTCGCTCACGTCCTGGCGGACGCCGCGGACGCCGCGACGACGGACCGGTTCAAGGCCCTCGACCTCAAGGTGGAGACCAAACCGGACATGACACCGGTGAGCGAGGCGGACAAGGCCGCGGAAGAGCTCATCCGCGGCCAGCTCCAGCGCGCCCGGCCCCGGGACGCGATCCTCGGCGAGGAGTACGGCGTGGAGGGCACCGGCCCGCGCCGCTGGGTGATCGACCCGATCGACGGCACCAAGAACTACGTCCGCGGCGTCCCCGTCTGGGCCACGCTCATCTCCCTCATGGAGGCCGGCGAGGGCGGCTTCCAGCCGGTCGTCGGGGTCGTCTCCGCCCCAGCGCTGGGCCGCCGCTGGTGGGCCGCGAAGGGCCACGGCGCCTTCAGCGGGCGCTCCCTCACCAAGGCCTCCCGGCTGCACGTCTCCCGCGTCTCCAAGCTCTCCGACGCCTCCTTCGCGTACTCGTCGCTCAGCGGCTGGGAGGAGCAGGGCCGCCTGGACGGCTTCCTGGACCTGACCCGCGAGGTGTGGCGCACGCGCGCGTACGGCGACTTCTGGCCGTACATGATGGTCGCCGAGGGCTCGATCGACATGTGCGCCGAGCCGGAGCTCTCCCTGTGGGACATGGCCGCGAACGCGATCATCGTCACCGAGGCCGGCGGCACCTTCACGGGCCTGGACGCCCGCCCGGGCCCGCACAGCGGCAACGCGGCCGCGTCGAACGGCCTGCTCCACGACGAGTTGCTCGGATACCTCAACCAGCGTTACTGACCGCCCTCTTGTTGACTCTCCCTTTGCCTGCCACTCTGGGAGTCCCCCCACTTGTGAACTTGTGAAAAGTGGAACAAAGGCGGGGACACTCCCAGGAGGTGGCTCCATCCATGCTCGTCCGTGACGCCATGAGCACCGTCGTCCTCACCATCGGCCCGGCCCACACCCTGCGCCAGGCCGCCGCGCTGATGTCCGCCCGGAAGGTCGGCGCGGCCATCGTCCTCGACCCGGACGCCGGTGGCATCGGCATCCTCACCGAACGCGACATCCTCAACTCCGTGGGCCGCGGCCAGGACCCGGACACCGAGCGCGCCCACGCCCACACCACCAACGACGTCGTGTTCGCGACCCCGACCTGGACCCTGGAGGAGGCGGCCGGCGCGATGGCGCACGGTGGCTTCCGTCATCTCATCGTGCTGGACCGCGACGAGCCCGCCGGCGTCGTCTCGGTCCGCGACATCATCCGCTGCTGGGCACCGGCACGTCAGCAGGTGCCCGCCTGACGGCACGGGAGCACACGAACGGGCCGGGCCCCCCGAGGGGGGACCCGGCCCGTCCACTACCGCAAGCGGTCCAGTGCTGGAGTTCAGCCGCGCAGGGCCTGGACCGCGGCCTCCAGCCGCTTGCCGTAGTCTCCGTCGGCCCGACGGAAGTTGTCGATCGCCCGCTCGACGATGTCGTCGCGCGAGACCTTGGCGATGAAGCCCGCCAGGTTGGCGATCAGGCGCTCCTTCTCGTCCTCCGACATCAGCCGGTAGAGGTTGCCCGCCTGGACGAAGTCGTCGTCCTCGGCGTGGACCGGGGCCGGGTGGTTGCCCGTGGCGCCGCTCACGGCCGTGGCGGACCACAGCGGACGGTCCGTCTGGAACGGCCCGCCGAAGCTGTTCGGCTCGTAGTTCTTCGCTCCCCCGTGACGGCCGTCGTAGAGGTACCCGTCACGCGAGTTGGTGCGCGCCACGGTGGCGTGCGGACGGTTCACCGGGAGGTGGTCGGCGTTGATGCCGACGCGGTAGCGGTGGGCGTCGCCGTACGCGAAGAGGCGGCCCTGAAGCATCTTGTCCGGGGACGGGCCGATGCCCGGCACGAAGTGGGCGGGGCTGAAGATCGACTGCTCGACCTCGGCGAAGATGTTCTCCGGGTTGCGGTTGAGCTCCAGCCTGCCGATCTCGACGACCGGGTAGTCCGCGTGCGGCCACACCTTGGTCAGGTCGAACGGGTTGAAGCGGTAGGTCGCCGCCTCGGCGACGGGCATGATCTGCACGCCGACGGTCCAGCTCGGGTACTCGCCGCGCTCGATGGCCTCGCGCAGGTCGCGCTGGTGGGAGTCGGGATCCTCACCGGCGAGCCGGGCGGCCTCCGCGCTGGTCAGGTTCTTGATGCCCTGGTCGGTCTTGAAGTGGTACTTCACCCAGAAGGCTTCGCCGGCCGCGTTGCTCCACTGGAAGGTGTGCGAGCCGAAGCCGTCCATGTGGCGGTAGGAGGCCGGGATGCCCCGGTCGCCGAACAGCCAGGTCACCTGGTGCGTGGACTCGGGCGACAGGCTCCAGAAGTCCCAGACGTTGTCCGCCTCGGTCGAGCCGGTGTACGGGTCGCGCTTCTGGGTGTGGATGAAGTCGGGGAACTTGATGGCGTCCTTGATGAAGAACACCGGGGTGTTGTTGCCGACGAGGTCGTAGTTGCCCTCCTCGGTGTAGAACTTCAGCGCGAAGCCGCGCGGGTCGCGGACGGCGTCCGCCGCGCCCAGGTTGCCGGCCACCGTCGAGAAGCGCAGGAAGACCTCGGTCTGCTTGCCGATCTCGGAGAGGAACGCGGCACGCGTGTACGGCGTGACATCGGCGGTCACCGTGAAGGTGCCGTAGGCGCCGGCACCGCGTGCGTGCACCACGCGCTCCGGGATCCGCTCGCGGTTGAAGTGGGCGAGCTTCTCGAGCAGGAGCTGGTCCTGAACGAGCACCGGGCCACCGACGCCCGCGGTCTCGCTGTTCTGGTTGTCGGCGACCGGAGCCCCGGCCTCCGTCGTAAGCGGTCCCTGCGTCGTCACGTGCGCCTCCTGCACCATTCCTGGCCAAACCTGTCCCTTGGCCAAAGCCGTTCTCGATCCTACAATAGACATTGTCTAAAGCAAGTGAGACTCTAATCTCACACCTGTTCGGGACCTGGTCCCCTTAGCTGTTAGGCTGGTGGCCATGAGTGACCTTCTGGAACGCCTGCGCGGACGCGGATGGCGGATGACCGCGCAGCGGCGCGTCGTGGCCGAGGTCCTCGACGGCGAACACGTCCATCTGACGGCCGACGAGGTCCACGCCCGGGCCGTCGCCAAGCTGCCCGAGATCTCCCGGGCGACCGTCTACAACACGCTCGGCGAGCTCGTGACCCTGGGCGAGGTGCTGGAGGTCTCGACCGACCAGCGCGCCAAGCGGTACGACCCGAACGCCCACCGGCCGCACCACCACCTGGTCTGCGCCCAGTGCGGCGCGATCCGCGACGTGCACCCCGTCGGCAACCCCCTGGCGGACCTTCCCGACTCCGAGCGCTTCGGCTTCACGGTCTCGGACGTCGAGGTGACGTACCGCGGTGTCTGTCCGAACTGCGCGGCCGCCTAGCCCGGCCCACGCGAAAGCCCCGGCACCGATGGTGCCGGGGCTTTCCGCTGTGCACGCGGTCCGCTGGAGCCCTGGAAAACACCGAGGGCCGGAACCCTTTCGGATTCCGGCCCTCGGCCTTCAGTAGCGGGGACAGGATTTGAACCTGCGACCTCTGGGTTATGAGCCCAGCGAGCTACCGAGCTGCTCCACCCCGCGTCGATGAATGCAACGTTACGTCAATGACGAGGGCAGATGCAAATCGCTTAACGCCGCCGCCGCTAGTGACAGTGCTGATCACGAGGAAGGGAGCCTCCACGGGCCCTGGCCGGAGCCGCCCTCACCCCTGGGGCGCCCTGGGACGAACCCCTGACCAGCCCTCAAGCCACACGACCCCACGCCGACCGCCCTCACCGGAACGCGCCTTACCGCCGAACCACCCCGCCTCCGTGCCGAGACGACCGCCGCGTCAGGCGTCCCTCAGCCCCGGGGCGAACGCCAGCCGCCCTCCGCATCAACCGACCACAACCACCGCTCACCCCAGGACCGGCACCAACCGGTCCGCAAGCCACCCGGCCCACGCCGGAACGCATCTCCCAGCCGAGCCCCCCGCGGCCGCGCCAAGCTGCCGCCCAGCCCTAGACGAACGCCAGCCGCCCTCCCCATCAGCCAGCCACAACCGCCGCTCGCCCCAGGACCGGCACCAACCGGTCGCAAGCCACCCGACCCACACCAACCAGCCCGCAGGCCACCCGACCTCACGCCGACCGCCCTCGCCGGAGCACGCCTTCCCACCGAGCCACCCCGCGGCCCTGCCAAGGCGGCCACCGCTCCAGGCGGTGTCAGCCCCGGGACGAACGCCGAGCGCCCCGCAAGCCGCCGTCCCGCCTTACGCCGACAGTTCCTGCCGGAGCGCGTCGCGCAGCCGAGCCGCTCGTTCCGCCACCGACCCGGGGCCCAGGGACACGGCCCGGTCGGCCCACCGCTGTCCCTCCGCCAGCTCGCCCCGACGCGCGTAGACCAGGGCCAGCCGCAACGCGGCCCGCCCGTGCCCGGCGTCGGCCGCCCTTGTCCACCACACGGCCGCCTCGGGCTCGCTCCCCTCCCGGGCCAGCAGCAGCCCGAGATTGAACGCGCCGTTGCGCGACCCGGCCTCGGCCGCCTGCCGGTACCACCGGGCCGCCTCGACGACGTCCCCCCGGGCCGCCGCCAGCATGCCGACCCGCACCTGGGCCCGCCGATGCCCCTGGGACGCCGCCCGCTCGTACCATTCCTCGCACTCGCTGCGCCGGTGCACCGGCTCGCCGAGCTCGTGCGCCGGCTCCGGCGGCCGCCGGGCGTCGAGCACGGTCGCCAGCCGGTACGCGGCCTCGGCGCTCCCGCCCCCGGCCGCACACCGCAGGTACCGCTCGGCCTCCTGCTCGTCGCCGTCCCGCAGCCGCGCGATGCCGACCTGCAGCGCCGCTTCGGTGTGCCCGGCGGCGGCGGCCCGCTCGTACCAGCGCAGCGCGGCCTTCTCCTCGCCCCGCCCGGCATGCAGGATGCCCAGGTTGAACGCGGCGTCCACGCTCCCGGCCTCCGCGGCCTTGGAGAACCACGGCTCCGCACCCGTCTCGTCCCCGCCCTGCAGCAGCAGGATCGCCAGCGCGTTGGCGGCCTCCCGGTGCCCGGCGTAGGCCGCGCGCCGGTACCACTGCTCGGCCTGCGCGGTGCGCCCCTGCTCGGCGCAGAGCAGCCCGAGGTTGTACGCGCCGTTCACGTCGCCCGCGTCCATCGCGGCCCGGTACCACCGCTCGGCGGTCTGGGTCTCGCCCCGCTCGGCGTGCAGCGCGCCCAGCGCGTTCGCGGCGTTGCCGTCGCCGTCCTGCGCGGCCCGCAGCCACCACACGGCGGCGTTCTCCGAGTCGCCCGCGTCGCGCAGCAGGAACCCGAGCGCGCAGGCGGCCCGCGCCTCGCCGTCCTTGGCGGACGTCAGGTACCAGCGCCCGGCCTCCTTGAGTTCGCCGCGCCGCTCCAGGATCGACCCGAGGTGCAGGGCGGCCCGCCGGTGTCCGCGCGCGGCGGCCTGCCGGTACCACTGCTCGGCCTCCTCGGGCGCCTGGACACCGTTGTCGCCGTCGGTCTCCCGCGCCGTCCTGCGGTCCAGGGCCCGGGCCAGCCGGTACGCGGCCTCGCGGTGCCCGCGCTCGGCCGCCACGCGCATCCACTGCTCGGCCGCGGCGTCCCCACGGTGCTCCAGCAGGTCGGCGAGGGCGTACGCGCCCAGGGTGTGGCCCTGCTCGGCGGACTGGCGCAGCCAGTACTCGGCGGCCGGCTCGTCGCCGCGCTCGCGGTGGTGCCGGCCGAGGGCGTGCGCGGCCGCGGCCGATCCCGCGACGGCGGCGATCCGCCACCAGCCGGCGGCCTCGTCGGCGTAGCCACGCTGGTGGAGCAGGACGCCCAGGTTGTTGGCCGCGGCCCGGTCGCCCGCGGCGGTGGCGGCACGCAGATGGGGTTCGGCACCGTCGAGATCACCACGGCGCAGCAGCATGGCCCCGAGGACACTCATCGCCTCGACGTCGCCGGCCTCCGCGGCGAGCCGCTGACGCAGCTCTTCGGCCGCCTCGTCGGCGAGTTCCCCGGTCTCGTCCGGGGTCTCGGTGTCCTCCCGGCTGGAAGGCTGCACAAAACGCCCTGTCTCGAACAGAGTTGCCTTGTCCCCCATAACGTCCATCGTCGCACCACCTGCAACCTGGGTACACCTGGTATACCGCAGCCAGTGAGGTCACTACAGCGTTTTGTCGACATGCCCACAGAACGACAAGTCAAACACAGAACGCCCAACTCCCCCCGGCAGCGCGGCCGCAGCCTGCACCCATACATGCGTTCACACATCACGAAGGCCCGGATTCCTCTGTGGAATCCGGGCCTTCGTGGCCGCGCCGTCACTCGGACATCGCGACTTCAGTAGCGGGGACAGGATTTGAACCTGCGACCTCTGGGTTATGAGCCCAGCGAGCTACCGAGCTGCTCCACCCCGCGCCGTTGTGTTCACAACCGTATCACGGCGCGGGACGGGCATTTCACCAGGCCAGGGCCTAACTGCTCGGTTTGGGGCTCGGGCTGCCGCTGGGCTGGCTCTCGCCGCCCCCGGCGCCTCCGCCTCCGCGGCTCGCCTCGGCCTGGGCGTCCTCGGCCCGCTGCAGCGCGTCCTCCAGGTCCTTCTGCGCCCGGCCGTACGCCTCCCAGTCGTTCTCCTTCAGGGCCTCCTGGCCGGCGTCGAACGCCTTCTGGGCGTCCTCCAGGGCCTGTTGGACCGTCGGGTTCTCGGACGTCGGCGGAGGCGGCGTGTCCCCCTCGTCCGGCGGCTCGGGAGTCGCTCCCTCCGCTCCGAAGACCTTGTTGAGGGCCTCGTCGAGCGTGTTCTCGAAGGCGGTCTGGCCTCCGTAGGTGACCAGCACCTTGCGCAGCAGCGGGTACTTCAGTCCGCCACCGCGGACGTAGACCGGCTCCACGTAGAGCAGTCCCCCGTCCAGCGGCACCGTCAGCAGGTTGCCGTACTCGACTTCGGAGTCGCCGCCTCTCAGGAGCCTGATGGACTCGGCGATGTCCTCTTGGGAGTTGAACTGGCTCTGGACCTGCTTGGGTCCGTTCACCGTGGTGTTCGTCGGCAGTTTCAGAATTCTGATCTTGCCGTAGTCGGACGTGCCCGCCTCCGCGTCGACCGCCATGAACGCGCTGAGGTTGTCCCGGCCGTTGGGCGTGAAGGTCGTCGTCAGGGAGAACGCCTGCGCCTTCTGGTCGGGCATCTTCATGCTCAGGTAGTACGGCGGCACCGCGTTGCCCGACCGGTTCGTCGGGTCGTCCGGCACCTGCCAGACCTCGCTGCCACTGAGGAACGTCGTCGCGTCCTTCACGTGGTAGCGCGTGAGCAGCTCCCGCTGGACCTTGAACAGGTCCTGGGGGTAACGCAGGTGGTCCATCAGCGACTTGGAGATGTCGCTCTTGGGCTCCACCGTGTCCGGGAAGGCCTTCATCCAGGTCTTGAGGACCGGGTCCTTCGTGTCCCACTGGAAGAGCTTGACCTCGCCGGTGTACGCGTCGACGGTCGCCTTCACCGAGTTGCGGATGTAGTTGACCTGGTTCTGCTGAGCCACCACCGCGCGGTTGTCGTTCGTGGCGGTCAGCGAGTCGGCGGTCGTGTCACCGAGGGTCGTGCGCGAGGAGTACGGGTAGCCGTTCGTCGTCGTGTAGGCGTCGACGATCCACTGGATCCGGCCGTCCACGACCGCGGGGTAGGCGTCGCCGTCGATGGTCAGCCACGGGGCGACCGCCTCGACGCGCTCCTTGGGCGTGCGGTTGTACAGGATCCGCGAACCGTCGCCGATGGCGCCGGAGTAGAGGATCTGCGGCTCGCCGAACGCCACCGCGTACGCGGCCCGGTTGACCGGGTTGGAGAGGTTGACCCCGCTGTCGCCCTTGTAGCTGGTGGTCTTCTCGCCGTTGTCGTCGGAGTAGTCGATCTCCTTCTGGGGACCGCCGACGATCGAGTACGTGTCGGTCTTCTCGCCGTAGTAGATCCGCTGCTCGTACGTGCCGAGGTCGCCCTCGGAGGGCAGGTCGGACTCCGTGAAGTTCGGACGGCCCTGGGCGTCGGCGCTGGTGCCCTCGGCGGCGACCACTCCGAACCCGTGGGTGTACCGGAAGTGGTTGTTGATCCAGTTCTTCTTCGGGATGCCCGCGAGGTTCAGCTCACGCAGGCCGATGACCGTGTCCTGCTCCTTGCCGTCCTTGGCGTAGCGGTCGACGTCCAGGTTGTTCGGGAACGCGTAGTAGTTCCTGATCTGCTGGAGCTGCTGGAACGTCGGCGAGACGATGTTCGGGTCCATGATCCGGATGCTCGCCGTGGCGTCGACGTCGTCGCGGAGCTCGGTCTTGTCCTCGGTCGTGCTCGTACCCGTGTAGTCGGTGACCTTGGTGCCGTCGATGCCGTAGGCCTTGCGCGTCGCCTCGAGGTTCTTCTCGACGTACGGCGCCTCCTTGGCCTGCTCGTTCGGCTGGACCTGGAACTTCTGCACGATCGCCGGGTACAGCCCGCCGATGAGGATGGCGGAGAGCACCATCAGGCCGAAGCCGATCACCGGCAGCTGCCAGGTGCGCCGCCACAGGGTGGCGAAGAACAGCAGCGCGCAGATGACGGCGATGCAGAACAGGATCGTCTTGGCCGGCAGGTAGGCGTTGGCGTCGACGTACCGCAGGCCGGTCCAGTTGTCGGTCGCCCGGAAGTCGCTGGACTTCACCGCGAGCCCGTACCGGTCGAGCCAGTAGGCGACCGCCTTCAGGGCCACGAAGATCCCGAGGAGCACGGACAGGTGCCCGGTGGCCGCGGCCGTGGCGCGCGCGCCGGGACTGGTGACGCGCAGCCCGCCGTAGAGGTAGTGGGTGAGCGCGGCGGCGATCACCGAGAGGATCGCGGCGGCGAAGCCGAAGCCGAGCAGGAACCGGTACCAGGGCAGGTCGAAGGCGTAGAAGGACACGTCCAGCTTGAACTGGGGGTCCTTCTGTCCGAAGGACACGCCGTTGACCCACATCAGCCACGTGCGCCACTGGCCGGACGCGGAGGCGCCGGCGATCAGGCCCACCAGGGAGGTGATCCCGAGGAGCAGCCACTTCTTGTAGGGCGCGATGCTCATGCGGTACCGGTCGAGGTTCTGCTGCTCCATCGACATGGCACTCAGCGGCGGCCGCAGCCGGTGCGCCAGCCAGATGTTGACGCCGACCGCGACGGCCATGAGCAGGCCGAAGACGAAGAAGAGCCCGATCTTGGTCCACAGGGTGGTGGTGAAGACCGAGGAGTAGTTCACCGACCGGTACCAGAGCCAGTCCGTCCAAAACCCCGCGAACATGGTGAACGCCATGCCGAGGACGGCCAGGACGCCCAGCGTCATGAGCAGGGTCCGGACGCGCCGGGACGGGCGGCCCACTCTCATCCGCGGCCCTGTCGGGCCTCCGCCGCGGTCCGGCATCTGGAAAGCCAAGGTGCGCACCTCGAAGTTCGCTGTCGATTCGTCGGGCCCGCGTCTTCACGGGCCGTCCGTGGCCCCCGTGATCGTGGGCCCCCACCTATGCAACTTACTCACCGTTTACTCGGTTCCCGATTCCGGCCAGGAACGAGAGAGGATTGTGACCATGTCCAACACTCCCATGGCTGCGAACCCGCTCACCCGGGCCGTGCTCGAGATCGACGAGTACGTCTCCGGCCTCGGCTGGGACCAGCCGGCCCGCCTTTTCGCCCTCGTCGACACCGCACGGCTGCGAGCCGAACAGCCGTCGCTCGCGGACCGGCTCGGTCTGGGTGAGGAGCCGGAGAACTCCGGCCTCACCCCGATCGAGCAGGACGAGGTTCCAACGGGCAAGCCGCTCGACGAGTTCCTCGCCACCATCGCCTGGCCCGACGCGGTTTCCGGCTGCGCCCTCGCCGTGGAGCGCCTGATGCTGCCCCCGTCCGCCGAGGCCCAGGTCCCGAAGGACCTGAGCGGGGCGGCGCTGACGAAGTGGGTGGCGGAACACCCGGACCGTCAGGAGGTCCGGATGACGGTCGGGGTGCTGCGCGACGGCACCCGCGACTCGGCCCTGCGGCTGCGCGAGAAGGACTCGCCGACCGAGGTGCTGACCGGCTCCGACCTGGTGCCGGGCCTGGCGGAGGCGCTGTTCGCGACGTTCGAGGACTAGCCCGCGGGCTTCGGGGCCCGGACCGCCGGGCCCCTCCCCGGCTACTTACCGCACCGCGGCAGGTCCGCGGTGTCGCCTCCGCGGATGTCCTTCAGGGCACCGAGGGCGTCCTGGATGGTGTCCACCTTGACGAGGGTGAGGCCTTCCGGGGTGTCCTTGGCGGCGGCCGCGCAGTTGTCGGCGGGCGTCAGGAAGTACCGGGCGCCCTTCGCCCGCGCGCCGACGGTCTTCATCTCGATGCCGCCGATCGGGCCGACCTTGCCCGCGTCGTCGATCGTGCCGGTGCCGGCCACGAACGTGCCGCCGGTCAGGCTGCCCGGCGTGAGCTTGTCGTAGATGCCGAGCGCGAACATCAGACCGGCGCTCGGTCCGCCGACGTCGGCGAGCTTGATGTCGATGGTGAACGGGAACGTGTGGTCGGTTCCGGCGGAGATGCCGACGATGGCGCGCTTCTCGCCCGCGTCGTCTGACGTCGTGGTGGTGATCGTGATGTCCTCGGTCCTGGTCGGCGTCCGCTTCTCCTTCTCGGCGGCGGCCTGTTCCTTGGCGGGCACGATCGTGAAGCGGACGTCCTGGCCGGGCTTGTGCTTCGTGACCAGCTTCGCGACGTCGGCCGGCTGCTTGACCGCCGTACCGTCGACGGCCTTGATCACGTCTCCGGCGTGCAGCTTGTTCTCGGCCGGGGACCCCTTGACGACCGTGGAGACGATCACCCACGACTTCACCGGGACGTCGAGCTCCTTCAGGGCGGCGACCTTGGCGCTCTCCTGGGACTGGCTGAACTCCTCGGCGTTCTCCTGGGTGGACTGCTCCTCGGTCTTGCCGTCCGGGTAGAGCGTCTCGTGCGGCACGACCTTGTTGTCGTGCGCGAGCCAGCCGTAGACGGCCTCGACCAGGTTCATCCGGTAGTCGGCGCTCGTGACCCGGACCGTGGTCATGTTCAGATGGCCGGTCGTCGCATACGTCTTCCGCCCCGCGATCTGCAGCACCGGCTCGCCGTCGTGATCGCCGAGCGTGTTCACCGTCGGCCCCGGGGACATCTCCGAGTACGGCACGGGGATGAACACTCCCGCGCACAACAGCGCGATCAGCATCAGGGTGGAGGCGAGCATCGTCGCAGTGCGGCGTGGCATGACTCGACAGTACGGGACGGTCCTGTCAGCGCACCGTCAGGGCCGCCCGTACGGGGCGGCCCTACGCGTCAAGACGCTTGTGACCTGCTGTTTTCCGACCGTCAGGCACCCGGCCGCGGCTTCTCCATGGCCTCGCGGAAGCGGGCGTAGCCGATGAGCTCCGGGCCGTCGCCACGGACCTTGCGGGTCCGGTTGGCCCAACTTCCCCACAGCCCCGCGCCGATCGCAGCCACAAGCGGAATCAGCAACCAGGCGAGCGCCGCCATGCCGACCTCCAACCCCATCGAGCGTCCGCGAACTGACTGATCAGCAGATTAACCATCCGCAGTGACAACGCTCACGCCGGGGGTGCGGTTACGCAACCGGAGGACAGCCCCCCGATCAGCAGGCGCCGACCCACTCCTCGGTGCCGTCGGAGAACCTCTGGTGCTTCCAGATGGGCACCTCGTGCTTGAGGTCGTCGATGAGCTTGCGGCACGCCTCGAAGGCCTCTCCGCGATGCGGGCAGGAGACGGCGACGACCACGGCGAGATCCCCGATCCGCAGGTCGCCCACGCGGTGCACGGCCGCCAGCGCACGCACGGGGAACTCGGCGGCCACCTTCTCGGCGATCCGACGCATCTCGGCCTCCGCGCTGGGGTGGCACGAATACCCCAGCTCCGCCACGTCGGCGCCGCCGTCGTGGTTGCGCACGGTGCCGACGAAGAGCGCCGTGCCGCCGGACGCGTCGTCACCGACGGCGCGGAACACCTCGTCCACGGACAGGGGCGTGTCCCGGATCCCGATCAGCTTGACGGGGTCCTGCGCGGCCCGCTCACCGGGGTGATCGCTCGTGGATGCCATGGCCCCATCGTGCCGCACGGGACCGACAGCACGAAATAGAGCTATCGACCGGCACGCGCGCGTGGAGGTTGGAGTCTCCTACAGCGTTCCGCCGCCACAGGAGCGTCCCCGGATCGCTGCAGGCGGCTCCCTCAGATCCGCCGCCGCGCCTTCCGGGCCCGCCGCACCACCGCCGCCGCGCCCAGCAGCGCCACCGTCGCGCCCGCGGCGCCCGCGGCCGTCGCGTCCTTGCGGCCCAGGCGCCGCCCGGCGACGGTGTGCCGCCCGGAGACCTCCTCCAGGAGTTCCGCGAGGACCTCCTCGTTGGTGTACCTCGGCCGCCACCCGGCGTCGTGCAGCCGGCTGCCGCTCACCACCCAGGGGTACATCGTGTAGGCCAGGTCCCCCGCCGGGGAGGGCGTGAGGCCGATCCGGTGCAGCCGTGCCGCCGCGCCCAGGGCGACCGCCGACGGCAGCTCCATCCGGCGGATCCCGCTGAGCTCCTCGACCTCCTCCTGCTCCAGCCACCCGTCGCACCCGACGGCGAGTTCCCCCTCGACCTTCTCCAGGACGGCGTACTCCAGCGCACTGCACAGGTCCTCGACGTGGCAGAACTGCCACGCGGGCCGCGACCCGGCGACGACCAGCAGCCGGGGCGACTCGAAATACCTGGTCAGAGCCGTGTCGGTGCCGCCGACCAGGACGGCCGGCCGCACCACGGTGACGTTCAGTCCGGGGTGGGCCCGAGGTGCCCGCCGTGCCAGCCGCTCGATCTCCAGCAGGTCGCCGACGCCCGTGGCCTCCGCCGTGGCGCGCAGCTCCGCGTCCTCCGACAGCGGCAGCTCGTTGTCGGGCAGCGCACCGTAGACCATCGACGAGGTGCACAGCACGACCCGGTGCACTCCTGCCGCCGCGGCGGCGGTCAGTACGGTCTGCGTCCCCCGGACGTTGTAGGCCGTTCGGGCGGCGGCGTCGGTCTCCAGGTCGAGGTCCAGCGCCAGGTGGACCACGACGTCGGCGCCGCGCAGCTTGTCCGCGATGGCCGGATCCCGTACGTCGAGGATGTGCCACTGCGCGGCGGCGCACTCGCCACGCCGCTCGTCGATGGCCAGCACCTGTCTGACCTCGTCGGACGCCGCGAGCTGCTCGGTGAGCAGCGCGCCGATGCCGTACGCGGCGCCGGTGACCGCGACGACGGGGCCGCGCCCCGCGGGACTCGCGGAACTGGTTGACTGGTTTCGCGCTGCGCGAACCTGCGGATCTGGGGAACTCACCGGGCGTCTCCAGCGGTTGTCTTCAGTACGAGCGCGAGCGACGCGTGCGTACCAGGTGGCATCCATCCTGCCGCAGGCTGTCAGTCGGCGAAGCACCGAGGCCCGATCCGCCCCGGGTGTCTACGCTGGGTGGTGTTGTCGGGCAGCCGTGCCGCCGGAAAGAACCGGCGGCCTTACCAGCCGAGGAATCCCGTGAGTGACACCCCATTCGGATTCGGCCTTCCGCCGGAGGAGCCGGACGACGGCGACGAGGGCAAGAAGAAGGACCAGCAGAGCGGTGGTGGTCAGGGACCGGCCAACCCGTTCGGCTTCGGCGGCCTGCCCGGAGCCGGAGGTTTTGGCGGCGGCCCCGGTGGCCCCGGTGCGGACAATCCGTTCGCAGCCATGTTCGGCTCTCTGAACCCCAACGACCTGGGCGCCGCGTTCCAGCAGCTGGGCCAGATGCTCTCCTACGAGGGCGGCCCGGTGAACTGGGACATGGCCAAGCAGATCGCCCGCCAGACGGTCTCCCAGGGCTCCCCTGACGGCACCAAGGACGCCAGCGTCGGCCCCGCCGAGCGCAGGGCCGTCGAGGAGGCCGTCCGCCTGGCGGACCTGTGGCTCGACGACGCCACGTCCCTGCCGTCGGGCGCCGGCTCCGCCGTGGCCTGGAGCCGCGCGGAGTGGGTCGAGGCGACCCTGCCCGCCTGGAAGGAGCTCGTCGACCCGGTCGCCGAGCGCGTCGGCACCGCCATGGGCGACGTCCTGCCGGAGGAGATGCAGGCCATGGCCGGCCCGCTGATCGGCATGATGCGCTCGATGGGCGGCGCCATGTTCGGCACGCAGATCGGGCAGGCCGTCGGCGTGCTCGCGGGCGAGGTCGTCGGCTCGTCCGACATCGGCCTGCCGCTCGGTCCGGCCGGCAAGGCCGCGCTGCTGCCGGTGAACGTCGAGACGTTCGGCAAGGACCTGAGCGTCCCCCAGGAGGAGGTACGGCTGTATCTCGCCCTGCGCGAGGCGGCCCACCAGCGCCTCTTCGCGCACGTGCCGTGGCTGCGCTCGCACCTGTTCGGCGCGGTCGACGGCTACGCCCGCGGCATCAAGGTCGACACGGCCAAGCTGGAGGACGTGGTCGGCCAGTTCGACCCGCAGAACCCCGAGCAGCTGCAGGAAGCGCTCCAGCAGGGCATGTTCCAGCCCGAGGACACGCCCGAGCAGAAGGCCGCCCTGGCCCGTCTGGAGACCGCTCTGGCGCTCGTCGAGGGCTGGGTGGACGCGGTGGTCCACGCGGCTGCGAAGCCCCGGCTGGGATCGGCGGACGCGCTGCGGGAGACGCTGCGCCGCCGCCGCGCCTCGGGCGGCCCGGCCGAGCAGACGTTCGCCACGCTGATCGGTCTGGAGCTGCGCCCGCGCCGTCTGCGCGACGCCTCCCGTCTGTGGGCCTCCCTCACGGACGCGCGCGGGGTCGACGGCCGGGACGCCCTGTGGCACCACCCGGACATGCTGCCGACGGCGACCGACCTGGACGATCCGGACGGCTTCGTGCACCGCGAGCAGATCGACTTCTCCGAGCTGGACAAGATGCTCGGCGAGGCGGCGGACAAGCCCGACCTGCGCAAGAAGGGCGAGGGCGAGGGCGAGGAGAAGAACAAGGACGACGACGCCGGGTGAGCCTGTACGACGACGCGGTCCTCGTACTGAAGGACTACGAGGACCAGCCCGAGCTGCGCCAGATCTACCTCGACCACCTGGCCGATCACCCGGACGGCCTCTGGAAGGCCTGCCAGGCGGGCCACATCACGGCGAGCGCCCTGGTGATCGACCCCGTGGGCGGCCGGGTGCTGCTCACGCTGCACAGGAAGCTGAGGATGTGGCTGCAGATGGGCGGCCACTGCGAGCCCGGTGACGCCACCCTGGCGGCAGCGGCCCTGCGCGAGGCGACGGAGGAGTCCGGCGTCTCGGGGCTGTCCCTGCTGCCGGGCGGCCCGGTACGCCTGGACCGGCACCCGATCCCGGCGCCGTGCCACTGGCACCTGGACGTCCAGTACGCCGTCGTGCCACCCCCCGATGCCGTACACGCGGTCAGTGACGAGTCGCTCGACGTGCGCTGGTTCGGCTACGAGGAGGTGCCGGAGGTGGCGGACGACTCGGTCGTACGCCTGCTGCGGGCGACACGCGCGAGACTCGCGCTCTGAGTACGTGCAAGGAGCGGCGATGTAAGGAGCGGCCGCCTCGGTGGCCGCTCCTTACACGTGTTCCTGACCGCGGGGTGCACCCCGTCAGGGACGTGGCCAACCGCGCGGCCGCCCACGGACGGCCCGTGGCCGGGACCCGGCCGCACGAGCCCCGAACCCGATCGGCCGAACCGGGGAGCACCCAGCGCTCAGCTCCAGACGTTGCCCTGGTTCTGCCCCCGCGCCCCCTGCTGGCCCATGCCGTACTGCGCGGCGAGGCCCGAGCCGATCTGGGCGTTCTGCGGCGGCAGCAGCTCGCTGGGCTGGACCAGCGCGAAGCCGGAGCCCATGAAGCTCAGCTCCCAGCCCTCGCCGGTGTTGCCGCGGCGCCGCCACACCCCCGAGGAGTGCGTCTGGGCCTGCATCTGCACGCGCAGGCCGGTCGACCAGGCGACGATCGCGTCGGCGTCACAGTTGACGTACTTGTCGGGCGTCACCTGCAGCAGCAGCGGCATGCCCGAGGTCATCAGCGCGACCTTTCCCCGGCCGGAGATGTTGAGCTGGTACTTCCCCGAGCCGGAGATGCCGTAGAGGCTGTCCACGGCGATGACCTCGTGGTGCAGGGAGGAGTCCATCGCCAGCACGTAGCTGCTGTCGACGGTGAGGCCGTCCTGGTCCACGTCCATGACGTGGACGTGCTGCTTGAGGTTGGCGAGGTAGACCGTGCCCTGCCCGTGGCAGCGCATCAGGTCGAGTCCCTCACCCGTGTGCGCACGCGCGCGTGCCTGGCCGTTGCTCTGGTACTCGGCGTCGAACTCGACGAGCCCCTGGTAGGCGACCATGGTGCCCTTACGGGCCAGGATGTCGTCGTGGCCCTCCAGGGCGACGCGCAGCATCTGCTTGTTCTGCAGGCTCCAGCGTTCCTGGGCCTGCTGCTCGTTGTAGGCGAAAATCGGGCTCTGCATGGCGTTTCTGGCTCCCCCTCAGCCCCGGGCCCGGAGGCGGTCGGTGCTGTCCTCGCTGGGCTGGACGACGACGATGCCCTGACCGGAGAAGGCCATCTGGTAGGCCTCGCCGCTGCCGCGGCCGATCAGTGACTGCGCCCGGAAGCTGCGCTTGCCCTTCACCTTGAGGTTCGGGGACCAGGCGACGAGCGCGTCGGGGTCGACGTACGTCTCGTCCTCGCCGCCTCCGCAGTCGACGACGATCGGCTTGCCCCGGGAGGTCAGCGCGACCCAGCCCTGTCCGGAGATCTTGGTGTTCCACAGGCCCTGGCCGGCGAACTTGGCCAGGCCCTTGACCCGCTCCACGCCCCAGGTGAGGTGGGCGTCGAAGGCGAGCAGGTTGGTGGCGTTGACGGAGATGCCGTCGCCGTTGAGGTTGATCACGACGACGTTCGCCCCGTAGTCGGCGAGGTAGAGCAGGCCGTCGCCGGAGCACTTCATCAGGGGCGCGCCCTCGCCGGTCAGCCAGTCCTTGGCGATCTGGCGCACGGCCGGCGGGTTGGGCTCGTACTGGACGAACCCTTCGTAGGCGACCATCGACCCCACGCGCGCGAGGAGGTCGTTGCCGGTCTGCATGGCGACCTTCAGCATGTGGTTGCCGTGGTTCTCCATGCGGGCGGTGACGGGTGCGGGGGCGTGGCCCGCGAGCTGCTGTGTCATGACGGGCTCCCTCAGACCTCGTACGGCTGGACGACGATGAAGTTGCCGGGTGCGCCCCGGAACTGGAGGTTGACGCTCTCCCCGGTGTCGCCGGGGTAGGCGTTGCGGCGCATCCGCACCTGGCTGGAGACGACGACCTGGGCGGCGGCCGACCAGGCGACCACGGCGTTGCAGTCGGCGAACGTGGTGGGCGTGACGGGCAGCACCACGGGCGTGCCGTGCGTCTTCACGACGATCGTGCCGGTGCCCTGGAACTGCATGGTGAACAGCGCGCCGCCGGGGATGCCGTGTCCCTCGATGCGGCGGACCTCGTACTGGAGGCCCTCGTCGAAGGCCAGGACGTTCTCGGCGGAGACGCAGATGCCGTCGCCCTGGAGCTCGATCGGGTGGAGCATCGTCGAGTTCTCGGCGAGGAAGACCTGCCCCTGACCGGTGCAGCGCATGAGCTGCATCTCCTGGCCGGTGGCATTGCCGACGATCCGGCCGGAGAAGCCTGCTCCCTTGTAGCTGAAGTCGACCTTGCCCTGGTAGAGCACCATGCTGCCCTGCCGCGCCAGCACGGGCTGCCCGCCGATGCCGAGGTCGACCCGGACGAGCTTCTTGTTCTGCTGCGTCCAGCGCTGCCCGGTGGGGGTCTCCTTGAACTGCTGGAGCGCGGCGGCCACGCCCGGGCCCTGGACCGCACCGGGCTGCGGGACGCCCTGCGGCGGGATTCCGGGCTGGGGAACGCCGTGCTG
>NZ_JAPSKN010000040.1:26529-38510 GCF_031181705.1 Streptomyces sp.
GGGGCCGGGGCAGGCGCCGGGGCGGCGGGTGCTGCGAAGGCCGGCGGGGCGAAGCCCGGGGCGGCGCCGCCCTGAGCCTGCTGCGGACCGGGCGCGGGCGCCTCCTCTTCGGCCACCTCGCCGCCGAAGTTCTTCAGCAACGCGTCCAGACCGCCGTCGAAGCCCTGCCCGACGGCGGCGAACCGCCACACGTCCTTCAGGTAGAAGTCACCCAGCATCACGGCCCGCTCGGTGGAGAACTCCGAGCCGGTGAAGGAGTAGCGGGCCACCTCCTCGCCGCCCGCGACGATCCGGATGTACCCGGCGCCGATCTGCGACATCTGGCCGGCGCCGTCGATCGTCGCCGTGAAGGACAGCTTCTGGATCTGCGGGGGGATCCGGTCGAGCGTGACCCGGAAGGACTCCGTGTCGCCCGCCTGGGCACCCAGGAGCTGGATGGCTTCCTCGGGGGACTTCGGCTGGTTGAAGAAGACGAAGTACCGATCGTCGGAGAGCCGCTCGTCGGCGTCGAGACCGAAGCAGCTGATGTCGAAGCTCAGACCGGGGCCGGAGATCTGCACGCCTACGTACAGATCCGTGCCCGCGGTGAGGTCACTGATCCTGGCCTTGTGGCCGCGTTGGAATTCCCTGGCCATGCGTAACGACCGTCCCCCATCCAGAACGTGAGTGCGTCGCGTCAGGCTAACGGCAAATCCGGACATCGGAAGACGTCGGTACAGAGCCGGTACAGAACCCCCGCCCAGCCGTATCGGCTGCTCGCTCACGCAAAGCGGTCACTCACCCCGCGGGGCTCTCCCCGCGGGCCCCGGGCACGTGGGGCAACCGCTCGGCGGCGACCACGCCCTCGAGATAGCCCCGGGCCCGCTCCGTTCTCGGGTAGGCCTCCAGCAGCCGCCAGAAGCCGGGTCCGTGTCCGGGGACGAGCAGGTGGGCCAGTTCGTGGAGGAGGACGTAGTCGACGACGTACTCGGGCATGCCCTGCAGGCGGTGCGACAGGCGGATGCTTCCGTCGGACGGGGTGCACGACCCCCAGCGCGTGTTCTGGTTGGTCACCCAGCGCACCGAGGCGGGCCGGGCCCGGCCGTCGAAGTACTGCTCCGAGAGCCGCCGCGCCCGCTCAAACAGCTCGGCGTCCCCGAGGGACCGCTTGCTCTCCTGGGCGGCCAGCTTGTCGAGCATGACGTTCACCCAGCGCTGCTCCTCCGCCGCGGACATGCGGGCGGGGATGAGCACTACGGTGCGATCGCCCTCGCGGTACGCGGAGACCGTCCTGCGTCGGCGGGGACTCCTGCGGACCTCGATCGCGCTCGCCCCCGAGCCGCTCGGCGGCTGGCTCGTCGTGCTGCGCTGTGGCTTTCCGGCGCGGTGCAGTGGATCGGCGGGCACGCCCCGACGTTACCCGCTGCACACGGGGAAGTCCCGGCTCCGGGACGGTTCGATGGCGCCCCCCTCTCCGGCCGCCGGATTTGTACGACGAATCCCCGTGCCTGTGGACAACTTTCGGCGGCGGGTGACGGGTTTGGGCATGCTGGATCCAGTCGGCGAAGCGAGGGGCGGGCCCGCTTCAGGACCGGAACGGCAGCCCGGCACCAGGGTTCGCCGCGACCGCGGTGTCCTGCGACCGGGCCCGGCTCGACCCACATCCGCACTCCCTTCCGGCACACGGGACGTTCTATGACATACGGGGGACCTGTCATGCATCCGATGGTGAAACCCGCGCTCCGGCGCGGCTGGCGCGACCTCAACACCGTGCAGTTCGGCATGACGCCGGCGCACGCCCTGACGCTCGGGCCGATGGACACGGCGACGGGCAGCTTCCTCGACCTGCTGAACGGCACGCGGGGGATGGAGCTGCTGCGCGAGGAGGGGCGCCGGATGGACCTGCCGGACGGCCATGTCGACGGGCTGGTGCGGCGGCTTTCGCGGGCCGGGCTCCTCGACGACGCCCGGGGCGGCGGACCCGCCGCCGACACGCTGCGGGCGAAGAAGGACGTCCTCGACCGGCTCCGGCCCGACCTGGCCTCGCTGTCCCTCACCACCTCGGAGCCGGGCGAGGCGCTCGGACGGCTGGCCGCCCGCCGCTCGCAGCGCGTGCAGGTCAGGGGCGCGGGCCGGGTGGGTGCCCTCCTGGCCTCGCTGCTGGCCGGGGCCGGCGTGGGCGAGGTCGAGGTGCGTGACGGCGGCCGGGTGGAGCCGTGGGACGTCGCCCCGGGCGGGCATCCGGCCCAGGCCGTCGGCGACCGCAGGGACGAGTCGGCCCGCCGGGCCGTACGGCAGGCCGCCCCGGACCGGCCGCCCCGCCGCGCCGAGCTCCCACCGCCCCCGGACGGAGGCGACCCGGGTTTCTCCCTGGTGGTCCTCGCCCCGCGGGACGATGTCGCGGTGCACGCGCCCGCCCCGTCCTGCGCCGAACCGCTGATGGCCTCCGGGACGCCCCACCTGTACGCCGGTGTCGTGGAGGGGACCGGCGTGGTCGGTCCGCTCGTACTGCCCGGGGAGACGGGCTGTGCGGGTTGTCTGCACGAGGACCGCACCGACCGGGACCCGACCTGGCCGCGTCTGATCGCCCAGTGGCGCTCGGGCAGGCAGCGCGAGGTCCGGCCCTGCGACCTGGCGCTGGCCACGACGGTGGCCGGGCTGGCCGCCGCGCACGCGCTCGCCTTCCTGGACGGCCGGGTCCCGTCGAGCACCGGCGCGCGCTGGGAGGTCTCGCTCCCCACGCTCCACTGGCACGCCCGGCCGGTATGGGCCCATTCCGCATGCCCCTGCGGCGCCTCTGAGAGAGGAAATGGGGAGCACCCCTCGGAGGACGGGGCATCACACGAGACAATGGCGGTGCAACGGCCGTCGGCGCAGTGCCGTGAGGCAGCGGCGGAGCGGCCGGCTGGGACTTGGAGGGCGCATGTCTGATCTTCCCCGGAAAGCGGTCACCCGGACCGCCAAACTCGCCGCGCTCCCGCTCGGCATCGCCGGGCGCGCGACGTGGGGATTCGGCAAGCGGATCGTCGGCGAGTCGGCTGAGCTCGTCGGCCGCGAGCTCCAGCAGCGCACCGCCGAGCAGCTGTTCAAGGTGCTCGGCGAGCTCAAGGGCGGCGCCATGAAGTTCGGCCAGGCGCTGTCCGTCTTCGAATCCGCACTGCCCGAGGAGGTGGCCGGCCCCTACCGGGCCGCGCTGACGAAGCTCCAGGAGGCCGCGCCGCCGATGCCCACGCGCACGGTGCACGGGGTGCTGCAGGAGCGGCTCGGCGAGGGCTGGCAGGAGCTGTTCTCGGAGTTCGAGGACAAGCCCTCCGCGGCCGCCTCGATCGGCCAGGTCCACCGGGCGGTGTGGCACGACGGCCGTGAGGTGGCCGTCAAGGTGCAGTACCCCGGCGCGGGCGAGGCGCTGCTGTCCGACCTGAACCAGCTGAGCCGCTTCTCCCGTCTGCTCGGCCCGCTGATCCCCGGCATGGACATCAAGCCGCTGATCGCCGAGCTGAAGGACCGCGTCTCGGAGGAGCTCGACTACGGCTTGGAGGCCCAGGCCCAGCAGGCCCACGCGGAGGAGTTCACGGACGACCCGGACGTCCTCGTGCCGCACGTGGTCCACCAGTCCGAGCAGGTCCTGATCACCGAGTGGATCGACGGCATCCCCCTGTCGGAGGTCATCTCGGACGGCACCCAGGAACAGCGCGACCGCGCCGGCCAGCTTCTGGCCCGCTTCCTGTTCTCCGGCCCGGCCCGCACCGGCCTGCTCCACGCCGATCCGCACCCGGGCAACTTCCGTCTGCTCCCCGGTGGTCCGGACGGAGAGGACGACTGGCGCCTGGGCGTCCTGGACTTCGGCACGGTCGACCGCCTTCCGGGTGGTCTGCCTGCCACCATCGGCGAGTCCCTTCGCATGACCCTCGACGGCGAGGCCGAGGCGGTCTACGAGCTCCTGTGCGCGGAGGGCTTCGTCAAGGAGACCATGGAGCTGGACCCCGACGCCGTCATGGACTACCTCCTGCCGATCATCGAACCGGCCCAGGTCGAGGAGTTCACGTTCACGCGCGGCTGGATGCGCAGCCAGGCGGCCCGCGTCGCCGATCCCCGCTCCCCCGCCTACCAGCTGGGCAAGCGGCTCAATCTGCCCCCGTCATATCTGCTGATCCACCGGGTGACGCTGAGCACCATCGGCGTGCTGTGTCAGCTGGGTGCCACGGTGCGGCTGCGCGAGGAACTGGAGGAGTGGCTCCCAGGGTTCGTGCCGGAGGATCCGGCGGACGGCGGGGAGGCGGTCGCGGAGGCGTGATCCCGGCCCCACGTCTCACCACCGGCCGGAGTCCGGGCGCCTCCCGACCGACCTGACCTGCTCCCGGGAGCAGGTCGCGCAGGAGCAGCGGCCCACGCCGTGCTCGACCGAGAAGGCCCAGGTGGGTGGCGGAGTCGTGCCCGGGGTGGGGCGGAGTCGTGCCACAGCGGGCGCAGGCCTGCCAGGGCTCCGCGGCGGACTCGTCGTCACCGCGTCCGGAGGGCTCGTCCGACTGGTCACCCGCCGACCACAGCTCCGTTCCCGGCCGCGTCACCGCCACCACGCATCACCGCGCCGGCGGCCTGCGCCGCCCTCGGCCGCAACGCGCCGCGGGGGCCGGTCCGTTCGGCACGGACCGGCCCCCGCGGGAAAGCACGGCCTCCGCTGCGGGAGGCCATCGCTTCAGGTGCGGTCGGTTACTGCATGACCGCGATGGCGAGCGCCCGGCGCGCGCGCCGCGAGGCGCGCTCCGCCCTGCGCTGCATCCGGCGGGCGGCCACCAGGCGCACGGCCTGGCGATCCCGCTCCGCCTCGTCCAGTCGCTCGCGCATATGCGCACGAGCCATGGCTTCTGGGATGAGTTGCATCTGTCGGGTCCTGTTCTGACGCGAGTCCATCGCGCCGTTCGTGGTGAAGTCTTGGGTCGCGGAGCCTGCGGGCTCGTCGGGGGACGGCTTCATCGGGGCCTGCTTCTGGGGGTCGTGCGTGAGGGGACGGTCGATCGTTCCTGCGGTGTTCATGCTGTGACCGGGTTCTTGCGCGGGCGGCCACGCGGCCGCTTCCGGGCGACGACGACACCCTGGACGAACAGCTCGCCACCCCAGACGCCCCAAGGCTCACGCCGCTCCTTGGCGCCGGCGAGGCAGGCCTCGATCAGCGGGCAGGTGCGGCAGAGGGACTTGGCGTACTCGACGTCCGCGGGCGACTCGGCGAAGAAGACCTCCGGGTCGTAGGAGCGGCACGGGACGGGTACGCCGAGGTTCTCGATGGCGTCGTCGAGCGCGGTGAGCGCGGTGAGCGGGGTCACGGTGGAGTCCTCCGTGGAGCCGGGCTTGGGGATCGTTTCCGAAGGCGGAACGGACGGTGCGTGCGCTTCGAGTTGCACGGTCGTCTTCCTCGTCTGGTCGTTCCGGCCTGTTGGCCGGGGGCGGCTGGTACCGGGTTCTTCTGTTGTCCCGAGGTCCTTCGGTCCGTCGTCCCTGATCGGGGACAAACAGAAGGGCCGCGGATCCCGGATGGGGTTCCGCGGCCCTGAAGGCGCCGGCCTGATCGAATCAGGCTGGATCACTCCAGGGTTCTGGCCCACGGAAGGCCCACATCAGGTGGTGCTGCGTCGTCTGCTTCCGGAATCCGGCACCGGTCGCCGTAAAGGCATAGGCCTGCGCCTGTGCCGCTACTGCTGCTTCCAGTGCCTTGGTCGGTCGCTCATTGCGCTCACGGACGGGAAGGCCCGCGGGAGCAACGGAGGAGGACGCCGGACGGACGGCACGAATGCCGGACAGACCGGTGCCCAGGTTCGAAACGCCGAGCATGCACGTGGAGACGGCCGAGCGATCGGTCATTTTCACGGTGCTGATGAAGCTGCTGTTGATGCTGATCACTGGGCTCGCCTCCTCTCGGCGTCTCGGGGGACTGGGTGAACCAGTCCTACGGATATGCAAGTACAGCACGGAATCAGGGCCTCCGAGAAGGCCGCTGCTCTCGTGCCTAAGAACCTATGGGGATTGCTGGGGCATGCGCAAACTATTTTTTCGACGAGTTCGTGTCAGTCGTGATCTGCGCCCGCCGCGGGGTACTGGCCTGCGCAGATGGCCAGAACGTCGGCTCCGTAGCGGGTGAGCTTGCGCATGCCGACGCCCGGGATGCGCGCCAGCTGGTGTTCGTCGTCGGGGGCCGTCTCGGCGATCGCCATCAGTGTCCGGTCGGTGAACACGCAAAAGGCCGGCTGGCCGCTCTTGCGTGCCTGGTCCGCACGCCACTCGCGGAGCCGCTCGTAGAGGGCCTCGTTCATGTCGGAGGGGCAGTCGTCGCAGCGCATCAGCTTCATCTCGCCCGCGTCGGTCAGCGTGCGGCCGCAGACGCGGCAGCGGGCCGGGGTGCGCTGCACCCGTCTCGGGGCGGAGCCCCTGGTTCCGGGGATGCCGCGCTCGATTCCGCCCGCGCCGCCCGCGGGCGCGCGGCCGGTGGTGGCCGTCGAGCCGGGACGCAGACCGTCGAGGAACCGGCTGGGGCGACGGCTGGGACGGCCACCGGGTGAGCGGGAGAGGGCCCAGGAGAGATGGAGGCGTTCCCGCGCGCGGGTGACGCCGACGTACAGCAGGCGGCGTTCCTCCTCGATCTGCTCGTCGGTCTTGGCGTAGGTGATCGGCATCATCCCCTCGGCCACGCCGACGAGGAACACGACGTCCCACTCCAGGCCCTTGGCCGAGTGCAGGGACGCGAGGGTGACGCCCTGCACGGTGGGGGCGTGCTGGGCGCTCGCCCGCTCGTCGAGCTCGGCGACGAGGTCCGCGAGGGTGGCGCCCGGCTTGGCGGCGGCGAAGTCCTGGGCAAGGTTCACCAGGGCGGCCAGGGACTCCCAGCGCTCCCGTACGGCGCCGGAGCCGGCCGGGGGCTGCGGCGTCCAGCCCTCCCCCGACAGCACGGCCCGCACCTGGGAGGGCAGGTCGACGGCGTCGTCCAGGAGGGAGTCGTTGCCGCCGAAGCGGGCCGCGCCGCGCAGGGCGACGCCCGCCTTGCGCACCTCGGGGCGGTCGAAGAACCGCTCGGCGCCGCGCAGCTGGTAGGGCACCCCGGCGTCGGCGAGGGCCTGCTCATAGGTCTCGGACTGCGCGTTCGTGCGGAACAGGACGGCGATCTCGGCGGCCGGGACGCCCGCGTCCATGAGCTCGCGGATGCGGCGGGCCGCGCCCTCCGCCTCGGCGGGCTCGTCGGTGTACTCGGTGTAGACCGGCTCCGGGCCCGCGGGGCGCTGGGAGACGAGCTCCAGGCGGTGATCGGCGGCGCGGCCCTTCGCCTGGGCGAGCAGGCCGTTGGCGAGGTGGACGACCTGGGGGGTGGAGCGGTAGTCGCGGACCAGCTTGACGACGGTGGCTCCCGGGTGGCGCGTACGGAAGTCCAGCAGGTGGTCGGGGGTCGCTCCGGTGAACGAGTAGATCGTCTGGCTGGCGTCGCCGACGACGCACAGGTCGTCCCGCTCGCCCAGCCACAGCTCCAGCAGGCGTTGCTGGAGCGGGCTGACGTCCTGGTACTCGTCGACCACGAAGTGCTGGTACTGCGCGCGGACCTGTTCGGCGATGTCGTGCCGGTCCTGGAGCACTGCGACGGTCAGCAGGAGCACGTCCTCGAAGTCGATGACCGAGCGCTCGCGCTTGATGTCCTCGTAGGCGGCGTAGAGCTGGGCGATCTCGGCCGGGTCCCGGGGGGCCTCGCGGCCGGCCTTGGCCGCGGCGGGCGCGTAGTCGGCGGGGACGGTCTGGGTGACCTTGGACCATTCGATCTCGGCGGTGACGTCCCGCAGCTCGCCGCGGTCGAGCCGGACACGGCAGGCGGCGGCCGCGTCGGCGACGAGCTGGATCTTGCGGTCGACGAGCCGGGGCATGGAGCCGCCGATGGCCTTCGGCCAGAAGTACTGGAGCTGGCGCAGGGCGGCCGAGTGGAACGTGCGCGCCTGGACGCCCCCGGCGCCGAGCTGGCGGAGCCGGCCGCGCATCTCCCCGGCGGCGCGGTTGGTGAAGGTGACGGCGAGCACACTGGACGGCTGGAGGATGCCGGCGCGTACTCCGTAGGCGATGCGGTGGGTGATCGCCCGGGTCTTGCCCGTGCCCGCGCCCGCCAGGACGCACACCGGACCGTGCAGGGCGGTGGCCACTTCGCGCTGCTCGGGGTCGAGCCCGTCGAGCACCGCGTCGGCCGAGTCCGGTACCTGCGGGAACAGGGTGGAGTGCGTTGCTGCTGTCACACAGCCATGCTGCCAGGTCGGGCGAGACGGCTGTGCCGGTTGTCCACAGGCAGGCGCCGATAGTCGTACCAATGCGGCAGGCGTCACGTCCGGCGGGACCGGGGACCCGGGAATGGTGGACGTTTCACTTGCGTTCCACCGACTGCGAACCCGTCCCCGAGCCACCGAAGGAGCACGAGAGACATGCCGGGCACTGTGACGATGTACAGCACCACGTGGTGCGGCTACTGCCGCCGGCTGAAGAGCCAGATGGACCGCGAGGGCATCGCGTACAACGAGATCAACATCGAGCAGGACCCGGAGTCCGCCGCGTTCGTGGAGAAGGCGAACGGCGGCAACCAGACGGTGCCCACCGTTCTGTTCCCGGACGGCTCCACCCTCACCAACCCGTCGCTGGCTCAGGTGAAGCAGAAGATCGGCGCCTAGTCGCCGGTTGAGTGTGCGGGAAGGCGGTTCCTGAGCGTGTGTGCTCAGGGGCCGCCTTCTTGCGGTGTACGGGTGGCCGTACGGCCCGGCTTGGTCGGACGAGCCCGTCAGGCGCCCCGTCAGGCCACGGTGCGGGTCGGGAGGGGCTTGCCGTACCAGAGTTCGATCAAACGGGCCGCGATCGAGATGCCGTAGGGCGGGAGCACCTCGCCGGACTCGAAGGCGGCGCGCAGTTCGTCGCGGGAGAACCAGCGGGCCTCGTGGATCTCGTCGCCGTCGACGTCGATCTCGGTCGTGGTGGCGCGGGCCAGGAAGCCCAGCATCAGGCTGGACGGGAACGGCCAGGGCTGGCTCGCGACGTACTCGACCTGCCCGATGGTGATGCCGACCTCCTCGTGGACCTCGCGGCGCACCGACTGCTCGATGGACTCGCCGGGCTCGACGAACCCGGCCAGCGTCGAGAAGCGGCCCTCGGGCCAGTGCATCTGGCGGCCGAGCAGGAGGCGGTCGTCCTCGTCGGTCACGGCCATGATCACGGCCGGGTCGGTGCGCGGGTAGTGCTCGGCCCCGCAGGCGGGGCAGCGGCGGATGTGGCCGGCCGCGGCGATCACGGTGCGCTCGCCGCAGCGGGAGCAGAAGCGGTGGGTGCGCTGCCAGTTCTCCAGGCCGACCGCGTGCACCATCAGACCCACGTCGCGTGCCGACAGCAGTAGTCCCGCCTCGCGCAGGCCCGCCGGACGCGCGGACTGGTCCATGCGTCCGGGCAGCGCGTCCTTCTGGAGGGCGAAGTAGCTGACGCCGTCCTCGTCGATGCCGAGGAAGTAGCGGTGCGCCTCGGTGAGGGGGGCCTCGAAGGAGGGGGTCATGACGATCTCGGTGCGCCCGTCCGCCGTCTCGTCGATGAGGACCTGGCCACCGGAGACCACGAAGCAGCGCGTGGAGGGGTGGCTCCACGCCGCCGCGAGCCAGGCCTCGTCGAGCCGGTGGTGCGCGGCCCGGTCGATGCCGCTCGGGGCGGTGAGCGAGATGGGCCGTTCGGCGTTGTGGTCGGTCCAGGTGGTCACGGGTGCTTCCAACTCCCCCGGTGGAACGGTTGGGTTCGGCGGCTGTTCGGCGGGACGTGCGGCGGGAGACGACCGGTTCCGGCGGGCTCGTGCGGTGCGGGGCGGCTCTTCCAGTGTGCCCCGCGCGCGTGGCCGGTCCGGGCGGCGGCCTGCGGTCAGGGTGCGTGACGCCAGTGCTCGGCGAGGTCACCCCACAGGTACGCGGTGGTCTCGACGCCCTTGAGGAGCAGGTCGAGTTCGACTTTCTCGTTCGGTGCGTGCCAGCCGTCGGAGGGGACGGAGATGCCGAGGAAGAGCACCGGGGCACCGAGGACGTCCTGGAGGTCGGCCGCGGGTCCGGAGCCGCCCTCGCGGGTGAAGCGCACGGGCTTGCCGAAGGCCCGCTCCATGGCGCGGACGACCGACTGCAGCGCCGGGTGGTCCAGCGGCGTCAGGCACGGGCGCGTGGCCCCGCTGAACGTGATCTCGCAGCGGATCCCGGCGGGCACCTGCTGCTCAGCCCAGGCGCGGACCGCCTTCTCGACGTGATCGGGGTCCTGGCCCGCCACCAGCCGGAAGGAGAGCTTCACCATGGCGGAGGCCGGGACGATCGTCTTGCTGCCGGGGCCCTGGTAGCCGCCGCCGATGCCGTTGACCTCGGCGGTCGGACGGGCCCAGACGCGCTCCAGGGTCGTGTAGCCGGCCTCGCCCCGCGTGGCGTGCGACCTGGCCGCGCGCAGCCACTGCCGCTCGTCGAAGGGCAGTTCGGCGAAGAGGGCGCGCTCGCGGTCGGTCAGCTCGACGACGCCGTCGTAGAAGCCGGGGATCGCCACGCGCGCGTGCTCGTCGTGCAGCGCGGCGACCAGGCGGGCGGCGGCCGTCGCCGGGTTGGGCACCGCGCCGCCGAAGGAACCGGAGTGGATGTCCTGGTCGGGGCCGTACAGCCGTATCTCGCACTCGGCGAGGCCGCGCATGCCCGTGCACACCGTGGGGGTGTCCTCCGACCACATGCCGGTGTCGGAGACGATCACGGCGTCGGCGGCGAGCCGCTCGGCGTGCTGCTCGACCAGGGCCCGGAAGTGCGGCGAGCCGGACTCCTCCTCGCCCTCGATCAGCAGCTTGAGGTGCACGGCGGGAGTGGTGCGGCCGGTGGCCGCGAGGTGGGCGCGGAGCCCGAGGGTGTGGAAGAAGACCTGCCCCTTGTCGTCGGCGGCCCCGCGCGCGTAGAGGCGGTTGCCGCGCACCTCGGGCTCGAAGGGCTCGGTGTCCCAGCCGTCCTCCCGGGCGGCGGGCTGCACGTCGTGGTGGCCGTAGACCAGCACGGTGGGTGCCTGCGGGTCGTCACAGGGCCACTCGGCGTAGACGGCGGGCGCGCCCGGGGTCTGCCAGACCTCGGCCGTCGGGAAGCCGGTCTCCGTCAGCTTGGCGGCGAGCCAGTCGGCGCTGCGTCGTACGTCGGGCGCGTGGTCGGGCTGGGCCGACACCGACGGGATGCGCAGCCACTCGGCGAGGTCGTCGAGGAAGGCGGCGCGGTGCTGCTGGATGTACGTACGGACGACGCTGTCCGGGGTCTGGCTCATGGTCACGAGCCTATCGGCCCGCACCGATGTCCTCGGAGTGCGGTTCCTCACCGAACCGGCCCCCCGACGGCTCCTCCAGCAGCAGCCGCTCAAGGGCCGCCCGGTCGGGCAGCGCATGCGGGCGCACGACCTCCCCGGTGCGCACGTACAGGAACGCCGCCGTGACCGACTCCGGGGGCACGCCCTGCTGCTCGGCCCAGGCGAGTCGGTAGACGGCGAGCTGGAGCGGGTCGGCGGTGCGGGAGCGGCTGGTCTTCCAGTCGACGATCTCGTACGTCGTCCCGTCGCCGTCGCCCTCCTTGTAGACGGCGTCGATGCGGCCGCGCACGACGCGACCGGCGAGCGTGAGCTGGAAGGGGGCCTCCACGCGGTAGGGCGTGCGGTGCGCGTACTCGGTGCGTTCGAAGGCGTCCTTGAGGAGCTGGAGGTCCCGTTCGTCGGCGATCTCGGCCTCGCTGCCGGGCAGTTCCTCCGGTTCCAGCAGCGGCAGGGTGAGTTCCTCGAAGCGGGCCTCGACCCAGGCGTGGAAGCGGGTGCCGCGGCGTGCGGCGGGCTGGGGTGGGCGGGGCATGGGGCGGGCCAGCTCCCGCGCGAAGCCGTCCGGGTCGGCGGCCAGGTGCAGCAGCTGGGACGCCGTGAGCGACGCGGGGAGGGGCACCTCGGTGACGCTGTCGCGGGCACGCAGCAGCTCGCCGGTG
>NZ_JAPSKN010000184.1 GCF_031181705.1 Streptomyces sp.
CGCGCCGGCCCGGTCCCGGGCGGTGGCCCGGTCGTCGCCGGCCAGCAGCAGGGGCAGGGCGACGTTGTCCAGGACCGTCAGCTCGGGGACGAGCTGGCCGAACTGGAAGACCACGCCGAAGTCGGTGCGCCGCAGCTCGCTCAGCCGCTGCTCGGACAGCTCCTCCAGCCGCCGGCCGTCGTACGTCACCGAGCCCTCGTCCGGCCGGACGATCCCGGCCAGGCAGTGCAGCAGCGTCGACTTGCCGCTGCCGCTCGCGCCGGTCACGGCGAGGATCTCCCCGGCGTGCAGCTCGACCGACGCGCCGCGCAGGGCGGGTGTGCCGCCGTGCGCCTTGACGAGGCCGCGGGCCGTGAGGAGGGGCACGGGTCTGCTCATGTTGCGTCGACCTCCGCGGTCAGGGTGGTGAGCCGGGCCGCCGTGGTGTTCATCCAGCGGAGGTCGGCGTCGAGGTGGTTGAGGGCGTAGTCGGCCGAGAGCACGGTGGCCAGGTCGGCGCCCGGCGCGGCCTTGAGGGCGGTCAGCTCCCGCATCCGCTCCATGTGGGCGGCGCGCTGGGCGCTCAGGTACCCGGCCGGGTCGCCGCCGGAGAGGATCGCGACCACGACCTTGGCGAAGATCTCGTTCGCCACGAAGGGCGCGGGCGGCGCGATCTCCGCGGCCCAGCGGGACAGCTCGCGCGTCCCCTCGTCGGTCGAGCGGTAGGCCGTCCGTTCCGGGCCGCCGTCCGAGCCGGTGCCGTCGACCTCGGCGAGACCGTCGCGGACCAGGCGCTGCAAGGTCGTGTAGACCTGCCCGTAGGCGAGCGGGCGGGCCTGCGGGAAGCGTTCGTCGTGGCGTCGCTTGAGGTCGTAGCCGTGGCTCGGACCCGTGGCGAGCAGGCCCAGCAGGATGTGGCGGGTGCTCATGGCGCTCATTATTCACTCAGTACATGTACTGAGTGAATAGCTGGCGGGCGGAAAGTTCGCGCCGGACCTTCTCCCGGGGTCACCCCGTGACCGCGTACACCTGCGCCGACCACAGTGAGTACCCGTACGGCGTGGCCCGCTTCTCGCCCTGCACGCGGACGAAGCGCACGTCCCGTTCGTCCATGCGGACGCTCTCGCGGCCGCCCCGGCTGTCGCGGACGGTGGCCGCCGTCCGCCAGCGGCGGCCGTCCGGCGAGACCTGGACGCGGTAGGCGGACGGGTGCGCGTCCTGCCAGCGGAGCACGAGCCGCCCGAGCCGCGCCGGGCGGGGCAGTTCCATCTGCCACCAGGCGCCGTCGTCGGCCGGCGACGACCAGCGGGTGTCCGGGTCGCCGTCGTTCGCCGCCGACGCGGGGAAGTCGGGCGTCTCGTCGGCCGAGGAGCGGGCCGTCGCGCTGCGGGCCAGGTCGGGTCCGCCGGTGGGCGGGAACGCCCGGACGGTGAGGGTGCGGGCGGCTCCCGCGAAACGCAGCCGGACGTCGTAGGACCGCGTCGGGGCGCCGCGCTCCACGGTCACCTCGAACGGCACCTCGACGGTCGTGCCGCGCGGTACGACCCACTCGGCGCGCGGCACCCGCACCCGCACGCCCGGCGGTGCCTCGGCGGTGAGCCGGCCGCGCGTGCCGGCGGGCCGCAGGGAGTCCAGCCGCGCCGTCAGCCGCTCGGTGCGGCCGGTCTCCACGTCCGCGCGGTCCCGGTCCAGGCCCAGGGAGGTGGCGGGCGAGTCCGCGAACCAGGGGACGAGATGGCGTACCCGCGAGGGAGTGGGGCCGTCGACACGCACGGCGTCCACCGCCTGCCCGGCCCGCGCTCCGTCCGGCGGCCGCACCTCCGTCGCCCCCGACGCGTCCAGCCGGCCGGCCGCACGCCAGCCGTGCCCCGGCAGCCGCACCTCGACCCGGCCCCGCGTGCCCGGGTCGGTCAGGACGGTCAGGGCGGTCAGCGGGCGGGCCTGCGGGAAGCGCAGGGTACGGCCGTCCCCGGGGTTGCGGGGCGGCTCGTGGTCGATGCCCGACCAGGCCGTGTACGACTTCTGCGCCCGCTGCAGGAACGCGTCCAGCACGTCCGTGCCGACCTCGACGCGGGCGGACTGCAGGCGGTCCCGCAGGACCCCGAGCCGCCGGTACGCCGTCCAGGCCGCCGCCGCGTCCCCGGCGCTCTGCGCGTCCAGCATGCCGAGCGCGGCCGTGCCCGCCTCGCCGTAGCGGGACAACTGCTCCGCCCAGGGCGCGACCTCCGTGGCCAGGCCCGTGCCCGACAGCCGCACGGGCAGCTCGCGCAGCACGGTGAAGGCCTGCCGCAGCCGCCGCGCGGCATCACCGCCGCCCGCCGCGCCCGTCGCACGGGACCGCCAGTACGCCTCGGTCAGCGGCCGCAGGTAGGCGGACTCCTCCTCGTCCAGCACCGACGAGGCGTCGTTCCCGGCGAGCGCCGCCAGGGCCTGCTCGCGGCGCCGGTCCCCGCCCGCGAGGTCGGCGATCGCGGCCCGCCAGGACTCCCCGGGGCGGTAGCCGCGCGGGTTCCAGGCGTAGTCGGCGGCGGTGAACAGCGCGATACGGGACGCCTCCGGCTGCTGCATGGCGTTGGCGAGCAGGGCCGCCGAGCCGGTCGCCACGGCCGGCTCGCGGCCCTGGTACGGGCCGAGGAAGAGCCGGCCGGGGGCGTAGTCGTTGACCGGGTAGTTGTCCATCGTGACCAGCGGGTGCCCGAACGCCCGCCGCGCCTCGGCCAGTTCGCGGCCCGTGATGGTGCGGGGCACCACCCCGACGCCCGTCCAGGCCACCTCGACGCCCTCGGCCAGCGCCCGCGCCAGGGCCCGCCGGTAGTCGGTCGCGCCGTCCTCGTAGTACTCGGTGGGCATCAGGGACAGGGCGGCGGCGCCGGGGTGCCGCCGCTCCAGGTGCCGGGCGACCGCGCCGGCCACCCGCGCCTGCGCCCGGGCGGCCGCCGCGGGCCCGGAGCCGAACCGCTCGGCGTCCGCCTCGCAGCGCCACTCGCTGTAGCTGACGTCCTGGAACTGGAGCTGGAAGGCCCGGAACCCCAGCGCCCACATCGCGTCGAGCTTCCGCGTCAGCGCGCGCACGTCGTCGTCGGAGGAGAAGCACATCGCCTGCCCCGGGGCCACCGCCCAGCCCGGTGTGACGTGGTTGCGGCGCGCCCGCTCGGCCAGCTCCCGGAACGCGGCCCGCTGCTCCGCCGGGTACGGCTCACGCCAGTGGGCCTGCCGGTACGGGTCGTCGCCCGGGGCGTACAGATAGCGGTTCTGCTTGGTGCGCCCCAGGAAGTCGAGCTGCGCCAGCCGCTGCCGGTGCGTCCACGCGGTGCCGTAGAACCCCTCGGTGACTCCGCGGACGGCGGTGCCGGGCCAGTCGCGCACGACGGCCGCCGTGATCGCGCCGTCCGCGCGCAGCAGTTGCCGCAGCGTCTGCACGGCGTGGAACAGGCCGTCCGCGCCGGTGCCGGTGAGGGAGACGCCGTTCCCGCCCACCGACAGCTCGTAGCCGCCGGAGGGCAGGGCGTACCGGTCACCCGGGCGGGCGGGTTGCGTCCGCGCGCGCACCACCAGGGCGCCCGGCTCGGCGGTGTCGGTGATCCGGCGTGCCCCGGCGTGCCGCAGGAGCGCGCGCAGTGCGTCGAGGGCGTACGGATCGGCGTGCGCATCGGACAGCAGCGCGACCCGGTCCGGCACGGCGACGGGGGCGCCGTTGCGGCGCAGGGAATGCGGACGCGGCCAGACGGACGGGCCCGCGTCGGTGACGCCGGGCGCCGGCGCCGCGGCCGAACCGGGCGGGGACGCGGCCGGGCCGGGCGGGGACGGGGCCGCCACCGCGGCGGGCACGGCCCCGAGGCTTCCGGCCACGACGGCGACCGCGAGGGCCGCCGCCCGCTTCCCGCGCCGCAGTCCCACAGGCCCCCTCCAGATGTGTTCGACCGGCGGAACGAGCCCACCACCGACCCGGTGAGGGTGTCAACGACAGTGGCCGATGTGACTGCTTTTGCCGGAATGTGGAAGGAGTGGAGGGGAGTGGAATGTGAGCAGGAGCACGATGTACGGCGAAGGGCGTCTGCCCGCCCGCCGACTGGGTAGGGCTGCGATAACCCGTAAGCCGTACCCGAAGAGGAGGCCCCGTGGCTGCGATGACGTTCCTCCCGCTCCCGGCCCCGTCCAAACCCGTGGCGGACGACCCGTCCGCCGACCTCGACGATCCCCACCACGACCCGCGGTACTGCGTCTTCAGCTCCGAGAGCGCCTGCACCGAGGCGCCGCTGACCAGCGAGCCGCCGCTGCCCGACGCCGAGCCCCTCACCAGTGAGCCGCCGCTCGCCGAAGCCGCCCCCCTGACCAGCGAGCCCCCCGCCTTCGTCCCGGACCTCACGAGGCTCTAGATGACCGCTCCCCGGCCGGCCGAACCGCTCTCCGAGGACCTGTCCCGCCTCGCCGCCCTGCACGGCGTGGCCCCTTCCTACAGCCCCTCCCCGGACCGCACGGTCGAGACCTCGGCCACCGCGGTCACCCTCGTCCTGGCCGCGCTCGGCGTGGACGCGAGCACGCCCGGCGCCGTCCGCGCCGCGCTCGCCGCCCGGGAGCGGGAACTGGCCGCGCGGCTGCTGCCGCCGACCGTCGTCGCCTGGGGCGCGAACCCCCCGGCCGCCCTGGCCGCCCTTCCCGAGGGGACCCGGCTGCGCGTCGAGACCGAGCAGGGCGAGACCCGCGCCTCGGCCGGGCAACTGCCGCCCGGCGTCCACCGGCTGACCGCCACGGCCCCCGACGGCCGCACGGCCCACGCCCACCTGATCGTCGCGCCGGAGCGCCTGCCCGCCGCCTCCGGCCGCTCGTACGGACTCCTCGTCCAGCTGTACTCCCTGCTCTCCAGCCGGTCCTGGGGCATGGGCGACCTCGGCGACCTCGCCGAACTGGCCGGCTGGGCCGGGCGGTCGCTCGGCGCCGGCTTCGTCCAGGTCAACCCGCTGCACGCGGCCGTGCCGGGTGCCCCCACCGACCCCTCCCCCTACCGCCCCTCCTCCCGCCGCTTCCCCGACCCGGTCCACCTGCGGATCGAGGACGTCCCCGAGGCCGCCCACGTCGAGGACCCCGACCGGCTGCGCGCGCTGCTGGAGCGGGCGGCCCGGCTGCGCGAGGCGGTACTGCACAAGGGCGCCCTGATCGACCGGGACGCCGTCTGGGAACTCAAGCGCGAGGCGCTCGAACTGCTCTGCGACGTCCCCCTCGGCCCCGGCAGGCGCGCCGCCTACTGCGACTTCCTCGCCGAGCAGGGCCAGGCCCTGGAGGACCACGCCACCTGGTGCGCCCTCGCCGAGGTGCACGGCTCGGACTGGCACCGCTGGCCCACCGGCCTGCGCGACCCCCGCTCGGCCGACACGGCCCGCGCCCGCAACGGCCTGATGGACCGGGTCGACTTCTTCTCCCGGCTCGCCTGGCTCACCGACACCCAGCTCACCGCCGCGCAGCGCGTCGCCCGCGAGGCGGGCATGCCCGTCGGGATCGTCCACGACCTGGCCGTCGGCGTGCACCCCGCGGGGGCCGACGCCTGGGCGCAGCAGGACCACTTCGCCGCCGGCATGTCCGTCGGCGCCCCGCCGGACGCCTTCAACGCCCGCGGCCAGGACTGGGGCCTGCCGCCCTGGCGGCCCGACCGGCTGGCCGACTCCGGCTACGCCCCCTTCCGCGAGCTGCTGCGCGCGCTGTTCCGCTACGCCGGGGCCCTGCGCATCGACCACGTCATGGGCCTGTTCCGCCTGTGGTGGGTCCCCCAGGGCCACCCGCCCACCGAGGGCACCTACGTCCGCTACGACGCCGAGGCCATGCTCGCGGTGCTGGTTCTGGAGGCCTCCCGGGCCGGGGCGCTGGTGATCGGTGAGGACCTCGGCACCGTCGAGCCCGGGGTGCGCGAGGCGCTGCGCGAGCGCGGGGTGCTCGGCACGTCCGTGCTGTGGTTCGAACGCGACTGGGAGGGCGACGGCCGCCCCCTGCCGGCGGAGAGCTGGCGCGCGGACTGCCTGGCCACCGCCACCACCCACGACCTGCCCTCCACCGCGGCCCGCCTGACCGGCGAGCACGTGGAACTCCGCGACAGCCTCGGCCTGCTGACCCGCCCGCTCGCCGAGGAGCGCGCCGAGGCGGCCGCCGACACGGCGGAGTGGCTGTCGCTGCTGTCCGAACTCGGCCTGCTGCACGGCACCGGCGGCGGCACCGACACCTCCTCGGAGGAGGCCGAGATCCAGGCCGTGCACCGCTTCCTGCTGCGCACCCCGGCCCGCATGGTCGGCGTGTGGCTCCCGGACGGGGTGGGCGACCGCCGCCCGCAGAACCTCCCGGGGACGTGGGACCAGTACCCGAACTGGCGCCTGCCGATCGCGGACGCCGAGGGGCGCCCGGTGACGCTGGAGGAGCTGGCGGCCTCGCCGCGGCTGCGCGCGCTGATGGAGGTGCTCGGGGAGGCCGGACCCTGACGCCGGGCCTCTTACGGCACCCCCGGGCGCGCGGGCCCGGGGGGCGTTGGATACTTTGACACCGTGGACAAGAAGAACGCCCTGCGCGCCGGCGCCCTGGCAGCCGGAACGACGCTGATGATGCTGCTCATGTCGTCCCCCGCCTCCGCGCTCACGCGCGACGACGGTGACGACCCCGGCACGGGCCTGAGCGTCATCGAGACGCTGGGTCTCTTCGTCGTGGCCCCGATCGTGCTGTACCTGGTCATCGCCGGACTGGTGATGGTCGGCGACAAGTCGCACAACAAGAAGGACCCGACGAGCTCCAACATCACCACCAAGGCCGACGCGAAGACCGAAGTCAAGGCCTGATCAGGGATTTCTCACCGAGGGCGCCGTCGCGGTCACCGCGACGGCGCCCTCGGTGGTGTCAGGGGCGGTCGGCGCCCGACAGCAGCTCCCGCAGCAGGCCGGCCAGGGCTCCGGCCTGCTCGGCGTCGAGCGCGGACAGCGCCTCCGTCTGCACCGCGAGACCCGCCCCGACCGCCTCGTCGACCAGCGCGAGGCCCTGGTCGGTGAGCGTCACGTGCAGGGCGCGCCGGTCGTGCGGGTCGGGGGAGCGGCGCAGCAGCCCCGCCCGCTCCAGCTTGTCGAGCCGTCCCGTCATGCCGCCCGTGGTGAGCATCAGCGTCGCCGAGAGCTGCCGGGGCGAGAGCGTGTAGGGCTCTCCGGAGCGGCGCAGGGTGGCCAGGACGTCGAACTCCCCGCGGGAGATCCCGAACGTGGCGTAGACCTTGGTGGCCCGTTCTCCCATCGCGTGCGCGATCCGGTTGATCCGGCCGAAGACCTCCATGGCGGTGGTGTCGAGGTCGGGCCGCACCCGCGCCCACTGCTCGATGATCGCGTCGACGGGGTCCCTGCGCTGCTGGGGGCGTTCGCTCATGGCACGAGTATCGGCGCCCTCTCGGTCACCCGCAAGAAAGTAGCTTGACGGAAAGTAGCTTAGGGCTAAGCTACTTTCTACCGACCTACTTGGAAGGGTGCCTCGCATGGCCGTCTCCCGCCCGGCTCTCATCGCCCTCACCGCCCTGGCGCCCATCTCCTGGGGCACCACCTACGCGGTCACCACCGAGTTCCTCCCGGCCGACCGCCCCCTGTTCACCGGCCTGATGCGCGCCCTGCCCGCCGGTCTGCTGCTGCTCGCCCTCGCCCGGACGCTGCCGCGCGGGATCTGGTGGGGGAAGGCGGCGGTGCTCGGCGCGCTGAACATCGGCGCCTTCTTCCCGCTGCTGTTCCTCTCCGCGTACCGGCTGCCCGGCGGCATGGCGGCGGTCGTCGGCTCGGCGGGTCCGCTGTGCGTCGCCGGGCTCTCGGCGCTGCTGCTCGGGCAGCGGCCGACCCGGCGCACGCTGCTCACCGCGGCCGTGGCCGCGTTCGGCGTGAGCCTCGTCGTGCTGCGCGCGGCCGGGGCGCTGGACGCGCTCGGCCTGCTGGCGGCCCTCGCCGCCACGCTCTCCATGTCCGCCGGAACGGTCCTCACCCAGCGCTGGGGGCGTCCCGCCGGGGTCGGGCCGCTGGCGCTCACCGGCTGGCAGCTGACCGCGGGCGGTCTGCTCATCGCGCCGCTCGCCTTCCTGGTGGAGGGCGCGCCGCCGGCCCTGGACGGCCGGGCGGCCGGCGGCTACCTCTACCTCGCCCTCGCCAACACGGCGGTCGCGTACTGGCTGTGGTTCCGCGGCATCGGCCGCATGACCGCCACGCAGGTCACCTTCCTCGGGCCGCTCTCCCCGCTGACCGCGGCCGTCGTCGGCTGGGCGGCGCTCGGGCAGGCGCTGACGCCGGTGCAGCTGGTGGGCATGGCACTCGCGCTCGGGGCGACGGTGGCGGGGCAGTTCACCGGGCGGGGCGGCCCGGTGACCCGCCGGCTCATCGGAGCGAAGGCCCAGGACGGTCCGGCCGAGGCGGAGCGGCGGGGCGTGGCGGCCGGGGCGGACGGCGCGGTGCGGCGGTAGCGGAGCGGCGGCGTCGGCCCGGGTCGGCCCGGGTGGGGAGCGGGGCGTCGGCGTGGGTGTCGGCGGGGTGGGGAGCGGGGCGTCGGCGCGGGTCAGCCGGATGGGAAGCGGAGCGTCGGCGTGGTTCGGCGGGGTGGGTGGGGAAGTGGGGCAGCGGGCCGGGCCCGGGCGTGCTCGGGAGGCGCGGCGTACGACGGCCGAAGGGGCGCCCGGCACAGGCCGGGCGCCCCTTCTTGCTGCTGGTGCTGATGCCGCTGGTGTCGCCGGAGCCGCTACT
>NZ_JAPSKN010000001.1 GCF_031181705.1 Streptomyces sp.
TGTGGGCTCCGGCGCGGCGCCAAAGCTGCCGGGCGCGGTGGGTCGGGCGACTCCGGCCCGGTGCCGAAGCAGCCGGGTGCGGGCCCCGCCTCAGCCGGTGGCCAGTCCGGCCGCCTCCTCCGCGCACCCCCACGCCACCGTGACGCCCGCGCCGCCGTGGCCGTAGTTGTGCACCAGGAGCCGGCCGTCCGGCAGGGCGTCGCGCTCCAGGCGGACCGCCGGGCGGGTGGGACGCAGCCCCACCCGGTGCTCCAGTACCCTCGCCCCGGCGACCTCCGGCCGCAGCGCCGCGCAGCGTGCGACGATCGCCTCGGCCGTCGCCGGGTCCGGCTCCAGGGACCACACGTCCTCCTCCGCCGTACCGCCGAGGACGAGCCCGCCCGGCTGCGGGAACAGGTACGCGTACTCCCCGGTCGCGTCAGTGGCGACCAACCACGTGTCGATGCCGGGGTTGTCCACCACGACCAACTGGCCGCGCACCGGCCGCACGGACGGATCCGGCACCAGCTCCCGCGCCGCGAGCCCGGTGCAGTTGACCACGACCGGCGCGTCGGCCTCCGCGAACGAGGACACCGTACGCGCCTCGACCATCCCGCCCGCCGCGACGAACCGCTCGCGCAGCCACGCCAGGTGCACCGGCATGTCGATGAGCGGCAGCCGCGCGCGCACGCCCGGCCCCGCGTACTCCCCGGCCGTGGTGGCCCGCAGCCCCGGCACCCGCTGAGCCAGCCACCCGGTCACCTCGTCGAGCCGGGTCTCGCCCAGTACCCCTTCGACCATGCGTACGCCGGCCGTCCCGGCCCGTCCGGCCAGTTCCTCGTACACCTCCAGCGACCGCAGGGCCCACGCCCGCGCCAGCCCGGCCGGCTCGATCCGGTAGGGCCACCACAGCGCACCGGCAACGGCGGAGGTGGTCGCCTCGGCGGGGTCCCGCGTCCACAGCCGCACCCGCCGCCCGCGCTCGGCGAGAACCACCGCGGTCGTCAGCCCGACGACCCCGCCTCCGACCACCACGATCTCGTCACTCGGTTCGTCTGCCATGGCCGGACCGTAGCGAATAAGTCATGCCGTGCTCACATCACACCCTGTGTGGGGATACTCACACCATGTGCGCCGAGTACGCCCAGTACACGACCTTCGGCCTGGCCCCCGCGATGCGGGCCGGCGGAGTCCTCACGGACGGTGGTTACCAGGTCCACCGGGACTTCCTCGACTTCATCGTCGACGGACGCCCCCTGCTGTTCCAGCTCTCCGACCTCGACGCGGTCTCCCCGCTCGCCTCCGACGTCCCGCCCGCGATCTTCACCGCCCAGGTCCGCAGCCTGCTCCTGGAGAGCCCGGCCCCGCTGCCCGGGGACCGGTACGTCGTCTACGGCTGCCCCGAGTGCGAGGACCTGGCCTGCGGCGCCGTGACCGCCGTGATCCGCCCCGACGGCGAGGACGTCGTCTGGCGGGACTTCGCCTGGCAGACCGACGAACACGCCGACCTCGAACGCAACGGCTACCACGGCATCGGCCCGTTCCGCTTCCGCGGCGGCGAGTACCGCACGGCCCTGACCGCCCTGCTCGACGGCTCCGCCCCGGACCCCCGCCGCCGCGTCCTGCTGATCGGCGCCCGCGTCGCCGTCCTGGCCAGGCTCGCCGCCGCGTTACGCACCATCGGGGTCGGCGCCGACATCGCCCACGACGCCCACGGCGTGCCCCCCGACGAACTGCGCGGCTACGCCGCCGTCGTCTTCGGCCCGGACACCGCCGAGCGGGAACGCGCCGCCGTCCGCCGCGCCTTCGAACACGCCCGGGTCCCGGTCGCCCACGTCGACGGCCTCGCCCCGATCGTCCCGCTCCTCGTCGCCCAGACCGAACACGCCCTGGACCGCAGCCCCGCCGGACAGCGCCGCCTCACCGCCCTGACCGCCGACGGCGGCGGCGCGGACGTCGAGGTCACCTCCGCCTGCCGGCTCACCCTCACCGCGTTCCGCGTCGACCGGCTCTCCCGCACCCACACCCACGAACTGTTCGACGGCGTCCTGCCACCGGGCCGCCACCGCCTCCCGCTGGACGCCAAGGCGGTGAAGGGGCAGTCCTTCCTCGTCGCGCGCACCACGGGCAGCGTCCTGGTGACGGCGGTGACCCACCCGGCGGCCCCTTAGGATCGGCCCTGAGATGACTGCCACCCTCGTCGCCAAGAACCTCGCCGCCGGCCACGGCGACCGCGCCCTGTTCACCGGGCTCGACCTCGTCGTCGCGCCCGGCGACGTGATCGGCCTGGTCGGCGCCAACGGCGCGGGCAAGTCCACCCTGCTGAGGATGCTCGCCGGCCTCACCACACCCGAGCAGGGGGAACTGCGCCTGTCCCCGCCGAGCGCCACCGTCGGCCACCTGCCGCAGGAGCCCGACCGCCGGCCCGGCGAGACCGTCCGGGCGTTCCTGGCCCGCCGCACCGGCGTCGCCGAGGCGCAGCGGCTCCTGGACGAGGCGACGCAGGCCCTGGTCGACGCGGCGCCGGGCGCCGACGACGCCTACGCCACGAGCCTGGAGCGCTGGCTCGCCCTCGGCGGCGCCGACCTCGACGACCGCGCCGAGGAGGTGGCCGACTCCCTCGGTCTCGCGATCGACCTGGACCAGCCGATGACCTCCCTGTCCGGCGGCCAGGCCGCCCGCGCCTCACTCGCCTCCCTCCTGCTGTCCCGCTACGACGTCTTCCTCCTGGACGAGCCGACCAACGACCTCGACCTGGACGGCCTGGAGCGCCTCGAACGCTTCGTCTGCGGCCTGCGCGCCGGCACGGTGGTCGTCAGCCACGACCGCGAGTTCCTCACCCGCACGGTCACCAAGGTCCTCGAACTCGACCTCGCCCAGGGGGAGATCAACCTCTACGGCGGTGGCTACGCGGCCTACCTGGAGGAACGGGACGTCGCCCGGCGGCACGCCCGCGACGAGTACGAGGAGTACGCCGACAAGAAGGCGGCCCTCCAGGACCGCGCGCAGACGCAGCGCTCCTGGATGGACAAGGGCGTGAAGAACGCGCGCCGCAAGGCGGGCAACGACAACGACAAGATCGGCCGCAAGTTCCGCAGCGAGGCCAGCGAGAAGCAGGCCGCGAAGGCCCGCCAGACCCAGCGCATGATCGAACGCCTGGACGTCGTGGAGGAACCCCGCAAGGAGTGGGAACTGCGCATGGAGATCGCGTCGGCGCCCCGCTCGGGTGCCGTCGTCGCGACCCTGCGGGACGCCGAGGTGCGCCGCGGCGGCTTCGTCCTCGGCCCGGTGTCCCTCCAGATCGACTGGGCGGACCGGGTGGCGGTGACCGGCGCGAACGGCGCCGGCAAGTCCACGCTGCTCGCCGCCCTGCTGGGCCGGATCCCGCTGGACGCCGGGCACGCCGCGCTCGGCTCGGGTGTCCTGCTCGGTGAGGTCGACCAGGCCCGCAAGCTGTTCCACGGCGAGGAGTCCCTGCTCGACGCGTTCCGCGCGGCCGTCCCGGACACCGAGCCGGCCGAGGTCCGCACCCTCCTGGCCAAGTTCGGTCTCAGGACGGACCACGTGCTGCGCCCGGCGGCCACCCTCTCCCCGGGCGAGCGCACCCGGGCCGCCCTCGCCCTGCTCCAGGGCCGGGGCGTCAACCTCCTGGTCCTCGACGAGCCCACCAACCACCTGGATCTGCCGGCCATCGAGCAACTGGAGTCGGCCCTCGACGCCTACGAAGGCACCCTCCTGCTGGTCACACACGACCGCCGCATGCTGGACGCCGTGCACGTCACCCGCCGCCTGGAGGTGGCGGACGGCAAGGTGACCGAGCGCTAGGCGCCCTCCGGGCGGACGGAGGGACTTCGCGGACACGACCTAGGCGGCCGCCAAGCGCCTCGCGAGCGAGGGGTAGTCGACGACGAACCCCTCCTCGTCGAACTCCAGGTCGCTGCGGAAGTCACCGGAGGCGTACCGGACCCGCCCGGGGCGCAGATGCGTGTACGTCTGCCGCGACGGCCGCACCGCCAGGTCCGGCACGGACACCCAGGCCATCAGCAACTCCGGTTCGCCCGGCCCGCGATGGAGCCCGTGCCGCAGCACCGGCATGCTGTTGGTCAGCGGACACAGCCCGAGGTCGCAGTCGAGGGCCCCGTCGACGTCCGGCAACCGCTCGCCGTCCGCGGACCATCCGCCCCCGCCGTCGTGCCGCAGATCGAGCGTGCGGCTGCCGCCGGCGGAGTCGACCGTCACCCGCAGCCGCCGGGTGACGAACCCCTCGGCGGTGTCCAGGTCGTACGTGACCCAGTAGGGCTCGGGCTCGGTCCCGACGGCCCGCCCGCGCGCCCGCAGGACGCCGTCCCGCACCTGGACCCAGGCGGTCTCGAGCCCCCGGCTCGCGGACACCTCCCAGGTGAGGACGCGTGCAGCAGACATACCGACAGTCTAGATCCGCCCCGCCAGGGGCGCGGGCTGCGGTCGATGTGCGGCTGCCGCCGCGTGGGCGCGACCAGCCACGACGGACCCGCGGCTCCCCACGCCACGACCACCCCGGCCGAGCCGTCAGCGGCGGCCGTTCTTCGGATCGGCCAGACCGGCCCGGCGCAGCGCATCGGCCATCGCGCTGTTCGCCGGCGCGGGCGCCTGACGCGACCCCCCGCCCTGGCCCCCGCGGCCCCCGCCCTGGCCCCCGCGACCGCCGCCACCGCCCTGGCGCTGCTGGGGCGGTCGCCCGCCCCGCCGACGGCCCTCGCGCTCGCCGGAGCCGCCGCCCTGGCCGCCCTGCGGGGCCGCCTCGTCGTCCAGGCGCAGCGTCAGCGAGATCCGCTTGCGCGGGATGTCGACGTCCAGGACCTTCACCTTGACGATGTCGCCGGGCTTGACCACGTCACGCGGGTCCTTGACGAACGTCCTCGACATCGCGGACACGTGGACCAGCCCGTCCTGGTGGACACCGATGTCGACGAACGCCCCGAAGGCGGCCACGTTGGTCACCACGCCCTCCAGGACCATTCCGGACGACAGGTCGGAGATCTTCTCCACGCCCTCCTTGAAGGCGGCCGTCCGGAACGCCGGACGCGGGTCGCGGCCCGGCTTCTCCAGTTCCCTGAGGATGTCGGTCACCGTCGGCAGACCGAACGACTCGTCGACGAAGTCCTCGGGCTTCAACGAGCGCAGCACGGAGGTGTTGCCGATGAGCGCGGCGACCTCCTGCCCGGCCGTCTTCACCATGCGCCGGACCACCGGGTAGGCCTCCGGGTGCACGCTCGACGCGTCCAGCGGGTCGTCGCCGCCGCGGATGCGCAGGAAGCCCGCGCACTGCTCGAAGGCCTTCGGGCCGAGCCGCGCCACCTTCTTCAGCTGGCTGCGGGACGTGAACGGCCCGTTCTGGTCGCGGTGCGCCACGATGTTCTCGGCGAGCCCGGAGGTGATGCCGGAGACCCGGGCGAGCAGCGGCGCCGAGGCCGTGTTGACGTCCACGCCCACGCCGTTCACACAGTCCTCCACCACCGCGTCCAGCGAGCGCGACAGCTTCACCTCGGACAGGTCGTGCTGGTACTGGCCGACGCCGATCGACTTGGGGTCGATCTTCACCAGCTCCGCCAGCGGGTCCTGCAGCCGGCGGGCGATCGACACGGCGCCGCGCAGCGAGACGTCCATGTCGGGCAGCTCCTGCGAGGCGAACGCGGACGCCGAGTACACCGACGCGCCGGCCTCGGAGACCATCACCTTCGTGAGGTTCAGCTCCGGGTGCCTGGCGATCAGTTCCCCGGCGAGCTTGTCGGTCTCGCGCGAGGCCGTGCCGTTGCCGATGGCGATCAGCTCGACCGCGTGCTCCTTCGCCAGCCGGGCCAGCTTGGCGATGGCCTCGTCCCAGCGGTTGGCCGGGACGTGCGGGTGGATGACGTCCGTGGCGACGACCTTGCCGGTGGCGTCGACCACGGCGACCTTCACACCGGTACGGAAGCCGGGGTCCAGGCCGAGCGTCGCGCGCGTGCCGGCCGGGGCGGCGAGCAGCAGGTCGCGCAGGTTCGCCGCGAAGACCCGCACCGCCTCGTCCTCGGCTGCCGTGCGCAGCCGCAGCCTGAGGTCGATGCCGAGGTGGACGAGGATGCGGGTGCGCCAGGCCCAGCGGACCGTGTCCGTCAGCCACTTGTCGGCGGGGCGGCCCCGGTCGGCGATCCCGAACCGGTGCGCGACGATCCCCTCGTACGACGACGGGCCGTCCGTCGGCTCCTCGGGCTCCAGGACGAGGTCGAGGACCTCCTCCTTCTCGCCGCGCAGCATCGCCAGCACGCGGTGCGAGGGCAGCTTTGTGAACGGCTCGGCGAAGTCGAAGTAGTCGGCGAACTTCGCGCCCGCCTCCTCCTTGCCCTCGCGCACCTTGGCGACCAGCCGCCCGCGCACCCACATGCGCTCGCGCAACTCGCCGATGAGGTCGGCGTCCTCGGCGAACCGCTCGGTGAGGATCGCCCGGGCGCCGTCGAGGGCGGCCTGCGGATCGGCCACGCCCTTGTCCGCGTCGACGAACGCCGTGGCCGCGGCGAGGGGTTCGACGGTCGGATCGCCGAGCAGCCCCTCCGCCAGCGGCTCCAGGCCCGCCTCGCGCGCGATCTGCGCCTTGGTGCGCCGCTTGGGCTTGAACGGGAGATAGATGTCCTCCAGGCGCGCCTTGGTCTGCGCGCCCCGGATCCGGGCCTCCAGCTCCCCGGTGAGCTTGCCCTGCTCGCGCACCGAGTCCAGGATCGCGGCCCGCCGCTCCTCCAGCTCCCGCAGATAGCGCAGCCGCTCCTCGATCGTGCGCAGTTGCGCGTCGTCGAGCATCTCGGTCGCTTCCTTGCGGTAGCGAGCGATGAAGGGCACCGTGGAACCGCCGTCGAGCAGTTCCACGGCGGCCCTGACCTGCCGCTCCCGTACGCCGAGCTCCTCGGCGATCCTGCCTTCGATGGACGCTGCGCTGGTGGACCCGTTGGACCCGGGTGTCGTCACGATCCCGTACCGCCTTCTCCGCTGAGGTTGCGCGGCAATTGTGGCAGGTGACACCGACACCCGGGGATCAGGGCGGCACGCGGCGGCCCGTCGGCAGCGGTCAGGCCCTGCGGCTGCGGGTGGAGGACGAGGCCCCGCCGAAGAGCCGGGCCAGAGCCCGGAAGGGCAGCGTCACGACGGTGGCGACGGCCCCGCCGATCTGGCGCAGCACGTCTGCGATAGCACGGAACACGAAATTCCCCTTTCTCCACTCCCGGCCGCGACGGCCGGTGCGGAGCGGGTACCGCGCAGACGCCTCACCATGCGTCACGGCCGGACACGCGTGCCCGGAAGGGTCCGGGGCGTGGGCGGAGCGGCCCCGACGAACGCCCCGCCCAAGAAGCCGTCAGCCCTTGCCGATCAGGTCCGCCGGGAACGCCCCCGCCATGACCGCGGCCCGCGCGAACGCTCCGCCCAGCTCGGTCAGCCGGGCCACGCCCTCGGGGCCCAGGTGCTCGTACGGGGCCCGGTCGAGGCGGTCCGTCTCCTGCTCGATCTCGCCGCGCAAGGCCGCGCCCCGCTCGGTGAGCTCGCCGCTCCCGTCCAGCAGCCCGCGCTCGCGCAGCCGGTCCGACGCCGCGTCCCAGTCCTCCCGGCTCCAGCCCCGGGTGGCGAACACCCACTTCGGCGTCATGCCCTTGCCCGTGGCGGTATGGGTCACCAGGGCTTCGAGTCCGTCCAGGCCCGCGGACATCAGGGCGGCCAGGTGCCCGTCGCCCCGGTGCTCGCGCAGCAGGGTCGCCGCGTGCCAGTACCTCAGGTGCGGTTCCTCGGGGACGGGCAGGTCGGCGTGGGCGGCGTACAGCGGCCGTGCCTCGCGCGCACAGGCCTCGGCGGCCCGCAGGGCGAGCCGGGCGGCCTCCGCCATTCCCGCCGACGCCGGCGCCTCCTCCCCGAGCAGCCTGCGCAGGGTCGCGTCCACGGCACGCACGCGTGCGGCCAGCACCTGCCCGGGCGTGGCGGTCTTCCACACCGCGGGCACGTGCCGGGCCACCAGCTCGTACCTGTAGTTGTAGAAGGCCGCGGCCACCGGCCCGGCGCCGACCGGACCGAAGGCGGCGGACCGCACGGCGAAGTTCACGGCCCGGGGGTCGGTGATCCCGACGGCACCCAGTTCCCGGCCGAGGTCCGGCGAGAAGTAGTGCGTCGCGTGCAGGGAGTTGAGCACGTTGTGGCAGCGTCGGCCGGCACGCGGCTCCAGGGCGGCAGTCGTCATGCCGCGCAGGTTACCAACCGCTTGGTATGACCTCCACGGGCGTGCGCGGCAGGGCAGGAAAGGTGGGGTACTCGTCATTGCGGCCGTGCGCCGTGCCCGCGCACCATCGACGGCATGGCCCAGCGCACGGTTCTCGCCGTCCTCTACGACGGCGTGCAGAGTCTCGACGTGTCCGGCCCCGTGGAGGTCTTCGCGGGCGCGGAACTGCTCGCCCCGGGGACGTACCGGATCCGCACGGCCTCCCTGGACGGCGCGCCCGTACGGACCACCAGCGGCCTGACGCTCGTACCCGACGCGTCCCTGGACGCCGCGCCGGACCCGGACATCCTCCTCGTCCCCGGCGGCACCGGCGGTCTGCGGCCCGATGCGCGACTGGTCGGCTGGGTGCGCGAGCACGGGCCGCGCGCCGGGCGGCTGGTCTCCGTGTGCACCGGCGCGAGCGTGCTCGCCGCGGCCGGGCTGCTGGACGGCCGGCGCGCCACGACCCACTGGGCCTACTGCGCCCGGCTCGCCCGCGACCATCCGGCCGTCGACGTCGACCCCGACCCGGTCTACGTCCGCGACGGGCACATCGCCACCTCGGCCGGTGTCACCGCCGGCATCGACCTCGCCCTCGCGCTGGTCGAGGAGGACCTGGGCCGGGACGTGGCCCTCACCATCGCCCGGCACCTCGTGGTGTTCCTGCGCCGGCCCGGCAACCAGGCCCAGTTCAGCGCCCAGCTCGCGGCCCAGACCGCCCGGCGCGAGCCCCTGCGCGAGGTCCAGCGCCACATCGCCGAGTGCCCGGACGCCGACCTCTCCGTCGAGTCCCTCGCCGCCCGGGCCCGCCTCTCGCCCCGCCACTTCGCCCGCGCCTTCCGCGCGGAGACCGGCGTGACACCCGGCCGCTACGTGGACCGCGTCCGCCTCGAACACGCCCGCCGCCTCCTGGAGGACACGGCCGACGGCGTCGAGGAGATCTCCCGCACCAGCGGCTACGGCACACCCGAGGCCATGCGCCGCGCCTTCGTCAAGGCCCTGGGCACGCCCCCGGCGGAGTACCGCCGCCGCTTCCGCCCCGCGCCGGCCCCCTGACCACCGCACCCGACCGGAAGGGATCCCATGCAGATCGCCATCGTCCTCTACGACCGCTTCACCGCACTCGACGCCGTCGGCCCCTACGAGACCCTCGGGCGGCTCCCGGGCGCGCAGACCGTCTTCGTCGCCGAGGAGCCCGGTCCCGTGCGCAACGACTCGGGCAGCCTCGCCCTCACCGCCGACCGGGCCCTGGCCGACGTGCCGAACCCCGACATCATCGTCGTCCCCGGCGGCCCCGGCCCGCTGCCGCAGGCGGCCGACGGCCCCCTGCTCACCTGGCTGCGCGCCGCCGACGCCACCAGCACCTGGACGACGTCCGTGTGCACCGGCTCCCTGCTGCTCGCGGCGGCCGGGCTCCTGCGCGGCCGCCGCGCCACCTCCCACTGGCTGGCCCTGGAGGAACTCGCCCGCCACGGCGCGGAGCCGACGGGGGAGCGGGTCGTCACCGACGGCAAGTACGTCACCGCCGCCGGCGTCTCCGCCGGCATCGACATGGGGCTGACCCTGCTCGGCCGGATCGCCGGCGACGACCACGCGCGCATCGTCCAGCTGGCCACCGAGTACGACCCCCGGCCGCCCTACGACGCCGGATCACCGGAGAAGGCCCCCGCCCACCTGGTCGACCTGGTGCGGACCCACGCCGGGCTCATCCTGACGTAGGCGCGCTCCAGCCGAACCGGGGCTGCCTGCGCTCGAGGAACGCGGCGACCCCCTCCGCGGTGTCACCGCTCGCGCGTGCCTGCCCGGCCCAGTGCGCGTCCCGGTCCGTGCGGCCGTCCGCGAACTCCTTGGCCGCCGCCTGCGTCAGCTGGGAGCGGGACGCCAGGACCCGGGCGAACTCGGCCACCCGCTTGCCGAGTTCGCCCGCGGGCAGCACCTCGTCGACGAGGCCGGTGCGCAGCGCCCGCTCCGCGTCGATCAACTCCGCCGAGAACAACAGGTACTTGGCGGTGGCCGGCCCCACCAGGGACACCAGCCGCCGGGTGGCGGACGAGGGGTACACGATGCCGAGCTTCGCGGGCGTCACCCCGAACAGCGCGCCCTCCTCGGCGAACCGCAGGTCGCAGGCCGCCGCCAGTTGCGCACCGCCGCCCACGCAGTGCCCCCGGATCGCCGCGAGCGCCGGCTTGGGGAACGCCGCGAGCGCCTCCTCGGCCCGCACGGCCAGCTCCTGCGCCTCCTGGGGCGAGCCCCGCAGCGTGGAGATGTCGGCCCCGGCGCAGAACGTCCCGCCCTCCCCGGTGAGCACCAGCACCCGCACGGCCGGGTCGCCCGCGAGCTTCCCGAGCAGCGGCGGCAGGGCGCGCCACATCGCGGCCGTCATGGCGTTGCGCTTCTCCGGGTGGCTGATGACGACCGTCGCGACCGACTCGGCCACGCTGTGCTGCAGCTGCGGATCCATGCGCCGGATGCTATCCGGAGGCCAAACCCGTACAACCCGAATAGTTCGCCGAGACGGCACAACGGGGACAGGACCAGTCCCACAACTGACCGTGTCATACGCCAACGGTCAGAAGTGCTCGATACTTGCTGACTTCTGTTCAGCCCCGGGGTCCGGAGCGCATCGTTGCCAACACTCGACACGTGGCGACAATCGAGCGCGAGGGTGGCGACCGGACGATGGACGACGAAGGGCGCGGGTTCGGCCCACGCCCAGAGGGCGGCGCGGCACCCAGGGGCGCCGCGCCCCTGGGTGCCGCGCCGGCTGATCCGCTGCCGTACGAGGGGATCTGGCGGTTCACCGCACCGGCCGTCGACGCCTCGGTCCCGCAGGCGCGGCACGCCGTACGGGACCTGCTGCGCCGTCAGGGGGTGCCGGTCGCGGACGACCTGGCCCAGGGGCTGCTGCTGATCGTCTCGGAACTGGTGACGAACGCCGTGAAACACGCCGCCGTGCTGTCGCCGACGATCGCGGTCGAACTGGCCGTCGGCGCCGAGTGGCTCCGGGTGTCCGTGGAGGACAACCACCCCTACCGGCCGACGGCCCTGGAGACCGACCACGGCCGGACCGGGGGCCGCGGCCTGCTCCTCGTCCGCGAGATCACCCGCGAGGCGGGCGGTCTGTGCGAGGTCGAGCACACCGCGAGCGGCGGCAAGGTGATCTGGGCCGCCCTGCCGCTCCGGCCCGCCCGCTTCTCCTAGGCCTGCCGGCGGGTCCTCACCAGCCGGCCGAGGTGCCCGTCAGCTCCCTGATCGCCGGCCGGGCGGCGTCCAGGACGGTCATGAACCAGGCCGAGAAGGTGTCCTTGGCGTGCCGCTCCGCGAGCTCCGGCGGCGTCACGAACGCCGTCGACGCCACCTCCGCCGGATCGGGCCGCAGCACGGCCTGCACCATGCCGACGAAGAGGTGGTTGTACTCCTGCTCCACCAGTCCCGACTCCGGGTCCGGGTGGTTGTAGCGGACCGTGCCCGCCTCGGCCAGCAGGGAGGGGGAGGCGCCGAGCTCCTCGAAGGTGCGCCGCGCCGCCGCCGCGAAGGGCGCCTCACCCGGGTAGGGGTGGCCGCAGCAGGTGTTGGACCACACCCCGGGGGAGTGGTACTTGCCCAGCGCGCGCCGCTGGAGCAGCAGCCGGCCGTACTCGTCGAAGAGGAACACGGAGAACGCGCGGTGCAACTGCCCGGGCGGCTGGTGTGCGGCGAGCTTCTCCGCGGTGCCGACCGTCACGCCGTCCTCGTCGACCAGTTCCAGCAAAATCGCGTCTGCGGTGCCGTTCGACGGGCTGTGCGTCGCGGTGGCAGGTGTGATCGGCATACCCATCCTTCACATCGGTCTTCGCGCCCCAAGTCTGCCGTACGAATCCGGCACTCCCGGCACTTCGCTGTCCCCGCATGTCCCGCACGGCGGGTGGCGTCGCCGGGACGCCGGAAGGAGGGACCCCGCAGGGGATCGTGCCCGGGCCGATGGGCCGAAAATCGTCTCCGCCGAGGCGGTGAGAGCCTCCGGCGCGGGCGCGCGCCGGACGGTCGTGCACCCCGGCGCACACCAGACGTCACGCGCCCCACGGGCCTCCCCTGCCTCAGTGACAGAGATGCGCCTCGTGCTCCGCGTGCCCGCCCGGCTCCAGCTGGAAGGTGCAGTGCTCCACGTCGAAGTGGTCACCGAGGCAGTTCTGCAGCTCGTGCAGCATCTTCTCGTGGCCTGTCGCACTCAGCGCCTCCGAGCTGACGACCACGTGGGCCGACAGCACCGGCATGCCCGAGGTGATGGTCCAGGCGTGCAGGTCGTGGACGTCCTCCACCCCGTCCGTGGCGAGGATGTGCGCCCGCACCTGCGCCATGTCGACGCCCTTGGGGGCCGCCTCCAGCAGCACGTCGAGGGTCTCGCGCAGCAGCTTCAGGGTCCGGGGCACGATCATCAGCGCGATCACGAGCGAGGCGATCGGGTCGGCCGCCTGCCAGCCCGTGAGCATGATCACCACAGCGGAGACGATCACCGTGACCGACCCCAGCGCGTCCGCCGCGACCTCGAGGAACGCGCCGCGCACGTTCAGGCTCTCCTTCTGGCCCCGCATCAGCAGCGCCAGCGACACCAGGTTCGCGACCAGGCCGATCGCACCGAACAGCAGCGCCAGCCGGCCCTCGGTCTGCGCCGGGGTGAGGAAGCGCTGCACCGACTCGTACACGACGTACCCGCCGGCCCCCAGCAGCAGCAGGCAGTTGGCCAGGGCGGCGAGGATCTCGGCCCGCGCGTAGCCGAAGGTGGCCCGGTCGCTCGGCGGGCGGTTCGCGAAGTGGATCGCGGCCAGCGCCATGGCCAGGCCCAGCGCGTCCGTCGCCATGTGCGCCGAGTCCGCGACCAGCGCCAGCGAGTCGGCGAGGACGCCACCGACGATCTGGACCGCCACGATGCCGAGCGTGATCGCCAGCGCGACCCGCAGCCGGCCGCGGTACGCCGAGGTCGCCGTGGCGCCGCCCGGCCCGCCGTGCGCGTGCCCGTGATCGTGCCCAGCCCCCATGAAAAGCCACCCTTCCGCGTCCGCCTCATCCTGCTCGGGGACCCCAGTGAACTACGGGGAGGGGGTATGCGCAACGCGGCACTGAACACCGTTGTCATGTGCCCTGACCTGCGAAAACGATACGCAGGTCAGGGCGCCCTCAGCGACTCTCGGCGGGTCGGGAGCCGTGGTGCAGCAGCCAGCCGCGCCAGGCCGACTCGGCCATCTCGCGCACCCCGCGCCGGGCGGTCCAGTCGAGTTCCGCGGCCGCCCGCGCCGCGGACGCGACCGCCCGCGGCGCGTCCCCGGGGCGCCGGCCCTCGACGACCGGGGGCCGCCGGTCGCCCGTGACCTCACCGATGACCGTGATCAGCTCGCGCACCGAGACGCCCTCCCCGCGGCCGATGTTGACCGTCAGATCGCCCGGGACGCCGTCCCCGGCGAGCCGCCGGGCCGCCGCGAGGTGCGCCTCGGCCAGGTCGGCGACGTGGATGTAGTCGCGCACACAGGTGCCGTCCGGGGTCGGGTAGTCGTCGCCGAAGATCCGGGGCGCCTCGTCGCGGGTCAGCCGGTCGAACACCATCGGCACGATGTTGAACACCCCCGTGTCCGCCAGCTCGGGCGCGGCCGCCCCCGCCACGTTGAAATAGCGCAGGCACACGGTGGAGATCCCGTGCGCCCGGCCCGCCGCCCGCACCAGCCACTCCCCGGCCAGCTTGGTCTCGCCGTACGGGTTCACCGGCGCGCAGGGCGTGTCCTCCGTGATGAGGTCCACACCCGGGTCGCCGTACACCGCCGCCGACGACGAGAACACGAAGCGCCGGATGCCCGCCTGGGCCACCGCGTCCAGCAGGGTCGCGAGGCCGCCCACGTTCTCCCGGTAGTACCGCGTCGGCTGCGCCACGGACTCGGCGACCTGCTTGCGCGCCGCGAGGTGCACCACCCCCGTCACGCCGTGCTCCGCGAACACTTGCTTCAGCAGCGCCCCGTCGAGCGAGGAGCCCCGCACCAGCGGAACGCCGGACGGCAGCCGCGCGGGCACCCCGGCCGAGAGGTCGTCCAGGGCGAGGACGCGCTCCCCGGCCTCCGTCATGGCCCTGGCCACATGGGCCCCGATGTAGCCGGCCCCGCCGGTGATCAGCCAAGTCATGGTCGCCCACCCTATGCCGCCGTCACCGCGCCCGGCGCAATGTCCCCGATGTCCGGTACGGGAAGCGCGGTTTGTGGGGCGGCCCCCGGATCCACGATGATGATCGCGGCAAGGGCTCGGGCGAACTGCGTCGATCCATCCGCCGAACGGGTGGTGAACACGCCCTTCCCGGCATCCGATAGCCTCTGCCGACAGCCGCCCGGCAGTCACCGGCACGGGCGCCCCCATCGTGCACACCACCGGCGCGGACGCGTCGGTACCAGGGAGTGAATTCGGTTGCCGACCGCCATCCTCACCGGTCAGCCGGTCCCCGGATCGTCGATCGAGGGCGACCTGCGGTCCCTCGGGTTCGACGTCCGGGTCGCGGCCGACGCCGCCGAGGCCGAGACACTGCTCGCCGAGGTGCCGGGCGACGAGCGGGTCGCCCTGGTCGACGCCCGCTTCGTGGGGCACGTGCACGCACTGCGCCTCGGCCTCACCGACCCCCGCTTCCCGCTCGCCGCGATCCCCGGCGCCGTGACCGCCCGCCCGGCCGGCCGCCAGGCCCTCACCCGGGCCATGGCCCGCGAGAACTCCTCAGGCGGCGGCACCACCCTGGTCGACAGCCTCGCCGACCGCGTCCTCACCGCCCTGGACGCCGACGGAACCGCCGTGCACCGCCCCGAGCTGGGCACCCTGGTCGCCGCCGTCCCCGTCGACCCGCAGGCCCGCAACGAGGCCCGGCAGGCGGTCGCGGACGTCGACGACGAGGCCGTACGCCTGAAGTCGGCCGTGAAGGCCCGCGACGGCTTCTTCACCACCTTCTGCGTCAGCCCGTACTCCCGTTACCTCGCCCGCTGGTGCGCCCGCCGGGGCCTGACCCCGAACCAGGTCACCACCGCCTCGCTGCTGACCGCCCTCATAGCGGCGGCCTGCGCGGCCACCGGCACCCGCGGCGGCTTCGTCGCGGCCGGTGTCCTGCTGATCGCCTCCTTCGTGCTCGACTGCACCGACGGCCAGCTCGCCCGCTACTCCCTGCAGTACTCCACGCTCGGCGCCTGGCTGGACGCCACCTTCGACCGGGCCAAGGAGTACGCCTACTACGCCGGCCTCGCCCTCGGTGCCGCGCGCGGCGGCGACGACGTCTGGGCCCTGGCCCTCGGCGCCATGGTCCTGCAGACCTGCCGGCACGTCGTGGACTTCTCCTTCAACGAGGCCAACCACGACGCCACCGCCAACACCAGCCCCACCGCCGCCCTGTCCGACAAGCTCGACAGCGTCGGCTGGACGGTCTGGGTGCGCCGCATGATCGTCCTGCCCATCGGCGAACGCTGGGCGATGATCGCGGTGCTCACGGCCCTCACCACCCCCCGCGTCACCTTCTACGCCCTGCTCGCCGGCTGCGCGTTCGCGGCGACGTACACGACGGCGGGCCGGGTACTGCGCTCCCTCACCCGCCGGGCGCAGCGCACCGACCGGGCGGCACGCGCCCTGGCCGACCTCGCGGACAGCGGCCCGCTCGCCCAGGGCATCGCCGAGGCGCTGCGCAGGCCCGCGCGCTCGCTGCCGGGCTTCACCGCACCCGCCGTCGCCCTCCTCGGCGGCCTCGCCGTCGTCCTCACGTCCGCGGTGACCGGCTTCGGCGGGCCCTGGCCGGTCGTCGCCGCACTCGCCTACGCCCTGGCCTCGGGCCTCGCCGTCGCCCGCCCCCTCAAGGGCGCCCTCGACTGGCTCGTGCCCCCGTTCCTGCGCGCCGCCGAGTACGGCACCGTCCTGGTGCTGGCGGCCCGGGCGGACGTGAACGGAGCCCTTCCTGCGGCTTTCGGGCTGGTGGCCGCGGTCGCCTACCATCACTACGACACGGTGTACCGCATCCGCGGCGACGCCGGAGCGCCCCCCGCCTGGCTGGTGCGTTCCATCGGGGGGCACGAGGGACGGACGCTGCTCGTCACCGTCCTCGCCGCGCTGCTCGCCGCCCCGCAGTTCACGGTCGCGCTCATGGTCCTCGCCGTGGCCGTGGCCCTGGTGGTGCTCGTCGAGAGCATCCGCTTCTGGGTCGCCGCCCACAAGGGCGGCGCACCCGCCGTACACGATGAAGGAGAACCCGCATGATCGGCCTCGTGCTGGCGGCCGGCGCCGGACGGCGTCTGCGCCCCTACACCGACAGCCTTCCCAAGGCGCTGGTGCCGGTGGGGCCCGCGGGCATAGAGGGCGAACCAACGGTTCTCGACCTGACCCTCGCCAACTTCGCCGAGGTCGGCCTCACGGAAGCGGCGATCATCGTCGGCTACCGCAAGGAGGCCGTCTACGCGCGCCGGGAGGCGCTGGAGCGGAAGTACGGCCTCAAGCTCACCCTCATCGACAACGACAAGGCCGAGGAGTGGAACAACGCCTACTCCCTGTGGTGCGGGCGTGACGCCCTCAAGGACGGCGTGATCCTCGCCAACGGCGACACCGTCCACCCGGTCTCCGTCGAGAAGACGCTGCTCGCCGCCCGCGGCGAGGGCAGGAAGATCATCCTCGCGCTCGACACGGTCAAGCAGCTCGCCGACGAGGAGATGAAGGTCGTCGTCGACCCGGCCAAGGGCATGACGAAGATCACCAAGCTGATGGACCCCGCCGAGGCCACCGGCGAGTACATCGGCGTCACCCTCATCGAGGGCGACGCGGCCCCGGAGCTCGCCGACGCGCTCAAGGCCGTCTGGGAGACCGACCCGCAGCAGTTCTACGAGCACGGCTACCAGGAGCTGGTCAACCGCGGCTTCCGCATCGACGTGGCACCCATCGGCGACGTCAGCTGGGTCGAGATCGACAACCACGACGATCTCGCCCGTGGACGGGAGATCGCATGCCAGTACTGACGCGGCTGATCCCCTCGCCGCTCGTCGTGGACATCCGCCCCGGTGCCCTCGACGACCTGGCGTGCGTCCTCGCCGACGAGCGCATCTCGCACTCCGGCCGTCTCGCCGTCGCCGTCAGTGGCGGCTCGGGCGCGAAGCTGCGCGAGCGCATCTCGCCCGGCATGCCCGGCGCCACCTGGTACGAGGTCGGCGGCGGCACCCTCGACGACGCGGTCCGGCTGGCCAGTGACATAAAGGCCGGCCACTACGACGCGGTCGTCGGCCTCGGCGGCGGCAAGATCATCGACTGCGCGAAGTTCGCCGCGGCACGCGTCGGGCTGCCCCTGGTCGCCGTGCCGACCAACCTCGCGCACGACGGCCTGTGCTCGCCGGTCGCCACCCTCGACAACGACGCGGGCCGCGGCTCCTACGGCGTGCCGAACCCGATCGCGGTCGTCATCGACCTCGACGTCATCCGCGAGGCCCCGGTCCGCTTCGTCCGGGCCGGCATCGGCGACGCCGTCTCCAACATCTCGGCGATCGCCGACTGGGAGCTGGCGGGCCGCGTCAAGGGCGAACGGATCGACGGACTCGCCGCGGCCATGGCCCGCCAGGCCGGCGAGGCCGTGCTGCGGCACCCGGGCGGCATCGGGGACAACGACTTCCTCCAGGTGCTCGCCGAGGCGCTCGTCCTCAGCGGCATCGCCATGTCGGTGTCGGGTGACTCGCGGCCGTCCTCCGGGGCGTGCCACGAGATCAACCACGCCTTCGACCTGCTCTACCCGAAGCGGGCCGCCGCCCACGGCGAGCAGTGCGGTCTCGGCGCGGCCTTCGCGATGTGGCTGCGCGGGGCGCACGAGCAGTCGGCGTACATGGCCGAGGTGCTGCGCCGCCACGGTCTGCCCGTGCTGCCGGACGAGATCGGCTTCACCACGGACGAGTTCGTCAGGGTCGTCGAGTTCGCCCCCGAGACCCGCCCCGGCCGCTACACCATCCTCGAACACCTCGACCTGAACACCGAACAGATCAAGGACACCTACACCGACTATGTCAAGGCCATCGGTAGCTGAACTACGCCCCGTCGTTCACCCCGCAGGGGTGAAGGACCGGCGCAGCGGTGAGCACTGGATGGGACGCCTCTACATGCGCGAGGTGTCCCTGCGGGTCGACCGCTACCTGGTCAACACCAGGGTCACGCCCAACCAGCTCACGTACCTGATGACCGTCTTCGGTGTGCTCGCGGCCCCGGCACTGCTCGTGCCGGGGATCCCGGGCGCCGTGCTCGGCGTCGTGTGCGTCCAGATGTACCTGCTGCTGGACTGCGTCGACGGCGAGATCGCCCGCTGGAAGAAGCAGTACTCGCTCAACGGCGTCTACCTGGACCGCGTCGGCGCCTACCTCACCGACGCCGCCGTGCTCACCGGCTTCGGCCTGCGCGCCGCCGATCTGTGGGGCAGCGGCCGCATCGACTGGCTGTGGGCCTTCCTCGGCACCCTGGCCGCCCTCGGCGCCATCCTCATCAAGGCCGAGACCGACCTCGTGGGCGTCGCCCGGCACCAGGCCGGCAAGCCGCCGGTCAAGGAGGCCGCCGCCGAGATGCGCTCCTCCGGCATGGCGCTGGCCCGCAAGGCCGCCGCCTTCCTGAAGTTCCACCGCCTCATCCTCGGCATCGAGGCGTCCCTGCTGATCCTTGTCCTGGCGATCGTCGACCACACCCGCGGCGACCTGTTCTTCTCCCGGCTCGGCGTGGCGGTGCTGGCCGGCATCGCCCTGGTGCAGACGCTGCTGCACCTCGTCTCCATCCTCGCTTCGAGCAGGCTGAAGTGAGCGGCATGAAGGTCGGCGCCGTCATCATCACCATGGGCAACCGCCCCGACGAGCTGCGCGCCCTGCTCGACTCGGTCGCCAAGCAGGACGGCGACCCGGTCGAGGTGGTCGTGGTCGGCAACGGCTCGCCCGTACCGGACGTCCCCGAGGGCGTGCGCACGATCGAGCTGCCCGAGAACCTCGGCATCCCCGGCGGCCGCAACGTCGGCATCGAGGCCTTCGGCCCGGCCGGCCGGGACGTCGACATCCTGCTCTTCCTCGACGACGACGGGCTCCTCGCGAGCCACGACACCGCCGAACTGTGCCGCAAGGCGTTCGAGGCCGACCCCAAGCTCGGCATCATCAGCTTCCGCATAGCCGACCCGGACACCGGTGTCACCCAGCGCCGCCACGTCCCCCGGCTGCGCGCCGCCGACCCGATGCGCTCCTCCCGGGTCACCACTTTCCTGGGCGGCGCCAACGCCGTCCGCACCCGCGTCTTCGCCGACGTCGGCGGCCTGCCCGACGCGTTCTTCTACGCCCACGAGGAGACCGACCTCGCCTGGCGGGCCCTCGACGCCGGCTGGATGATCGACTACCGGTCCGACATGGTGCTCTACCACCCGACGACCGCCCCCTCGCGGCACGCGGTCTACCACCGGATGGTCGCCCGCAACCGGGTCTGGCTGGCCCGCCGCAACCTCCCCGCCCTCCTCGTCCCGGTCTACCTCGGCGTGTGGCTGCTGCTCACCCTCCTGCGCCGCCCCTCCCGCCGTGCGCTGCGGGCCTGGTTCGGCGGATTCCGCGAGGGCTGGGCCACCCCCTGCGGGCCCCGCCGGCCCATGAAGTGGCGTACGGTGTGGCGGCTGACCCGACTGGGCCGGCCGCCCGTCATCTGACAAGCTCGTGTCCGCGAGCGTCCGGGAGCATCCGGGAGGGGCCGTACCCCGGCCCCCGGCTCATGCCAGGCCCGCACAGGCCGCGCATCTCGAAGACGAAAGTTTCCACTAGTGAGTGAGACAACGCACGACGCCACGGTCGCGGTGAGCGCGCCCGCGGCGCCCGACGAGGGCCTCACGGCGAGGGAGCTCGCCGCCAAGTACGGGCTGAGCGTGAGCGGCGCCCGGCCGTCCCTCATCGAGTACGTCCGTCAGCTCTGGGGACGGCGGCACTTCATCCTCGCCTTCTCCCAGGCGAAGCTGACCGCGCAGTACAGCCAGGCCAAGCTCGGCCAGCTGTGGCAGGTGGCCACGCCGCTGCTCAACGCGGCCGTGTACTTCTTCATCTTCGGCCTGCTGCTGGAGGCCGACCGGGGCATGTCCCGCGAGGTGTACATCCCGTTCCTGGTCACGGGCGTGTTCGTGTTCACCTTCACGCAGAGCTCGGTGATGGCGGGCGTGCGCGCGATCTCCGGCAACCTCGGCCTGGTCCGCGCCCTGCACTTCCCGCGCGCCTCGCTGCCGATCTCGTTCGCGCTGCAGCAGCTGCAGCAGCTGCTGTTCTCGATGATCGTGCTGTTCGCCGTGGCGATCGGGTTCGGCCACTACCCGGACCTGTCCTGGGCGCTGATCGTGCCGGTGCTCGTCCTGCAGTTCTGCTTCAACACCGGCCTCGCGCTGATCATGGCCCGGGCGGGCGCCAAGACCCCCGACCTCGCGCAGCTGATGCCGTTCGTGATGCGGACGTGGATGTACGCGTCCGGCGTGATGTTCTCCATCCCGATCTTCCTCGAGGACAAGCCGGCCTGGATCGCCAACGTCCTGCAGTGGAACCCGGCCGCGATCTACATGGACCTGATGCGCTTCGCGCTCATCGACGACTACGGCTCGCAGTACCTGCCCGACCACGTCTGGGCGGTAGCGGGCGGCTGGGCCGTGCTGTTCGCCCTCGGCGGCTTCGTGTACTTCTGGAAGGCGGAGGAGAGGTACGGCCGTGGCTGAGCAGAAGCAGGACGCGAAGATCCCCACCGTCATCGCGGACGATCTGCACATCGTCTACCGCGTCAACGGCGCCAAGACCGGCAAGGGCAGCGCCACCGCCGCCCTCAGCCGCATCCTCAGGCGCGGCTCCGACGACACCGCGCGCGGGGTGCGCACGGTGCACGCCGTGCGCGGGGTCTCCTTCGTCGCCTACCGGGGCGAGGCCATCGGCCTGATCGGCTCCAACGGCTCCGGCAAGTCCACCCTGCTGCGCGCCATCGCGGGCCTGCTGCCCGCCGAGCGGGGCAAGGTCTACACCGACGGCCAGCCCTCGCTGCTCGGTGTCAACGCGGCCCTGATGAACGACCTCACCGGCGAACGCAACGTCATATTGGGCGGGCTGGCCATGGGCATGTCCCGCGAGGAGATCAAGGAGCGCTACCAGGACATCGTCGACTTCTCCGGCATCAACGAGAAGGGCGACTTCATCACCCTGCCCATGCGCACCTACTCCTCCGGCATGGCGGCCCGGCTCCGGTTCTCCATCGCCGCGGCCAAGGACCACGACGTCCTGATGATCGACGAGGCGCTGGCCACCGGCGACCGCAAGTTCCAGAAGCGCTCCGAGGACCGCATCCGGGAGCTGCGCAAGGAAGCCGGCACGGTGTTCCTGGTCAGCCACAACAACAAGTCCATCCGCGACACCTGCAACCGCGTCCTGTGGCTGGAGCGCGGCGAACTGCGCATGGACGGCCCGACCGACGAGGTGCTCAAGGAGTACGAGAAGTTCACCAACAAGTAGCCCGGCTCGGCCAGGGCCCCGGCGGAACTTGTTCCGGCGGGGCCCCGCGTCTGCAAAGGAAACGTCAACTCCGGCCCTTTGCAGGAAGCTTGGGGCCAATCGGTGTGTTCTCGTGATGTGCAGGACACCCAGGCGATCCGCGATGCGTTGTACAACGTAAGCTGTACCGGTCCCGAAAGACGGCAATCAGGGCGATAATGCGCGACACCGCTCGTCGGGTCGCCTCGCGGACGGCCGGGCGGCGTGTCCGAAATAGTGCGTATTGGGTCGGCAGTGTAGAACGGGAGATGTGACGGCGATGGCTACGGAAACTCCCCAGCTCCACGCAGCACGTGCCGTCCCCGCGCCGGGCAGCCGGCGGTGACGGGAACCGGCACGGCGCGCGCCCTCGACCCGGAGCGCGGCACCCTCGACAAGGCCGCAGGCGAGAACTTCCCGGTGGCCCCCTTCTTCCTGCCCCGGGCCTGGCGCACCGACCTCATGGCCGTCTACGGCTTCGCCCGCCTCGTCGACGACATCGGCGACGGCGATCTCGCCCCCGGCGGCGCCGACGCCCGGCTGCTCGGGGTCTCCCCGCAGGAGGCCGGGGACCGGCTGGTCCTGCTCGACGCGTTCGAGGCCGACCTGCGCCGGGTCTTCGACGGCACGCCCCGTCACCCGCTGCTGCGCCGCCTGCAGCCGACCGTCCGCCGCCGCCGCCTGACCCCCGAGCCGTTCCTCGGCCTGATCGCCGCCAACCGCCAGGACCAGGTGGTCGGCCGCTACGAGACCTACGACGACCTGCTCGCCTACTGCGAGCTGTCGGCCAACCCCGTGGGGCGTCTCGTTCTCGCCGTCACCGGCACCTCCACGCCCGAGCGGATCCGCCGCTCCGACATGATCTGCACCGCCCTGCAGATCGTCGAGCACCTCCAGGACGTGGCCGAGGACCTCGGCCGGGACCGGGTGTACCTGCCCGCCGCCGACCTGAAGCGTTTCCACGTCGAGGAGGCGGATCTCGCCGCGGACACCGCCGGGGCCCCGGTCCGCGCGCTGATCGCGTACGAGGCGCAACGGGCCCGGGATCTGCTGAACGAGGGCGCCCCCCTGGTGGGTAGCGTCCACGGCAGGCTGAAGCTGCTGCTCGCCGGGTTCGTGGCGGGAGGGAGGGCGGCTCTGCACGCGATCGCCGCCGCCGACTACGACGTACTTCCCGGCCCGCCCAAGCCCGGCAAGGTCCGCTTGCTGCGTGAGGTGGGCGTGATCCTGCGAGGAGAGGGGTGATCCGGACCGTGGAGTCGGAACCGCACGCGTCCCCGCCGGTACTCGCCGCCTACAGCTACTGCGAGGTCGTCACCGGGCGGCAGGCCCGTAACTTCGCCTACGGCATCCGGCTGCTGCCGACGGCCCAGCGCCGGGCGATGTCGGCGCTGTACGCGTTCTCGCGGCGGGTCGACGACATCGGTGACGGCGCGCTCGCCGACGACGTCAAGGTCGCCCGGCTGGAGGAGACCCGGGCGCTGCTCACCCGGATCCGCGAGGGCGGCGTCGACGAGGACGACACCGACCCGGTCGCGGTCGCCCTCACCCACGCGGCCGGGCGGTTCCCGATCCCGCTGGGCGGCCTGGACGAACTCATCGACGGCGTGCTCATGGACGTCCGCGGCGAGACCTACGAGACCTGGGACGACCTGAAGGTGTACTGCCGCTGCGTGGCGGGCGCCATCGGGCGGCTCTCGCTCGGCGTGTTCGGCACCGAACCAGGGGCGCGCGGCGTCGAGCGCGCGCCCGAGTATGCCGACACGCTCGGTCTCGCGCTCCAGCTCACCAACATCCTCCGGGACGTTCGCGAGGACGCCGTGGGGGGCCGTACCTATCTGCCCGCCGACGATCTCGCGAAGTTCGGCTGCTCGGCCGGCTTCAGCGGGCCGAAGCCACCCGAGGGCTCCGACTTCGCGGGCCTGGTGCACTTCGAAGTGCGACGGGCCCGCGCTCTTTTCGCCGAGGGCTACCGGCTGCTGCCCATGCTCGACCGACGCAGCGGCGCCTGCGTCGCCGCCATGGCCGGCATCTACCGCCGCCTGCTCGACCGCATCGAGCGCGACCCCGAGGCCGTGCTGCGCGGCCGGGTCTCGCTGCCCGGCCGGGAGAAGGCGTACGTCGCCGTGCGCGGGCTGTCCGGCCTGGACGCCCGGCACGTGACCCGACAGGCCGTCAGGAGGCGCGCATGACCGGCGGCACCGCCCTCGGCGGAAAGCGGCGGGCAACCCTCCGGCCGGGGCCCGCGTCCCTGACACAGACGGCCGGCCGCGCACGGTCCGGGCAGCACGGCCGCCGCACAGGGGAGGGCACGTGATGAGCACACGGTCCCACGGACCGGTCGCGGACGGCCGGCACACCGTCGTGGTGGGCGGCGGGCTCGCCGGCGTCACCACCGCGCTCGCGCTCGCCGACGCCGGAGTGCGCGTCACCCTGCTGGAGGGCCGGCCCCGGCTCGGCGGCCTGGCCTTCTCCTTCCAGCGCGGCGACCTCACCGTCGACAACGGCCAGCACGTGTACCTGCGCTGCTGCACCGCCTACCGCTGGTTCCTCGACCGCATCGAGGGCGCGGCGCTGGCCCCGCTGCAGGACCGGCTCGACGTCCCCGTCGTGGACCTCGCGCGGCCCGAAGGGCGGCGGCTCGGCAGGCTGCGGCGCGACGCGCTGCCCGTGCCCCTGCACCTGGGCCGCAGCCTCGCCACCTACCCGCACCTGTCGCTGGCCGAGCGTGCCCGGGTGGGCCGGGCGGCGCTCGCGCTGAAAGGGCTCGACCTCGCCGACCCGGCGCTCGACACGCAGGACTTCGGCAGCTGGCTCGCGGCGCACGGCCAGTCGCCGCGCGCCGTCGAGGCACTGTGGGACCTGGTCGGCGTCGCCACGCTCAACGCGGTCGCGTCGGAGGCCTCCCTGGGGCTCGCCGCGATGGTGTTCAAGACCGGTCTGCTGTCCGACCCGGGCGCGGCCGACATCGGCTGGGCGCGCGTCCCGCTGGGCGACCTGCACGACCGGCTGGCCCGCAAGGCCCTGGACTCCGCGGGCGTGCGCACCGAGGTCCGTACCCGCGTCAGCTCCGTCTCCCGGAACGTGGACGGCGGGTGGAGCGTCCAGGTTCCCGGCGAGACGCTCGGCGCCGACGCCGTCGTGCTCGCCGTACCGCAGCGCGAGGCGCACGACCTGCTTCCCCAGGGCGCCCTCGACGCGCCCGAGCGGCTCCTGGAGATCGGCACCGCGCCGATCCTCAACGTCCATGTGGTGTACGACCGCAAGGTCCTCGCCCGGCCCTTCCTCACCGCCCTCGGCACGCCGGTCCAGTGGGTGTTCGACCGGACCGAGGCGTCCGGACTGCGCTCCGGGCAGTACCTGGCCCTGTCCCAGTCGGCGGCCCAGGACGAGATCGACGCGCCCGTCGCCGTCCTGCGCGAGCGGTACCTGCCCGAGCTGGAGCGGCTGCTGCCGCTGACCCGGGGCGCCGGGGTGAAGGACTTCTTCGTCACCCGGGAGCGCACCGCGACGTTCGCTCCCACCCCCGGCGTCGGACGCCTCAGGCCCGGCGCCCGCACCAAGGCAACCGGCCTGTGCCTGGCCGGAGCGTGGACCGCCACCGGGTGGCCCGCGACCATGGAGAGTGCGGTCCGCAGTGGTGTGAGCGCGGCGGACGCCGTGCTGGGCGCCCTGGGCCGGCCCCGCCCCCGTCACCTCTTCGACTTCGAGGAGGCGGCGTGATGCCGGCCCAGGCCGGCGCGGCGGGCGGCGGCCCCCGCACCCCCGGTACCGCAACAAGAGGAGAGACTGTGCCCACTGTGCCCCCGGCCTCGAGGACTGCCGAGGCGGTGGACGTGACCGCGCTGCTGGAGCGCGGCCGGACCCTGGCCACTCCGGTGCTGCGGGCGGCCGTCGACCGTCTGGCACCCCCCATGGACACGGTCGCCGCCTACCACTTCGGCTGGATCGACGCCCAGGGCAGGCCCGCCGAGGGCGACGGTGGCAAGGCCGTGCGCCCCGCCCTCGCGGTGCTGTCCGCCGAGGTCATGTCAGCCGCTCCCGAGACCGGCGTCCCCGGCGCCGTCGCCGTGGAACTCGTCCACAACTTCTCCCTCCTCCACGACGACCTCATGGACGGCGACGAACAGCGCCGCCACCGCGACACGGTGTGGAAGGTGCACGGCCCCGCCCAGGCCATCCTGGTCGGCGACGCCCTGTTCGCCCTCGCGGGCGAGGTGCTCCTCGAACTCGGCACCGTCGACGCCGGCCGCGCCACCCGCCGCCTGACCACCGCCACCCGCGCCCTGATCGACGGCCAGGCCCAGGACATCTCCTACGAGCACCGCGACCGCGTCAGCGTCGAGGAGTGCCTGGAGATGGAGGGCAACAAGACCGGCGCCCTGCTCGCCTGCGCCAGCTCCATCGGCGCCGTCCTCGGCGGCGCCGACGACCGCACCGCCGACACGCTGGAGAAGTACGGCTACCACCTGGGCCTCGCCTTCCAGGCCGTCGACGACCTGCTCGGCATCTGGGGCGACCCGGTCTCCACCGGCAAGCAGACCTGGAGCGACCTGCGCCAGCGCAAGAAGTCCCTGCCGGTCGTCGCCGCGCTCGCGGCCGGCGGCCCCGCCTCGGAGCGGCTCGGCGAGATCCTCGCCGCCGACGCCAAGGCCAGCGACTTCGAGAACTTCTCCGAGGAGGAGTTCGCGGCCCGCGCCGCCCTCATCGAGGAGGCCGGCGGCCGCGAGTGGACCGCCGACGAGGCACGCCGTCAGCACACCATCGCCCTCGAGGCCCTCGACGCCGTGGACATGCCCGACCGGGTGCGGGCACAGTTCACGGCGCTCGCGGACTTCGTCGTCGTACGGAAGAGATGATCACTATCGGCCGAATAACCCTCGCGTAGTCGCCGGCCGGTGCCGCGAGCCAGCACGGAGCACCGGCCGACGGCGGACCCACAGCAGCTGCACACCTTGCACCACTGCACGAAGGGGAAGCCATGACAGCGACGACCGACGGAAGCACCGGGGCCCTGCCACCCCGCGCCGCCGCGGCCAGCGACACCGACACGCACACCCCCGGGGCGGCCGGGGTGCCCGAAGCCGCCGCCCGCGCCGCCCGGCGGGCCACCGACTTCCTGCTCTCCCGCCAGGACGCCCAGGGCTGGTGGAAGGGCGACCTCGAGACCAACGTCACGATGGACGCCGAGGATCTGCTGCTCCGTCAGTTCCTCGGTATCCGCGACGAGAGGACCACGCAGGCCGCCGCGCTCTTCATCCGCGGCGAGCAGCGCGAGGACGGCACCTGGGCCACCTTCCACGGCGGCCCCGGCGAACTCTCCACCACCATCGAGGCCTACGTCGCCCTCCGCCTGGCCGGGGACGCGCCGGACGCCCCGCACATGGCCAAGGCCTCCGCCTGGATCCGCGCGCGGGGCGGCATCGCCGCCGCCCGGGTCTTCACCCGCATCTGGCTGGCCCTGTTCGGCTGGTGGAAGTGGGAGGACCTGCCCGAACTCCCGCCGGAGCTCATCTTCTTGCCCACGTGGGTGCCGCTCAACATCTACGACTTCGGCTGCTGGGCCCGCCAGACCATCGTCCCGCTGACGGTCGTCTCCGCGAAGCGCCCGGTCCGGCCCGCGCCCTTCCCGCTCGACGAGCTGCACACCGACCCGCGGCACCCGAACCCGGCCAAACCCCTGGCGCCTGCGCTCAGTTGGGACGGCGCCTTCCAGCGGATGGACAGGGGCCTGCACGCCCTGCGGAAGGTCGCTCCGCGCAGACTCCGCGCGGCCGCCATGAGAGGCGCCGCCCGCTGGATCATCGAACGGCAGGAGAACGACGGCTGCTGGGGCGGCATCCAGCCCCCGGCCGTGTACTCGATCATCGCCCTGCACCTGCTCGGCTACGACCTCCAGCACCCGGTGATGCGCGAAGGGCTCGCGTCCCTGGACCGGTTCGCCGTGTGGCGCGAGGACGGGGCCCGGATGATCGAGGCCTGCCAGTCGCCGGTGTGGGACACCTGCCTCGCCGCGATCGCGCTGGTCGACGCCGGACTGCCCGCCGACCACCCGCAGTTGGTGAAGGCGGCCGACTGGATGCTGGGCGAGGAGATCGTCCGGCCCGGCGACTGGTCGGTACGGCGGCCCCAACTGCCGCCCGGCGGTTGGGCGTTCGAGTTCCACAACGACAACTACCCCGACATCGACGACACCGCTGAGGTGATCCTCGCGCTGCGCCGGATCGCCCACCACGACCCGGAGCGGGTCGAGGGGGCCATCGGCCGGGGCCTGCGCTGGACGCTCGGGATGCAGTCGAGGAACGGGGCGTGGGCCGCCTTCGACGCCGACAACACCAGCCCCTTCCCCAACCGGCTGCCGTTCTGCGACTTCGGCGAGGTCATCGACCCGCCCTCCGCCGACGTCACCGCGCACGTCGTCGAGATGCTCGCAGCCGAGGGCCTCGCCCACGACCCGCGCACCCGGCGCGGCATCGAATGGCTGCTGGCCGAACAGGAACCGGACGGTTCCTGGTTCGGGCGCTGGGGCGTCAACTACGTCTACGGCACCGGGTCGGTCGTCCCCGCCCTGGTCGCCGCCGGCATCCCCGCCGCGCACCCGGCGATCCGGCGGGCGGTGGCCTGGCTGGAGTCGGTGCAGAACGACGACGGCGGCTGGGGCGAAGACCTGCGCTCCTACCAGGACGTCGCGCGGTGGAGCGGCAGGGGCGCCTCGACCGCCTCCCAGACGGCCTGGGCGCTGATGGCGCTGCTCGCGGCGGGCGAGCGGAACTCCAAGGCCGTCGAACGCGGCGTCGCGTGGCTCGCCGCCACCCAGCGGGAGGACGGCTCCTGGGACGAGCCCTACTTCACCGGCACCGGCTTCCCCTGGGACTTCTCGATCAACTACCACCTCTACCGCCAGGTCTTCCCGCTGACGGCGCTCGGCCGGTACCTCCACGGGGAACCCCTCGCCGGCCGGGTCAAGGGGGACTGATGGGCGCACAGCCCGGCCCGGCCCCGCTGCTGATCGCCTGCGCGCTCGGCATCGAGCAGTTCGCCCTGCGCGCGGGCGGGCGGGGCGGCGCCGGCGGTCCGGTCACCGTGCTGCGGACCGGTATGGGACCGGCGGCGGCCGAGCGGGCCGTCGCCCGGGTGCTGGCCGGCCCGGCCCTGCGGGACGCCGCCGTGCTGGCCACCGGCTTCTGCGCGGGCCTGGCGCCCGGCATGCACCCCGGTGACCTGGTGGTCGCCGAGGAGACCCGCGACCCACGCTCCACGACCCCCTGCGTCGGGACGGAGCTGCTGGTCGAGGAGCTGGGCCGGGCGGTGCCCGGGCGGACCGTGCACACCGGGCCGCTGACCGGATCCGACCACGTCGTGCGCGGCCACGAGCGGTCCGCCCTGCTCGCGACCGGCGCGATCGCCGTCGACATGGAGTCGGCGGCCACGCTCCTGAGCGCCGTGCGCGCGGGCGAGCGCCCGGTTGCGGCCGTCCGGGTGGTCGTGGACGCTCCTGAACATGAACTCGTCCGGATCGGCACGGTGCGCGGTGGAATATCAGCTTTCCGTGTTCTTCGCTCGGTCCTTCCCGCTTTCTTCGAATGGCACCGTTCCTTGCTGCTCCCCAGGAGGTGAGCCAGATGGCCATGCCGCTCCGACAGTCCATCAAGGTCGCTACGTACTTGGCTGAACAGAAGCTCCGGCGGCGGGACAAGTTCCCCCTGATCGTCGAGTTGGAGCCGCTGTTCGCCTGCAACCTCAAGTGCGAGGGCTGCGGCAAGATCCAGCATCCGGCCGGGGTGCTCAAACAGCGGATGCCGGTCGCCCAGGCGGTGGGGGCGGTCATGGAGTCCGGCGCCCCCATGGTGTCCATCGCCGGCGGCGAGCCGCTGATGCACCCGCAGATCGACGAGATCGTGCGTCAGCTCGTGGCCAAGCGCAAATACGTCTTCCTCTGCACCAACGCCATGCTGCTGCGCAAGAAGATGGACAAGTTCACGCCGTCGCCCTACTTCGCCTTCGCGGTGCACATCGACGGACTGCGCGAGCGGCACGACGAGTCCGTGGCCAAGGAGGGCGTGTTCGACGAGGCGGTGGAGGCGATCAAGGAGGCCAAGCGGCGCGGCTTCCGGGTCACCACCAACTCCACCTTCTTCAACACCGACACCCCGCAGACCATCGTCGAGGTGCTGAACTTCCTCAACGACGACCTCCAGGTCGACGAGATGATGATCTCTCCCGCCTACGCCTACGAGAAGGCCCCCGACCAGGAGCACTTCCTCGGCGTGGAGCAGACCCGGGAGCTGTTCAAGAAGGCGTTCGCGGGCGGCAACCGGCGACGCTGGCGGCTCAACCACTCCCCGCTCTTCCTGGACTTCCTGGAGGGCAAGGTCGACTTCCCGTGCACGGCGTGGGCGATCCCGAACTACTCCCTCTTCGGCTGGCAGCGCCCCTGCTACCTGATGAGCGACGGGTACGTGCCGACCTACCGGGAGCTGGTCGAGGAGACCGACTGGGACAAGTACGGCCGCGGCAAGGACCCGCGCTGCGCCAACTGCATGGCGCACTGCGGCTACGAGCCCACCGCCGTCCTGGCCACCATGGGGTCGCTGAAGGAGTCCCTGCGCGCCATGCGCGAGACGGTTTCCGGGAACCGGGAGTGAGGACATGACGGCCATCGCGCTGGGCGTCCCCGAGGTGCCCCTCCGGCCGGTCGCCCGGCGGCGCGCGTCGCGGCGGATCCAGGTCGGTACGGTGCCGGTCGGGGGCGGGGCCCCGGTGTCGGTGCAGTCGATGACGACGACCCGCACCTCGGACGTCGGCGCCACGTTGCAGCAGATCGCCGAGCTCACCGCGTCCGGCTGCCAGATCGTCCGGGTCGCCTGCCCCACGCAGGACGACGCGGACGCGCTGGCGACCATCGCCCGCAAGTCGCAGATCCCGGTGATCGCCGACATCCACTTCCAGCCGAAGTACGTGTTCGCAGCCATCGAGGCGGGCTGCGCCGCCGTCCGCGTCAACCCGGGCAACATCAAGCAGTTCGACGACCGGGTCGGGGAGATCGCCCGGGCGGCCAGGGACCACGGCACCCCGATCAGGATCGGCGTCAACGCCGGATCGCTGGACCGCAGGCTGCTGCAGAAGTACGGCAGGGCCACCCCGGAGGCGCTCGTGGAGAGCGCGTTGTGGGAGGCCTCGCTGTTCGAGGAACACGACTTCCGCGACCTCAAGATCTCCGTCAAGCACAACGACCCGGTCGTGATGATCGAGGCCTACCGGCAGCTCGCCGAGCAGTGCGACTACCCGCTGCACCTCGGCGTGACCGAGGCCGGACCGGCGTTCCAGGGCACGGTCAAGTCGGCGGTGGCGTTCGGGGCGCTGCTGTCGCGGGGCATCGGCGACACGATCCGGGTGTCGCTGAGCGCGCCGCCGGTCGAGGAGGTCAAGGCCGGCATCCAGATCCTGCAGTCGCTGGGGCTCAGGGAACGCCGGCTGGAGATCGTCTCCTGCCCCTCCTGCGGACGCGCCCAGGTCGACGTGTACAAGCTGGCCGAGGAGGTCACGGCCGGGTTGGAGGGCATGGAGGTGCCGCTGCGCGTCGCCGTCATGGGGTGCGTGGTCAACGGGCCCGGCGAGGCGCGGGAGGCCGATCTGGGGGTGGCCTCCGGCAACGGCAAGGGGCAGATCTTCGTGAAGGGCGAGGTCGTCACGACCGTCCCCGAGTCGAGGATCGTCGAGACGCTGATCGACGAGGCGATGAAGCTCGCCGAGCAGATGGAGCAGGACGGCGTGGGGCCGGGGGAGCCGGCCGTCACCGTGAGCTGAGCAGCACGGAACCGAAGGGGGCCCGAGCGTGACGATTCTGGAGAGCATCCGGGGACCACGCGACCTGAAGGCGCTGTCCGAGGCCGAACTGGGGGAACTGTCCGACGAGATCAGGGAGTTCCTGGTGCACGCGGTCGCCAGAACCGGCGGCCATCTGGGACCCAATCTGGGCGTGGTGGAACTGACCGTCGCCCTGCACCGGGTCTTCGAGTCGCCGGCCGACCGCATCCTGTGGGACACCGGCCACCAGAGCTACGTGCACAAGCTGCTGACCGGGCGCCAGGACTTCTCCAAGCTGCGCGGCAAGGGCGGCCTGTCCGGCTACCCCTCGCGTGAGGAGTCCGAGCACGACGTCATCGAGAACAGCCACGCCTCCACGGCGCTCGGCTGGGCCGACGGCCTCGCCAAGGCCCGCCAGGTGCAGGGGGAGAAGGGGCACGTCGTCGCGGTCGTCGGCGACGGCGCCCTCACCGGCGGCATGGCCTGGGAGGCCCTGAACAACATCGCGGCCGCAAGGAACCGTCCGCTGATCATCGTCGTCAACGACAACGAGCGCTCCTACGCGCCGACCATCGGCGGTCTCGCCGACCACCTCGCGACGCTGCGCACCACCGACGGCTACGAACGGGTCCTCGCCTGGGGCAGGGACGTGCTCCAGGCCACCCCGCTGGTCGGCACCACCCTCTACGAGGCCCTGCACGGCGCCAAGAAGGGCTTCAAGGACGCGTTCGCCCCCCAGGGCCTCTTCGAGGACCTGGGACTGAAATACGTCGGCCCGATCGACGGACACGACATCGGGGCCGTGGAGTCCGCGCTGCGCCGCGCCAAGCGCTTCCACGGGCCGGTCCTCGTGCACTGCCTCACGGAGAAGGGCCGCGGCTACGAACCCGCCCTCGCGCACGAGGAGGACCACTTCCACACCGTCGGCGTGATGGACCCGCTGACCTGCGCGCCCCTCTCGCCCGCCGGCGGCCCGTCCTGGACGTCCGTGTTCGGCGACGAGATGGTCCGGATCGGTGAGGAGCGCGCGGACGTCGTGGCGATAACCGCCGCCATGCTGCACCCGGTGGGTCTCGGCCGGTTCGCCGAGCGGTTCCCGGACCGGGTGTGGGACGTCGGGATCGCCGAGCAGCACGCGGCCGTCTCCGCGGCAGGGCTGGCGACGGGCGGCCTGCACCCGGTCGTCGCCGTCTACGCCACCTTCCTCAACCGCGCCTTCGACCAGCTCCTGATGGACGTGGCCCTGCACCGCTGCGGGGTGACCTTCGTCCTGGACCGGGCCGGGGTCACCGGCGTGGACGGGGCCTCCCACAACGGCATGTGGGACCTGTCCGTCCTCCAGGTCGTCCCGGGCCTGCGCATCGCCGCGCCGCGCGACGCGGAGCAGCTGCGGGCCCAGTTGCGCGAGGCGGTCGCCGTCGACGACGCGCCGACCCTGGTGCGCTTCCCCAAGGAGTCGGTGGGCCCGGACGTCCCCGCCGTCGACCGCGTGGGCGGACTGGACGTGCTGCACCGTGCGCCCGGGCCGCGGGTGCTGCTGGTGGCCGTGGGCGTGATGGCGTCCGTCTGCCTCCAGGCCGCCGAACTGCTGGAAGCCCGCGGCATCGGCTGCACCGTCGTCGACCCGCGCTGGGTCAAGCCCGTCGACCCGGCACTGCCCGCACTCGCCGCCGAGCACCGCATGGTCGCCGTCGTCGAGGACAACAGCCGGGCGGCCGGGGTCGGCTCGGCCGTGGCACTGGCCCTCGGGGACGCAGAAGTGGACGTGCCCGTACGGCGGTTCGGCATCCCGGAGCAGTTCCTCGCGCACGCCAAGCGCGCCGAGGTGCTCGCCGACATCGGCCTGACGCCCGTCGAGATCGCCGGACGGATCAGCGCGAGCCTCACCGTGAAGAAAGAGCTGTCCAAGGAGCCACAGGAATGACAACCGCCGAATCCGCGTCGGAGTCGTCGCGGGCCGCAGAGTTCGACCTCGGCAGGCTGCTGGCCGAGCGCGGGGCCGAGCGCTACGAGCTGCACAGCCGGTACCTCAACCACCAGCTGCCGCGCATGCTGCACACCATCGGCTTCGACAAGGTCTACGAGCGCGCCGAGGGCGCCTACTTCTACGACGCGGACGGCAACGACTACCTGGACATGCTCGCCGGGTTCGGGGTGATGGGGCTCGGCCGCCACCACCCCGTGATCCGCAAGGCGCTGCACGACGTGCTGGACGCCTCTCTCGCCGACCTCACCCGGTTCGACTGCCAGCCGCTGCCCGGACTGCTCGCGGAGAAGCTGCTGGCGCACAGCCCGCACCTGGACCGGGTGTTCTTCGGCAACAGCGGCACCGAGGCCGTCGAGGGTGCCCTGAAGTTCGCCCGGTTCGCCACCGGCCGTCCCAGAATCCTGTACTGCGCGCACGCCTTCCACGGCCTGACCACCGGCTCCCTCTCCGTCAACGGCGAGTCCGCCTTCCGCGACGGCTTCGCCCCGCTGCTGCCCGACACGGCCGTGCCGCTCGGCGACCTCGACGCGCTGGAGCGGGAGCTGCGGAAGGGCGACGTCGCCGCCCTGATCGTCGAGCCCATCCAGGGCAAGGGCGTGCTGCAGGCCCCGCCCGGTTACCTGCTCGCCGCCCAGGAGCTGCTGCACCGGCACAAGGCGCTGCTCATCGCCGACGAGGTGCAGACGGGCCTCGGCCGGACCGGCGACTTCTACGGCTACCAGCACGAGGACGGGGTGGAACCCGACCTGGTGTGCGTGGCCAAGGCGCTGTCCGGCGGCTACGTGCCGGTCGGCGCCACGCTCGGCAAGGACTGGATCTTCAGGAAGGTCTACTCGTCCATGGACCGGGTGCTGGTCCACTCGGCGAGCTTCGGCTCGAACGCGCAGGCCATGGCGGCGGGCCTCGCCGTGCTGTCGGTGATGGAGAACGAGCAGATCGTCGCAGGCGTCCGGGCCACCGGGGAGCGGCTGAGGACCCGGCTCGCGGCGCTGACGGACCGGTACGAGATGCTCGCCGACGTCCGCGGCCGGGGCCTGATGATCGGCATCGAGTTCGGCCGGCCGAAGTCGCTGAAGCTGCGCAGCCGGTGGACCATGCTCCAGGCCGCGCGCAAGGGACTGTTCGCGCAGATGGTGGTGGTGCCGCTGCTGCAGCGGCACCGGATCCTCACCCAGGTCTCCGGTGACCACATGGAGGTGATCAAGCTGATCCCGCCGCTGATCATCGGGGAGCGGGAGGTGGACCGGTTCGTCGACGCGTTCACGGCCGTGATGGACGACGCTCACGACGGCGGACTGGTGTGGGATTTCGGCAAGACGCTCGTCAAGCAGGCGGTCGCCAACCGGTGAGACGACTCCTCTTTGCCTCAGAGGCAAAAAATTTGCCGCTGAGGCAAGACTTCGGCTGAATGGAGCCATGAGCTCCTCCGAGACCGAGCGGCCCCCCGGGGCCGACTCGCCGGCCGACCCGGCCGGTGCGCTGCCCGCGGTCGCGCCGCAGCTGCGGGCCCTGCGGCGCCAGGCCTCCCTGACCCTGGAGGCCGCGGCCCGCGCCGCCGGACTGTCGCCCGCCCACCTCTCCCGTCTGGAGACCGGGCAGCGCCAGCCCTCGCTGCCGATGCTGCTCACGCTCGCCCGCGTCTACGGTACGACCGTCTCCGAGCTGCTCGGTGAGACCGTCGCCGGCCGGGACGCCGTCGTGCGCGCGGCCGACATGGAACCCACCGCTGCGGGCGGCTGGACGTACTGGCAGGCCGGCGCCTCCGGTCGCGGGATGCAGGCCCTGCGGGTCCACGTCCCGTACGGCTCCCAGGGCGACATCGTGCGCGTCCACCCCGGCGAGGAGTGGCTGCACGTCCTGCGGGGCCGGCTTCGGCTGCGCCTGGGGGACACCACGCACCGGCTGGCGGCCGGCGACAGCGCCCACTTCGACTCGCTCACCCCGCACCGCATCGCCGCCGAGGACCACGACGGCGTCGACCTGCTGTTCGTCCACACCCTGCTGCAGAGCCCCACGGCCGCCCTGTGCCTGGGGCCGGCCCCCGGAGACGCGTCATGAGCGACATGGAGGAGAAGTTCCCCCGCGCCCTGTGGGTCCGGCTGCTCGTCTACCTCATCCTGGGGCACGTCTTCGCCGCGTTCGTCTACCTGCTGTTCGAAGTGGGCGCCAAGTAGCCGCCGGGCGGTGCCTCAGTCGAGGAGCCGCTCGCGCAGCCGCTCCCGGCTCTGCGGGGAGAGCTTCAGGCCCTTCTCCAGGTAGGGGTCGACGCCGCCCCAGGTCTCCTCGATGGTGTCGAAGGCGGCCGTCAGGTACTCGGCGCGCGCGTCGAACAGCGGGCTGAGCAGCTCCATGACCTCGGGGGAGTAGGCCGAGGCGTGCGAGCTGCTGCGGTGCACCTTGTAGCGGCGGTGCTTGGCGTTCGACTTCAGGTAGTCCTCGACGATGGCGTCCCGCTCGACGCCCAGGGCCAGCAGCGTCACCGCGATGGACAGGCCCGCGCGGTCCTTGCCCGCCGCGCAGTGCATCAGCGCGGGGACGCTGTCCTCGGCGAGCGCGTGCAGCACCCGGGAGTGCTCCGCGGTGCGGTCCTTGATGATCATGCGGTAGGACGCGATCATCCGGTCCGCGCCCTTGCCGTCCGCGAGGATCGCGCGCAGCTGGTCCAGGTCGCCGTCGCGGACCATCTTCCAGAACTCGGCGCCGTCGGCCGGGTCGCTCAGCGGCAGGTTCACATTGCGCACGCCCGGCAGCTCGATGTCCGGGCCTTCGAGCTTCTGGTCCGCGGCGTTGCGGAAGTCGAAGACCGTGTGCAGACCCAGCGTGGCCAGGAAGGCGGCGTCCTCCCCGGTCGCGTGCGCCAGGTGGCCGCTGCGGAACAGCACGCCCTGCCGCACCCGCCGTCCGTCCACGGTCGGCAGTCCGCCCACGTCGCGGAAGTTGCGCACTCCGGCCAGCTCGGGCTCGGTCGACGGGACCTGCTGTGTCACCTGGGCTCCTCCCCATCGGCGTCGCCGACGCGGGCTCGTCGGCGGGCACCACTCGACCATACGACATGCCTGGCAGGGGCAATGAGTCGTCCACAGGCGTTGCCCGGAGCGCCCGCCGCCCTCGATGATGTTGCTGCTTGATCGCACCTGGTCGCGCGTGTGGGAATCCGTGGGGGCTCGATGCTGGACATCTCCGAGGACGGGCGTACCTGGGTTCTCTCCGGGCCGGCCAGCAGCTACGCCCTCCATGTCACCGACCGGCATGAACTGCTGCACCTGCACTGGGGCCCCCGGATCGCCCTCGCCGACGCCGAGGCCCTCGCCGCGCGCCCGCTGCCGGAGTACTGGCCCTTCGAGTCCCCGCTCGACGGCCGCGAGGAGTACCCGGCCGAGGGCGGCCCCCGGTTCGTCCGCCCCGCCCTGTCCGTGCGCACCGCCGGGCGGCGCGGCACCGAGTGGGTCCACGAGGGACACGACACCGAGGACGGCGAGCTGCGCCTGCGCTTCCGTGACGACGGCCTGACCATCACCCTGCACTACCGGATGCGCCCCTGCTCGGACGTCGTCGAGCGCTGGGTGACCCTGGACAACCGGGGGCCGCAGGCCGAGGTGCTGCGCGCCGACTCCGCCACCTGGACCCTGCCCGACCGCGGCACCTGGCGGCTGTCCCAGCTGCACGGCCGCTGGGGCGCCGAATCCCGGCTGGTGCGCTCCGAACTGACCTACGGGGAGAAGGTGATCGGCAGCAGGCGCGGCCACACCGGCCACCAGCACCTGCCCTGGGTAGCCCTCGACACCGGCGCGACCGAGGAGCACGGCGAGGTCTACGGCTGCGCACTGGGCTGGTCCGGCTCCTGGCGGATCTCCGTGGCGCAGCTCCCCGACGCGCGCGTGCAGATCACCGGCGGCGCCGGCCACGACGAGTCGGGCCTGCTGGCGCTGGGCACGGGCGAGTCGTACACGACCCCCGTCTTCGCCGGGCTGTGGAGCGACGGCGGCTTCGGCGGGGCGAGCCGCGCCTGGCACGCCTACCAGCGGGCGTACGTGATCCCGGACGCCGGGCAGGACCGGCCGGTGCTGTTCAACTCCTGGGAGGCCACCGGGTTCGACATCTCCGAGGAGCAGCAGCGGGCACTCGCCGAGCGGGCCGCCGCCCTGGGGGTCGAGCTGTTCGTCGTCGACGACGGCTGGTTCGGGACGCGCACCAGCGACCGGGCCGGGCTCGGCGACTGGACGCCCAACCCCGACCGCTTCCCCGGCGGCCTGAAGCCGCTCGCCGACCATGTGCACGGCCTCGGTATGCGGTTCGGCATCTGGGTCGAGCCCGAGATGGTGAACCCGGACAGCGACCTGTACCGCGCCCACCCGGACTGGGTGCAGTACCAACCAGGACGAAACCGGACGGAGTTCCGCAATCAGCTGGTGCTGAACCTGGCCCGGGAGGACGTCCAGGAGTACCTGTGGGAGCGGCTCGACGGGCTCCTCTCCAGCGCCCCGATCGACTACGTCAAGTGGGACTTCAACCGCTGCTTCACCGACGCCGGCTGGCCCGGTGACCCCTACCCGCAGCGGCTCTGGGTCGACCACGTCCGCGCCCTGTACGCCCTGCTGGACCGGTTGCGGGCCGCTCACCCGGGCGTGGCCTTCGAGTCCTGCTCGGGCGGCGGCGGCCGGATCGACCTCGGCGTGCTGAGCCGTACGGACCAGGTGTGGACCTCCGACAACACCGACCCGCTCGACCGGCTCGCCATCCAGCACGGCTTCAGCCAGATCCATCCCGCGCGCGTGATGGCCGCCTGGGTCACCGACAGCCCGAACGCCATGCTCAACCACCGGGCCAGTTCCCTGCGGTTCCGGTTCGTCAGCGCCATGGCCGGGGTGCTCGGGGTCGGCGGCGACCTCACGAAGTGGGCGGAGGAGGAGCTCGCCGAGGCGCGGGAGTGGGTCGGGCGCTACAAGGAGATCCGCCCCGTGGTGCAGCGCGGTGACCTCTACCGGCTGCGGCCCCCGGAGGGCGGACTGAGCGCCGTGCAGTACGTCCTCGGCGACGAGACCGTCGTCCTCGCCTGGCTCCAGGCGCAGCGCTACGGCGAGCCCGTTCCGGCGCTCCGGCTGCGCGGTGTCGATCCGACGGCAACGTACGAATGTCTCGAAACGGGCGAACTGCACCGAGGGGCCGTCCTGCTGCACCACGGGCTGCGGGTCGGCCTGTGCGGAGACCTGGACGCCGCCGTGGTCCGCCTTAAGCGGAAGTAGCCCTTCTTGTCCGAATAAGGCGCTTCAGTCGCTTCGTCATAACGTGCCCCGGTCGTAAAGGAGATGGGGCCGGGGCGCGTGACCATCGTCATATCCGTGACGATGCGTTGTCGCCATGTGCACGTAATAAGGGCGTTGTTCAGGGCGATTGAGGAAATCCGGAGATCCGCAATCCACGCTCGGTGACGGGAAATGTGCCGACGCGTCGAGGAAAACGCCTTCACAGGCAACCGCAAGCTTGTCCCGTCGCGTCCTGGTCGCTTACGTTCCACACCAATCCGGACGGACGCCTAATCCTGCCGCCGCCCGGAGCCCGCACACACTGACCCGACGTACGGCAGGAGCGGGGGACCCACAGGTAAGACGCCTGTTCCGGTTCCCGGAACGGGCTTGGGGTTAAGCCGCGCCTTGGCGCGGCCGGGCATCTCCAGCCCGCACCCGACAGCTCACCTCGCAGGCGACGGAGAGGAATTCGTCATGCCCGCCAAGGGTAAGCATCGCCGCCCCAAGACCCAGCGTTTCAGCCGCTCCATCGCCGTCGCCGGAACGGGTGGAGCCGCTCTCGCCCTTCCCCTCATGGGGGCCGTCGGCGCCCACGCCGCCACCCCGCAGTCGGCTCCGGAAAAGGCCGTCCAGGCCGCCCCGGCCGCCGGGAAGAAGGCCGCGGAAAAGGCCACCGGCGCGCGCACCTACACGGTGAGGGCCGGCGACTATCTCGCGAAGATCGCCGACGACCAGAACGTCAGTGGCGGCTGGAAGAAGCTCTACTCCGACAACCGGGACGCCGTCGGCGACGACCCGTCGCTGATCCACCCGGGCCTGAAGCTCACCCTCGGCAAGAAGGCCGCCGCGAGCGCCCCCGAGGCGTCCGCGCCGTCCGCGCCGAAGGCCTCGGCCGAGAAGGCGGAGAAGGAGTCCGCGGAGAAGTCCGCGAAGAAGTCCTCGTCCGCCGGATCGTCCGCCGGGACGGAGACCGCGGCGAAGCCGGCCGCCGCCAAGCCGGCCGCCCAGAGCAACGCCGGCGGTTACAGCTCGCCGGTGGACGGCGCCACCGTCGGCACCCCGTACCGCATGTCCGGCAGCATGTGGTCCAGCGGCTACCACACCGGCGTCGACTTCGTCGTCCCGACCGGCACCTCCCTCAAGGCCGTCGGCGCGGGCACGGTCGTCTCCGCCGGGTGGGGCGGCGCGTACGGCAACCAGGTCGTCATCAAGCTGAACGACGGCCACTACGCCCAGTACGCCCACCTGTCCCAGCTGTCCGTCTCGGCCGGCCAGACCGTGACGGCCGGGCAGCAGGTCGGCCTGTCCGGCGCCACCGGCAACGTCACCGGACCGCACCTGCACTTCGAGATCCGCACCGCCCCGGGCTACGGCTCGGACGTGGACCCGGTCGCCTTCCTGCGCTCCCACGGCGTCTCCGTCGGCTGACCGATCGCGCCACCAGCTGCCCGGCATGGCTGATACGCCTGGCACGCACCGAAGGCCGGACCCCGGGGAACGGGGTCCGGCCTTCGGTGTGCGCGTTCCTCGAACGCCACCGACGTCCGCTCCCCGGGCGACCTCGTGGAACAACGGGCGGCTCGTCTTCCACCACGTCGGCCCGCAGCCGTGCACCGGTGGTCACTCCGCCTTCCGTACCGCCCGGAGCCACTTCCGGATCGGTGGCTTCCGGGTCTGGCGGCCCACCCTCCAACACCCCTGACGCGTCGGCTATTCCGGAATTGGTGAACACTTTGGGAGTGGCTTATCTCACCGCCCGTCAACCCTTTCCTACGGTCGCGTAGGTCACATTCGAGGGTGAATCATGAGCGGCTGTGGCAGACGATTCGAAGAGTGACAGCAGAGCAGTGATCGGGTCGTACGTGGCGGTGGGGGACAGCTTCACCGAGGGCGTCGGTGATCCCGGCCCCGACGGGGCGTTCGTCGGCTGGGCCGACCGGTTCGCCGTCCTGCTCGCCGACCTCCGGCCCGAGGGCGACTTCCAGTACACCAACCTCGCCGTGCGCGGAAAACTCCTCGACCAGATCGTGGCGGACCAGGTTCCGCGGGCCATCGAGATGGCCCCGGACCTCGTCTCGTTCTGTGCCGGCGGCAACGACATCATCCGGCCCGGCACCGACCCGGACGAGGTGGCCGAGCGCTTCGAGCGGGCGCTGGCGCGGCTCACCGCGGTGGCCGGGACGGTGATGGTGACGACCGGGTTCGACACGCGTGGCGTGCCCGTGCTCAAGCATCTGCGGGGCAAGATCGCCACGTACAACGGGCATGTCCGGGCCATCGCCGACCGGTACGGCTGCCCGGTGCTCGACCTGTGGTCCCTGCGCAGTCTGCAGGACCGCAGGGCCTGGGACGCCGACCGGCTGCACCTGTCGCCCGAGGGGCACACGCGCGTGGCGCTGCGCGCGGGGCAGGTGCTGGGGCTGGACGTGCCGGCCGATCCCGAGCAGCCGTGGCCGCCGCTGCCGCCGCGCGGGACGCTGGAGGTGCGGCGGGACGATGTGCACTGGGCGCGGGAGTTCCTGGTGCCGTGGATCGGGCGGCGGTTGCGGGGGGAGTCCTCCGGAGACCATGTGACGGCCAAGGGCGCGTTGTCGCCGGCGGACATCCGGATGCGGATCGCCGCTGTGGCGTGAGGGCGTGTGGGGGTGCGCGTCTTCGCCTGACCGTGGGTGGTGGGGCGGGGCCGCGCCGGGGGTGTCCGTCCTCGGAACGGCGCGATCGACTTGCGTGCCGACCCACTGTCCGTTGACGTGCCCACCGCTGCGGGCGGACACCCCCAGGCACGGCCCCTCGCGTCGTCCGGCGGGTGCGGGTGGTCCTTCGCGTGGCTGCGGGCTCGGGTGCCGCCTGGGCGGTCCTAGGCCGGGTTGCTCATCGGCGGGGTCAAAGGGGCCGGCTCCAGGCCCAGTTCGCGTGCCAGGGCGTCCTCCGTCCACTGCTGGGCCCAGGCTCGGGGGATCGCGCCGGGGTAGGACGTCAGCCGGACGGCCAGGCCGTCGAGGAACGCGGTGAGGCGCAGGGCCGTGGCCTGCGGGTCCGGGCAGTGGAACTCGCCCGCCGCCACGCCCTCCGCGATGACCTCCGCGAGCGCGGCCCTCCACTGGCGGTCGAGGTCCTGCGTGACCTCCCGCAGCGCCGGCTCGCGCAGGGACGCCGCCCAGCCCTCGATCCACAGGCGCCAGCCCTTGGCCTGGCCGGTCGGGGCGTACCAGCGGACGGCCGACCGCAGCCGTCGCAGCGCCGACGTGCGGCGGCCCAGCAGCTTGCGCAGGTGCGCGAGGTCGGCCTCGGCCGCGTGCCGGAACGCCGCCGCGACCAACCGCTCCTTGGACGCGAAGTGGTAGAGCACCAGCGCGTTGCTCACGCCGAGCGCCGCGGCCACGTCGGCGATCCGGACCGCGGCCACGCCCCGGGCCTCGATCTGCTCCACGGCGGCGCGCAGCAGTTCCCCGCGCCGTTCCGCCACGCTCAACCGGACTCTCGTCACGCCGTCACCCTACCCACGCGCTCGGTCTCGCCGACGTGCGGATCCGGTCTGCCTCAGCGGTAGCAGCCGTACCGCCGCGCGATCACCGGCAGCCGGTCCGCGGCGAGCGCGTGGGCCGCCGCGCGCGGTGTCGTCCCGTCGGCCCGCGCGCGGGTGAGCATCCGCTCGACCAGGGCCCGCATGGAGCGGCGCGTGTGGGCGAACGCCTCCTCGGCGTCGGCGCCGATGTCCCCGAACAGCGTCCACCACCACCAGGCGTTTGTCCCGGAGTTGACCACCACGTCCGGCAGCACGGTCACCCCGCGCCCGGCCAGCAGCAGCTCCGCCTCCGGCCGTACCGGCATGTTGGCCGCCTCGACGATCCAGCGGGCCGTGATGTGCCGCTGGTTCTCGGCGTCGACGGCGTACGACACCGCCGCCGGCACCAGCACCTCGGCGTCGGCCGACAGCCAGGCGTCACCGGGCAGCTCCAGGTCGCCTGGCCGCAGCGCGGAGCGGTCCACCGTGCCGTGGGCGTCCCGCGCGGCGAGCAGGGCCTCGACGTCGAGTCCGGCCGGGTTGGCGATCGTGCCCTTGAGATCGGCGACCGCCACGATCCCGAGCCCCGCCCGTGACAGGAAGCGTGCGGTGGCACCGCCCATGGTGCCCAGCCCCTGGAGGGCGACCCGGGTCCCCGCGTGCGGCACACCGGCCCGGTCCAGCGCCGTGAGGGCCGCCTCGGCGACGCCGCAGCCGCCCGCCAGTTCGTCGAGCCCGATGCCGTCCACCTCGACGGCGAACGCGTCCGCCAGCCGTCGGCGTGCCCCGGCCTCGTCGTCCAGCAGCGGATACACGGCCTGGACGGAGGAGACCAGCCCCGCCTCGGCCACGGCCCGGTCCACCGTGTCCTGGGAGAGCCCGAGGTCCTCGCCCGTCGTCCACACGCTCTCGACGTACGGCCGCATCGCGCGCAGGTAGCGCACCAGCAGGGGGTACGCCCCGGAGTCGCGCGGGTCGCAGTCGATGCCGCCCTTGGCACCGCCGAGCGGGACGTAGCGGCTCGCCGGGTCGTAGTGCAGGGCCTCCTTCATGGTCATGCCGCGGGCCAGACCGGTGACCTCGTCCAGCGTGCAGCCGGGGCGCATCCGCAGTCCGCCGCTGGCGACGCCGCGCACCAGCCGGTCGACGACCAGGAAGCCCTGCCGGCCGGTGACGTGGTCGGTCCAGGTGAGGGACAGCAGGGGGCCGGCCGCCATGAGGATCTCCTTCGCAGGGTAACTGAATCGCCGGTCAGTATCGCGCCGGGAGGGACCCCTGCGCCCCGCTGGTGCCGGAGGGGCCGACCATAATGGAAAGCCTGACCGACTCCACCTGGAGGTACCGTGGCCGGTTTCCGTACCCTGAGCGCCGGGCTCCGCACCCTGCGGCCCGAAGCGTTCGGCGCGGACCCGCGCGGTGAGCGCATGGCGCGCATCCGCAGATCGCCCCACTTCAAGGACGGGGTCTTCCAGAACCCCGGCGGCCCCGCGCGGACCCGGCCCTCGGGCTCGACCCTGGACTTCGCGAAGGTCTTCTTCGACAAGGACACCCGGCCCCGCCGCGTCCCGCAGGGCCCGGTGCCGGTGCACACCACCACCCTCGCCGACATCTCGCGGCCCCCTGCCACCGGCCTGCGGCTGACCTGGATGGGGCACTCCAGCGTGCTCGCGGAGATCGACGGCCGGCGCGTGCTGTTCGACCCGGTGTGGGGCGAACGCTGCTCCCCGTTCCCCTTCGCCGGCCCCAAGCGCCTGCACCCGGTGCCCCTGCCGCTGGCCGCACTCGGCCCGGTCGACGTCGTCGTCATCTCGCACGACCACTACGACCACCTGGACCTGCCCAGCATCAAGGCCCTGGCCGGCACGGACACGCTGTTCGCCGTGCCGCTCGGCGTCGGGGCGCACCTGGAGCACTGGGGCGTCCCCGCCGACCGGCTGCGCGAACTGGACTGGCACGAGACGACCAAGGTCGCCGGCCTCACCCTCACCGCCACCCCGGCCCGGCACTTCTGCGGCCGCGGCCTGCGCAACACCCAGCACACCCTGTGGGCCTCCTGGGTGGTCGCCGGCGGCGACCACCGGGTCTACCACAGCGGGGACACCGGCTACTTCGGGGGCTTCAAGGAGATCGGCGCGGAGCACGGGCCGTTCGACGCCACGATGATCCAGATCGGCGCCTACTCCGACTTCTGGCCCGACATCCACATGACCCCGGAAGAGGGCATGCGCGCCCACCTCGACCTCCAGGGCGGACCGGAAGGGGGCCCGATGCTGCCGATCCACTGGGCCACCTTCAACCTGGCCACGCACCCCTGGGCGGAACCGGGCGAGGGGACCCGCTCGGCCGCCGCCGCGGTGGGCGCCCGGATCGCCCTGCCCCGCCCGGGCGAGCCCTTCGAGCCCACGGCCGGGACCATCCCGTCCGAGCCGTGGTGGCGTGGGGTGGCGCGCACATCGGCGGGTGGCACCGCCCGGGCCGGGCAGGCCGTCACCGACGCCGCGATCAGGACCGCGTCCGACGCGGCAGCCATGGCCCAGGCCGATACGGTAAGTGACGACCGGGGGAGTGCGGACAAGGGCACCGAAGGCTCCGAAGCGCTTCCGGCGGGCTGATCCGGGACGCGCGCGAGGCGACGGCGAGGGCCGGGGAGCGAGATGCTCCCCGGCCCTCGCCGTCTGTGTGTGACCACTGCTGACCAGGTCTGATCGAACACTTACCGTTCACGGCGGGTTCAGTGGCGGGGTTATCGGTCTGTCGTACGAGACCTCATACCAGAGCGGGACGCTCACCGTATGAGTTTGTCAACTGCCCACCGCACATGATGCGCTGGCGACTACTGTCAGTGGCCGTCGGAAGCAGGGCGGATCAGGGAGCGGGGGCCGGCACGTGCAGGCGCAAGGCGGACGAGGGAGCCGACGCGAGGGCGATCCCCGCTGCCCGCGCGCCACCGACGCCGGCCCGGGCACCGCCCCGGCCCCCGGCGGTCGGAGGCCGGCCGAACCGGTCCGGGAAGCCGCCGGGAGGTCGCCGGGAGAGTCCGGGCGGACGACGCGAGCGGAATCCGGGCGGACGACGCCTAAGGAACCCGGGCGGACGGCGCGCAGGAATTCCGGGCGGACGGACCGGGGCGCGCGGAAGCGGCCGCGGGAGCCCGGGCGCGCCCCCGCGAGCTCCCCCGGCACCCAGGCCCGACGGACCAGTACGAGGACACCGATGTCTCACCTCCGCGCCCCGGCCGCACGAGCGGACCGCCGTGAGGGCGCGCGGCACGGGCGGCCCGCCGCCCGCACCGCCCCCGCGCTGCCCGAGACCCACATACGGTTCCAGCTGCTGCGTCTCGCCGTCCTGCCGCCGGTCGCCGTCGCGCTGAGCGGCTGTGCCGCCGTCCTCTTCACGGTCCGGTCCACCGGAGCGCGGCCGGGACCGACCCTGTGGGCCGTACTCGGCGGAGCCGTCTTCGTGACCCTGGTGGGCATCGCCGTCGCCGCGGTGGCCGCGGGCCGCGCCGCCCGCTCCGTGCACGACCGCATCGGCGCGCTGCGCCGCGCCACCGCACGCCGCGAGGCCGATCTGCGCACCCTGGTCGAGACGCTGCGCCGGGGCGACGGGCCCCCGCAGCACACCCCGCACAGCCGGCGCGCCGGCACCGACGAGGACGCCGACGACTTCGACCTCCTCGCGGGCGACCTGGCCCGGGCGCACGACGGTGCCGTCACCGCCGTCGTCCAGGCCTCGCAGCTCTCCAGCCAGGCGGGCAGCGAACAGAAGCTCGAGGTGTTCGTCAACCTCGCGCGGCGCCTGCAGTCGCTGGTGCACCGCGAGATCTCCATCCTCGACGAGCTGGAGAACGAGATGGAGGACCCCGATCTGCTCAAGGGGCTCTTCCACGTCGACCACCTCGCCACGCGCATCCGCCGCCACGCCGAGAACCTCGCCGTGCTGGGGGGAGCCGTCTCCCGCCGCCAGTGGAGCAACCCGGTCTCCATGACCGAGGTGCTGCGCTCGGCCATCGCCGAGGTCGAGCAGTACTCGCGGGTCAAACTCGTCCCGCCGATCGACGGAACCCTGCGCGGTCACGCCGTCGCCGACGTCATCCACCTGCTGGCCGAACTCGTCGAGAACGCCACGGTGTTCTCCGCCCCGCACACCCAGGTGCTGCTCCGCGCCAACCTCGTCACCTCCGGGCTCGCGGTCGAGGTCGAGGACCGTGGGCTCGGCATGCCACTGGAGGAGCAGACGCGGATGAACGCGCTGCTCGCCGACCCCGACCAGGTGAACGTCGCACGGCTCCTCGCGGACGGCCGCATCGGCCTGTACGTGGTCTCGCAGCTGGCCCGGCGGCACGGCATCACCGTCCGCCTGCAGAGCAACATCTACGGCGGGGTGCAGGCGGTGCTCGTGGTGCCGCAGGCGCTGCTGGGGGCGGAGGCCGGGGCGTCTCCGGCCGGGGGCACGGGGCGGGACGGGCGGGACGGGCGGGCATCGGCCGGTGCCCGTTTGGGAGGCGGAGCGGGGGAGGGCTCCCGGACCGGGGGCGCGGGCGCGTCCGGCGCGCAGGCCGCGGGCGCGGGCGTGGTGTTGCCCGGGTTGCCGTCCGCCCCCTCGTCGGCCTCCGGGTTCGCTCCGGAGAGCGGTGCCGGGTCCGGCACCGGGGCCGCGTCCGACGGGCGGCCCCCGGCCCCGAGCGGAATCCCCGCGGCACCGCGCGGCAGGCATCACGCGCCCGAACCGGGCCCGGAGGGGGGCCGGGACACCGGCCGGCCCGCGCCGCTGCCCGTGCGCGGCGCCCACCGTGAGCGGCCCACCCCGGCCGAGGCCCGGCCCGGCATCAGCGACGACGACCGGCGCGTCCTCGCGGAGAACGTGACCGCGATGCCCACCCCTCGCAACGGCGCCGTGCGCGGCACCATGGGCAAGCCCCAACTGCCCCGCCGCCGCGCGCAGGAGCACATCGCGCCCCAGTTGCGCGACGGCCCGGTGCCGCGCCAGGACTCCGAAGTCCTCGTCGGCCACGACCCCGGTCTGATGGCGGCCTTCCAGCGCGGCATCAGCCTCGCCGAGGCCCAGCAGCACATGGAGGCCGCATCCAGGGAGACGGCACCCATGGAGCGAGACCACATGGGGCCGAGCCATATGGAGCCTGGTCGTATGGAGCCGGGCCACGGGGAGCCCGGGCATCCGGAGTCGACGGGCACGGCGACCGCACCCGCGGAGCCCTCGCATACGGTGTCGTCCGCACCCATGGATTCCACGCACATGGACTCCGCGCACACGGCGCCTCCGCACACGGCGTCCCCCCACGTGCAGCCGACCCACGTGGACCCGGCGCACGCAGAGGCCGCCCCCAGGGACCCGATCCCTCTGCGGCCGTCCCCCCGGGGCTCGTACCCGACCGGGCCGACGTCCTCGACCACCCCGGCCGACCGGGACGTGTCCCGCCCCGACCACACCACCACCCGGCACGACGGGAGCGCACCCGCCGGATGACCACCCCCGTTTCCACCCCCACCCCCAGCGCTCCCGCAGACCTTCGTACCCCAAGGAGTCGATCCACCATGGCGAGCGATGCGCCGACCGCCCACGTATCCGATCTCGACTGGCTGATGAGCGGCCTCGTGCAGCGCGTACCGCACACGAGTGCCGCGGTGCTGCTGTCCTGCGACGGGCTCGTGAAATCCGTGCACGGCCTGGACCCGGACAGCGCCGACCACATGGCCGCTCTGGCCTCCGGCCTGTACTCCCTCGGCCGCAGCGCCGGAGTCCGCTTCGGCGACGGCGGCGACGTGCGGCAGGTCGTCGTCGAGCTCGCCTCGACCCTGCTGTTCGTCACGACCGCCGGTTCCGGCACCTGCCTGGCCGTGCTCGCCGGCCGCGAGGCCGACGCGGCCGTGCTCGGCTACGAGATGGCGATGCTGGTCAAGAGCGTCCGGCCGTACCTGGTGACCGCTCCCCGCCAGCAGTCCGTCGAATCATCGGCGATGAGGGCTTGAACGTGACGGCGGCCGGCGACGGGCCCTGGCTCGACGACGCGGCCGGGCGGCTGGTGCGGCCGTTCACGGTCAGCAACGGCCGCACCCGTCCCACCGTCGCGCTCGACCTCATGTCGCAGGTGATGGCCACCGGGGCGACCCCCCTCGGCTATCTCGGCCCCGAACACGCGCAGGCGCTCGAACGGTGCCGCGTGCCCGTCGCGGTCGCCGAGGTCGCCGCCCATCTCAAACTGCCGGTGGCCGTCACCAAGGTGCTGCTGGCGGACCTCGTCGACTGCGGGGCGTTGACGACCAAGCCCCCCGCGTTCCACCACAACCCGACGGACCGGGCTCTTCTGGAGGCAGTGCTCGATGGACTACGACGACAGCTCTGACCACGCCGACCGCGCCGACCGCGGCGCCGACCCCTTCCCGACCGCGCTGAAGATCCTGGTGGCGGGCGGGTTCGGGGTGGGCAAGACGACCTTCGTCGGCGCGGTCAGCGAGATCGCACCGCTCAGCACGGAGGAGCTGCTCACCACCGTCAGCGCCGCGACCGACAACCTCGACGGCATCGAGAACAAGGTCGAGACGACCGTGGCCATGGACTTCGGCCGCATCACGCTCGACGCGGAACACGTGCTGTACCTGTTCGGGACCCCCGGCCAGGAACGGTTCTGGTTCATGTGGGACGAGCTGTGCGAGGGCGCGCTCGGGGCGGTCATCCTCGCCGACACGCGCCGCCTGCAGGAGTGTTTCGCGGCCGTGGACTTCTTCGAGCAGCGCGGCCTCGAATTCATCGTCGCCGTCAACGAGTTCGACGGCGCCCATCGCTACGACCCCGAGGAGGTGCGCGGTGCCCTCGACCTGTCCGACGACGTCCCCGTGGTGTGCTGTGACGCGCGGATCTCCAGCTCCGGGGTCCAGACCCTGCTGACCCTGGTGCGCCACCTGATCGCCCACACGCCGGCCACCCCGACGGGGTACGGCGCCCACATGTGACATCCCAACACCCGTCAGGGAGAACCTGTATGACACATGCCCACACTCCGGGAGCACGCCCATGAGCTACGACCCGCCGCGCCCGGCCGGTCGTCTGCTGCTCACACCCGAGGACAAGGAGGCCCCGGCCCGCGCTCGCCGACTGCGCGGGATGGGCCTGGGGGAGCGCCCCGAACCCGCCCTGGACGCCTTCGCCCAGCGTCTCGCCCAGCTCACCGGGGCGCCGTACGCCATGGTCAACTTCCCCGGCGAGCACGGTCAGTTCTACGCCGGCCTGTGCGTGCCGGCCGTGGCGCCGGTGGTGCGCAGCGACGGCACCGGTGCGTGCCTCGGCCGTGCCCTGCCCCGCGACCACGGCTTCTGCCCCCATGTGGTGGCGCGCCGCAAGGCCCTGGTCCTGGAGGACGTCGCCGACTACCCCCGGTTCGCGGGCAACCCGGTGGTCGACGAGTTCGGCATCCGCTCCTACCTCGGGGCACCGCTCATCGACGGCACGGGCCTGGTGCTCGGCACGGTGAGCGTCGCCGACGTCGCGCCGCGGCCGTGGGGGAAGACGGGCCTGACGGTCATCAAGGAACACGCCGCCGAGCTGGTCGTGCACCTGGAGAGCGGGGGCGGCCTGCTGCCCTGGTGAGTCGCACCCGGCCCGGAACACCGCGGCTCCGGCCGCTCCCGCCGTGGGCGTGAAGGAAAGCTGAGGCGGCGCTTAAGAAAACCTCGATGGACCGGTGCGCCGTCGTACGGCAGATTGCTGTGCGATTCCACTCCTCTCCCGGCCCAGGGGCTCCTTCGGCATGCCCGGAGCCGGGACTCACCCCCAGGAGCCGTAGCGGTGAAGGCGCTGGTCAAGCAGAAGGCGGAGCCCGGCCTGTGGCTCGCGGACGTCCCCGAGCCGGTGATCGGTCCCGGTGACGTCCTGATCAAGGTGCTGCGCACCGGCATCTGCGGAACGGACCTGCACATCAGGGCCTGGGACGGCTGGGCCCGGCAGGCGATCAGCACCCCGCTCGTGGTCGGGCACGAGTTCGTCGGCGAGGTCGTCGAGACCGGGCGCGACGTCACCGACGTCTCCGTCGGCGACCGGGTCAGCGGCGAGGGACACCTGGTGTGCGGCAAGTGCCGCAACTGCCAGGCGGGCCGCCGGCACCTGTGCCGGGCCACCGTCGGGCTGGGCGTGGGCCGCGACGGCGCGTTCGCGGAGTACGTGGCGCTGCCCGCCGGCAACGTCTGGGTGCACCGGGTGCCCGTCGACCTCGACGTCGCCGCGATCTTCGACCCGTTCGGCAACGCCGTGCACACCGCGCTGTCCTTCCCGCTCGTCGGCGAGGACGTCCTGATCACCGGCGCCGGCCCCATCGGCCTGATGGCCGCGGCCGTGGCCAGGCACGCCGGTGCCCGCAATGTCGTGATCACCGACGTCAGCGAGGAGCGGCTGGAGCTGGCCCGCAAGATCGGCGTCAGCCTGGCGCTCAACGTCGCCGAGGCCGGTATCGCCGACGGGCAGCGCACGCTCGGACTGCGCGAGGGCTTCGACATCGGCCTGGAGATGTCCGGCCGCCCCGAGGCGATGCGCGACATGATCGCCAACATGACGCACGGCGGCCGCATCGCCATGCTCGGCCTGCCCGCCCAGGAGTTCCCCGTCGACTGGGCGCGGATCGTCACCTCGATGATCACCATCAAGGGCATCTACGGCCGTGAGATGTTCGAGACCTGGTACGCCATGTCGGTCCTGCTGGAGGGCGGCCTCGACCTCGCCCCGGTGATCACCGGCCGCTACGGCCACCGCGACTTCGAGGCGGCGTTCGAGGACGCGGCGAGCGGCCGCGGCGGCAAGGTCATCCTCGACTGGACCGCGTAGCACGCCACGCGAGCGCGAAACCCCCTTCCCCGCGAGCACCTTCAGGAGAGCTTCCCCATGTTCGACTCCGTGCGCGACGACCTGCGCGCCACCCTCGACGAGATCCGCGCCGCCGGACTGCACAAGCCCGAGCGCGTCATCGGCACCCCCCAGTCCGCCACCGTGAACGTCACCGCGGGCGGCCGCCCCGGCGAGGTCCTCAACTTCTGCGCCAACAACTACCTCGGCCTCGCCGACCACCCCGAGGTGATCACCGCCGCCCACCAGGCCCTGGACCGCTGGGGCTACGGCATGGCCTCCGTGCGCTTCATCTGCGGCACCCAGGAGGTGCACAAGGAACTGGAGGCACGCCTGTCGGCGTTCCTCGGCCAGGAGGACACGATCCTTTACTCCTCCTGTTTCGACGCCAACGGCGGCGTCTTCGAGACGCTGCTCGGCCCCGAGGACGCGGTGATCTCGGACGCCCTGAACCACGCCTCCATCATCGACGGCATCCGCCTCAGCAAGGCGCAGCGCTTCCGCTACGCCAACCGCGACATGGCCGACCTGGAGGCCCGGCTCAAGGCCGCCGGAGACGCCCGGCGCAAGCTGATCGTCACCGACGGCGTCTTCTCCATGGACGGCTATGTGGCCCCGCTGCGCGAGATCTGCGACCTCGCCGACCGCCACGACGCGATGGTCATGGTCGACGACTCGCACGCCGTCGGCTTCGTGGGCCCCGGCGGCCGCGGCACACCCGAGCTGCACGGCGTCATGGACCGCGTCGACATCGTCACCGGCACCCTCGGCAAGGCCCTCGGCGGCGCCTCCGGCGGCTACGTCGCCGCCCGCGCCGAGATCGTCGCCCTGCTGCGCCAGCGCTCCCGGCCGTACCTGTTCTCGAACACGCTGGCCCCGGTGATCGCGGCGGCCTCCCTGAAGGTCCTCGACCTGCTGGAGTCGGCGGACGACCTGCGCGTCCGGCTCGCCGAGAACACGGCCCTGTTCCGCGGCCGGATGACCGAGGAGGGCTTCGACGTCCTCCCCGGCGACCACGCCATCGCCCCGGTCATGATCGGCGACGCGGCGAAGGCCGGCCGCATGGCCGAACTGCTGCTGGAGCGCGGTGTGTACGTGATCGGGTTCTCCTACCCGGTCGTGCCGCAGGGCCAGGCCCGCATCCGCGTCCAGCTGTCCGCCGCGCACTCCACGGACGACGTGCACCGCGCCGTGGACGCCTTCGTGGCGGCCCGGGCGGAGCTGGACGGCTGAAAACCGCCGGTGACCTGAGAGAATCGGTCGCATGATCGAGGCGCGGCGGCTCCACATCCTCCGTGCGGTGGCCGACCACCGCACGGTGACGGCGGCTGCCGCCGCGCTGTACCTCACCCCGTCGGCCGTCTCCCAGCAACTCGCCGCGCTGGAGCAGGAGACCGGTCACCGGCTCGTCGAGCGCGGCGCCAAGGGCGTACGCCTGACCCCGGCCGGGGAGATCCTGCTCAATCACACCAACGCGGTCCTCGCCCAGCTGGAGCGGGCCGAGGCGGAGCTCGCCGCGTACAGCTCGGGCGCCGCCGGCACGGTCACGGTGGCCTCCTTCGCCACCGGCATCGCCCTGGTCGTGGCGCCCGCGGTGGCCCGGCTCGCCGAGTCGGCACCCGGCATCCGCATCCGCGTCCAGGACGCCGAGGGCGACGCCAGCCTGCCGATGGTCCTGGACCGGCAGGTCGACGTCGCCGTCGCCGTCGAGTACCGGGGCGCCCCGCCCGCCGACGACCCGCGGCTGACCCACGTACCGCTGTACGCCGAGCCCTTCGACGCGGTCGTGCCCGTCACCCACCGGCTGGCCGACGCGGCCGAGGTGCCCCTCGCCGAACTGGCCAAGGACCCCTGGATCGGCCCGTACCCCGGCAACCCCTGCCATGACGTGGTGGTCCTGGCCTGCGAGAGCGCCGGATTCCAGCCGCGCATGGAGCACTCCTCGGACGACTTCCGCGCGGTCGTGGCGCTGGCCTCGGCCGACGCCGGCGTGGCGCTGGTGCCGCGCTCGGCGCTGCGCGGCATGGATCTCGCCGGTGTGGTCGTCCGCCCGGTCGACGGGACGGCGCCCACCCGCCGGGTCTTCGCCGCCGTGCGCCGGGGAGCCGAGGAGCATCCTCTGATCCGCCCGGTGCTGGACGCGCTCGACGCCGCGGCCCGGGTGTGAGGACTCCGTAACCGGGCCGTCTCGCATTCGGGATAGTTTCCCGGATATGAGAAGCGATGCGGACGCCGTCGATGCCCGGCTGGGTACCCGACTGGCCGAGCTGCGGGCCGAACACGGCTGGTCCCTGGGCGAGTTGGCCGAGCGCAGCGGCGTGAGCAGATCCACCCTGTCCCGGGCCGAACGCGCGGAGACCAGTCCCACGGCCTCCGTGCTGAACCGCCTGTGCGCGGTCTACGGCCGCACCATGTCCCAGCTGCTCAGCGAGGTCGAGGCCGCGCCGGCTCCCGTCGTGCGCGCCGACGCCCAGCACGTGTGGCAGGACCGGTCCTCCGGCTTCGTCCGCCGGTCGGTCTCCCCGCCGCACCCCGCCCTGCGCGGCGAACTCGTCGAGGGACGCCTGGACGCCGGCGCCGACATCGCCTACGACCGCCCGCCCGTGGCCGGCCTGGAGCAGCACATCTGGGTGCTGGAGGGGGCCCTGGAGGTGACCGCGCAGGACGCCGGGCACCACCTCGGCAGCGGCGACTGCCTGCGCATGCGGGTGTGGGGGCCGACGCGCTTCCGGTGCGCCGGTCCCGGGGGTGTCCGGTACCTGCTGGCGGTGGTGCGGCCGTGATCCGCCTGGACGCGACGCGACTGCGCGGCCACGCCGGGGCGTTGGCCGACCTGCTGACCGGCACCGTGCACGCGGGAGCCTCGGTCGGCTTCCTCGCCCCGCTCGGCCGTGCCGAGGCCCTCGCCTGGTGGGAGGAGCGGGCCGCCGACGTGGCCGCCGGCCGGCTCGCCGTGTGGGCCGTGCCCGACGGCGACCGGGTGCTGGGCACCGTGAGCCTCGCGTTCCCGGCCAAGGCCAACAGCCGTCACCGCGCCGAGCTCGTCAAGCTCATGGTGCACCCGGACGCCCGCGGGCGCGGTCTCGGCCGCCGGCTCCTGGCCACCGCGGAGGACGCCGCCGCGGCGGCCGGCATCACCCTGCTGCACCTCGACACCGAGACGGACAGCCCCGCCGAGCGGCTGTACCGGTCAGCCGGCTGGACACCCGTCGGCGCGATCCCCGACTACGCGGCGCGCCCCGACGGGGTGCTGCGCCCGACGACCCTCTACTACAAGCGCCTGCCGGCGACCGCTCCCACCAGGTGAATGTCAGTGCCGGGCGCTACGGTTCCTGCCATGCCGGACGCCGAAGACGTACGCCGTATCGCCCTGTCCCTGCCGGACACGACGGAGAAGATCGCCTGGAGCATGCCCACGTTCCGGGTCGCGGGGAAGATGTTCGCCACGCTGCCGGAGGACGAGACCTCCCTGGCCGTGCGCTGCCCCAAGGAGGAGCGGGACGAGCTGGTGCTCGCCGAGCCGGGCAAGTTCTGGATCGCCGACCACGAGGCGCAGTTCGCCTGGGTCCGCGCCCGGCTCGACGCGCTGGAGGACGAGGCCGAGCTGCGGGACATCCTGGCCGACTCCTGGCGCCAGGCGGCCCCGGTCCGGCTGCTGGAGGCCCATCCCCGGCTCGGACTCCCGGCACACTGACGCCCCCGGGGTCTCACGCGGGCGTCGCCGCCCCGAGGAAGCCCCCGATCCGCTTCCGCAGCGAGCGGGCGTCGAGACCGTGCGCGGCGACGTGCTCCTCCACCTGCCCGTAGCGGCGCAGTTCCCGACGGCCCACGCCCAGTCCCAGGATCCGGTGCCCCACCTCCGCCAGGGCGTCGTTCGCCGCGGCCGTCGACGTGCCCGCCAGATAGGGCTCGACCAGGACGACGTCCGTCCCGGCCGCCTCGGTGGCCCGGCGCAGGGCGGCCCCGTCGAAGGGACGGACGGTGGTCGCGTAGAGGACGGTGACGTCCAGGCCCTCGGTGGCGGCGAGCGTGGCGTCGAGCATCGGCCCGACGGCGACGACGACGCCGGAGCGCCCCTCGCGGACGGTCCTGAACCGCTGCCCGTCGACGGACAGCCCCTGCCGGTTGGACTGCACGGAGAGCCGGACGTACACCTTGTCGTCGCCCGCGGCGACCGCGTGCCGCAGCAGTGTCTCGGCCTCGTCCGGGTGGCCCGGGACGTGGACGGTCCAGCCGTCCAGGGTGTCGAGCAGTGCCACGTCGCCGGGCGCCATGTGGGTGTAGCCGCCCGCCGGCCAGTCGAAGGAGGCGGCCGCGCTCACCAGCACCGCGCCCGCGTCCTGGTGCCCGAGGTCCAGCTTGACCTGCTCGAAGGGCCGCTCGACCAGGAAGCTGGCGAAGGTGTGCACGACGGGCCGCAGCCCGGTCAGCGCCAGTCCCGCCGCCGCCCCGACCAGGAGCTGCTCGCGGATGCCGACGTTGACGACCCGGTCGGGGTGCCGGCGGGCCGCCTCGGCGAAGCCGTCCGCGCCGATCTCGGCGAGGACCACCGCGACCCGGGGATCCTCGTCGAGCAGCCGGGAGACGACGGGGGCGAAACGGTCACGCATGGTGTCCATGGGGTAAGGGTTCCTTTCCGGTCGGTCGCAGATCAGGCGTGCTTCGGCTCGACCCGGGCCACCACCACGTGCGGGCGGCCCGGGTGCGGCGCGGTGAAGGCGGCGTACAGCGCCTCGTGGTCACGGCCGTCGACGGTCAGCGCGGACCAGCCGGCCGCCTCGAAACGGGCGGCGATCCCGCCCGGCCGCGCGTGGCTCGCGGAGGAGTTGTCGACGACGACGGTGTGCAGCCGCTCCAGTCCGACGGGTCCCGCGAAGGCGATCGCCTCGTGGTTGCTGCCCTCGTCCAGCTCGGCGTCCCCGATCAGCGTCCACACCCGCGGCTCGTGCAGCCCCTGGGCGCGCAACCCCAGCGCCGTGCCGACGGCGAGGGGCAGCCCGTGCCCGAGCGAACCGCTGCCGATCTCGGCCCCGGGGACGAGCGTGCGGTCGGGGTGGTGGCCGAGCGGGGAGTCGTAGGAGCCGAAGCCGGGCAGCCACTCCACCGGCACGAAGCCCTTGGCGGCCAGGACGGCGTAGTACGCCATCGGCCCGTGCCCCTTCGACAGCAGGAACCGGTCCCGCTCCGGGTCGCTCATCCGCTCCGGGCCGACCCGGAGCACACGGTCGTAGAGCACCCAGAGCACGTCCAGCGTGGACGTCGCGGCCGGGCCGTGTTTCTCGTCGCCGGTCATCAGGCCCATGAGTTCCGGCAGGTCGGCGTAGGTGTACGTGCGTGTCGTGGTGGTCATGGACACGAGCGTGCAACCTCAACCATTCTTGAGGTCAAGCGGTGGGCCCGGGAAACCGATGCGCGATCACCGGTACGAGTGCGGTATTGTTTCCCTGCGCGTTCGGCCGGGGGAAACCCCAGGTCAGGCGGGCAACGGGACGTGGCGCAGCTTGGTAGCGCACTTGACTGGGGGTCAAGGGGTCGCAGGTTCAAATCCTGTCGTCCCGACAGTACGGATACGACCAGCGGGTCTGCCGATATCGGCAGACCCGCTGGTCTGTCTCCCGGATGGCCGCGCGCCGGCCGGGGTCGGGAGCCCGCGCGCCGGCCGACGCCCGGGCCCTCCCGTCCGGCGCCCGTCAGATCACACAGCCCGCGTGCGCCAGCGCCTGCTTCAGCAGCACCCCGTGCCCGCCCGGCATCTCACTCTGCACCGCGGCCGAGACGGCCTCCTGCGGGCTGAACCACACCAGGTCGAGCGCGTCCTGGCGGGGCCGGCAGTCGCCCGTCACCGGCACGATGTAGGCGAGGGACACCGCGTGCTGGCGGGGGTCGTGGTACGGCGTGACGCCCTGCGTCGGGAAGTACTCCGCGACCGTGAACGGCTGGAGCGAGGCCGGGACCCGGGGCAGCGCGACCGGGCCGAGGTCCTTCTCCAGGTGGCGCAGCAGGGCGTCCCGGACGCGCTCGTGGTGCAGTACGCGGCCGGATACCAGCGTCCGGCTGACCGTGCCGTCGGGCCCGATGCGCAGCAGCAGGCCGACACTGGTGACTTCGCCGCTGTCGTCGACGCGGACCGGGACGGCCTCGACGTACAGGATCGGCATGCGGGCGCGCGTCGACTCCAGTTCGTCGGAGGACAGCCAGCCGGGCGTGGTTTCGGTCATGTCAGACATCGCTTGATCATACTTTCAGCCGTTCGGACTTCCTGGGCAGCCGTTCCAGAAGAACTGTGACCGGCCACACGCCCGTTCAACCGTCCCCGCGCGAGCGGACCCGTCAGGGCTTCACGGCCACCGCTCCGTACTGGGGCACCAGGACCGCCGCGCCGGGCGCGGCGCGCCACTGGCCGCACGACACCATGCCGGGTTCGAGCAGTTCGAGACCGTCGAAGAACTCCGCGATGTCCGCGCCGCTGCGGGCGGTGATCGGGGGAGTGGCGTTCTCGTTCCAGAACTTCATCGCGGGGATCTGGCCCGCGCCGCCCAGCGCGTCGTCGAAGGTCGGGTGGGTGAGGACCAGGTAGCTGCCGGAGGGGACCGCGGCCATCACGCGGTGCGCGATGTCCCGGGCCTTGGCGGTGTCCAGGACGAAGTTGAGGATGCCCAGCATCATCACGGCGACCGGCTCGGTGAAGTCCAGGGTGCCCGCGGCCCGTTCCAGGATGGCGTCCGGGTCGTGCACGTCGGCGTCGATGTAGGCGGTGACGCCGTCCTGGGTGCCGGTCAGCAGCGTGCGGGCGTGCACCAGGACGATCGGGTCGTTGTCGACGTAGACGATGCGCGAGTCGGGCGCGATCCGCTGGGCGATCTCATGGGTGTTGTCCGCCGTCGGCAGACCCGTGCCGATGTCGAGGAACTGCCGCACTCCGCGCTCGCCGGCCAGGAACGACACGGCACGGCCCAGGAAGTCCCGGTCCGCCCGGGCGATGTCCCGGATGATCGGGAACATACCGGCGACGTGCTCGCCGACCTGCTGGTCGACCTCGTAGTTGTCCTTGCCGCCGATCCAGTAGTTCCACACGCGCGCGTTGTGCGCCACACCGGTGTTCAGCCTCGCCGAGCCGCTCGGCGGGGTGTGGCTCTCACTCACGTCTCTTCCTCTCCTCGCCCGTACGGCCGCGACCGGCCGCCGCCGCCATTGTGCCGCTCCGTTGATCACGTTGTCCCGGGAATCGGCGGGCCGGGGCAACCGTGGAGCGGCCGGGGGGAGGAGGAGCCGGCCGCCCTACTCGACCTCGCTGGGGTCCGGCGCGGGCGTCCTGCCGGCCAGCACGTCCTTCAGACGCTGGGTGCCGAGCTTCGCCGCCTGCTCGACGGAGTCGTTCTCGCCGCCGTCGATGCCGCCCGCCGTGACGGTGATCGCGTCGTCGCCGACGCGTACGGCGGCGACGTCCAGGGTGAGCGTGGCGTCCGTGCCGCCCGCCGAGCCCTTCACGGACACGCGCACGCCCTCGCGGGCGTCGCCCATGGCGGGCAGCGAGGTGTCGACCACCTGGACCGTGCGCCGCTCGCCCCCGTCGGTCACGGTGAACTGGTCGCACTTCTGCGGCAGGGTCGCCATCCACCTCAGGGAGTCCTGCGGGTCGGTCCGGTCGTAGGAGGCCACCTGGTACAGCAGGCGCGAGTCGCCCTCTGCGAAGCCGCGCAGGACGGACGCGCCCGAGGGCCTGCCCAGCAGGTCGTCGTCGAAGAGGGAGTCGAGCAGCCGCTGACAGTCGGCGGCCTGGGCCTTGGCGGAGAGGAAGTCGGAGACGTCGACCCTGCCGATGAGCAGGCTGTCGTGCCAGTTCTGGGCCTCGGTGTCCTTGACCTGGGTCCAGGCGTCCTCGATGTCCGCCTCGGTGATCAGCGCGGCCCGCGCGGCGTCGGTGGAGAGGGTCGCGCCGGGTGAGGGGGTCTGCTTCTTCCCGGCGGCCTGCGAGGCCGTGACACCCGAGACGCGCGCGCCGTCCGTGCCGCCGTCGTCCGAACAGGCGGTGGTGGCCAGCAGTGTGCCCGCCGCGAGGGCACAGGGGAGGACGCGGACGAGGCGGGACGGACGACGGGTCATCGGGGGTGCCTCCTGGGAGCGGGACGCGTGCCCCCAGCGCATCACCCGCGCCGGGGCCCCACCACCGGCACCGGACCGTTCGGGTGAGCCGCCTCCGGTCCCCGACCGGTCCGGCGCGGCACACCGCACGGGCTTGACAGCGACGGCGCACCCGGGCGCGGCCGGCTCGCCACCGTGGCGGACGTGGTGGACGCGGTCGGCTTCCTGCTGTGCGTCGGGTCGGTCGACGCCGTCGAACCGACCGTGGGCGGCCGGTGGTTGCCGGGTGCCGGGGCCGGCACGGCGTGGGCCGGTCAGCCGGTGCGGCGCAGGGTGTCCTCGGCCACCTTCCTGTCCACCGCCGCGCGCACCAGCGCGGCGGCTAGCACGGCCGTGCCGGTGTTCCCGGCCAGCGCCGCGAGCCGCTCCGGTTCCACCGGCAGGTTCAGCCGCTCGGCGCCCTGCAGGGCCTTGGCGTCCAGGTAGGGGACCAGCTCCGGCCAGACCTCCTGCGCCTCGCGCAGGAAGATGTCGGCACCGGCGGGCCCGATGCCGGGGAACTGCCGCAGCAGACGCCTCAGTTCGGGCGGGTCGCCGTCCGCCTCCCGGCGCAGGCGCCGCAGATCGCCGCCCCACCGCTCGTTCAGCAGTGCGGCGGCGTCGCCGAGTTGGGTGGCGGTGCGTTCGTCGTAGCGCCGGTAGCCGCCGCGGCCGAGTGCTTCCACCCGGTCCCGCCGGGGTGACCGGGCCATGCGGCGCGGATCGCGCAGCCCCGCCTCGTGCAGGGCACGGGCGGTGGCCAGCGCGAGGGAACCGCGAATGCGGGCACTGAGCAGGTGGGACAGCACCAGCAGCCGGTACAGGGGCTGCGGCGTGTCCTTCAGCCGGATGCCCGCCTCGTCCGCGAAGGTCCTGCCGTGCGCCTCGAGGAGCGCGTGCGCGACGCGCTCCCGGCGGTCCACGCCTAGCCCTTCAGCGGATCGTGGCCGAGCGTCATCAGCCGGTGCCGGCGGCGGGTGTCGCCGGCCGTCGTCTCGGGCTCCGGCTCGTTCTCCAGGTCGGCCCGCTCCGTGACGGTGTCCACGACCTCGCGCATCACGCGCAGGTCGTCCCCGGTCAGGTCCGTGCGCCGCTTGCGCAGGATCGCCAGGACGTGCTGCCCGGTGGGCGTCCCCGCCCGCTTTGGAAGCGGTTCCGTCGCCTCGTCGGCGTCCCGCACCCGCAGCCAGGCCGCGAGTTCCTGGGAGGTCATGTTCACCACGCGGCGGAAGTCCTCCCACAGCGCGTCGCGTTCGAGGGCGTCGGTCATCGCCTGCCCCTTTCCGTACGTACCTCGGGTGCTCTGCGCCAGATCCGCGGAGGTCAGCTCTCGCGGGGGAAGTTCTCGGCGTCGAACATCCAGCGCTGCTTCTCCAGCTCCGCCGTGACGGCGATCAGCAGGTCCTGGGTGACCGGGTCGGCCGTCTCGGTCGCCTCGATGCGCCCGCGCAGCCGGCCGATCGCCTCCTGCAGCGCCTCCACCATCACCTGCACGGCGTCCTCGTCGCGGACCCAGCCCTCCTTCGGGGCGGGCAGCGTGAAGGCCTTGGCGACGGTCTCCGGGCGGCCGTCCGGCGGCACGCCGAGCGCGGCGGAACGCTCAGCGACCGTGTCGGCGAAGTTCCGCGCGGCCGCGACCACCTCGTCCAGCTGCAGGTGGATGGACCGGAACCGCGGTCCGACGATGTTCCAGTGCGCCTGCTTCCCGGTGAGCGAGAGTCCGAGCAGATCGACCAGGGTGTCCTGGAGTGCCTCGCAGGCGACCTTGCGGGCGTCGTCGGGCAGGGTGCTCCTCACAGCCGTCATAGGGCGCTTCTCCTTGTCGCGTCGTTCCTCGTGGTCCGGAGCAGTGCGTCGCGCTCCTCCTCGCAGGTGCCGCCCCACACGCCCGATGCCTGACCACTGCCGAGCGCGAAGCTCAGGCAGTCGTCGGTCACCGGGCAGCGCGCGCAGATCCGCTTGGCGGCCGTCACGTCGCGCAGGGCCGGGCCCGCGGTGGCCACGGGAAAGAACAACTCGGGGTCCTCATCCACGCAGGCGGCGCTCCGCAACCACTCCATGAACGGGCGGGTGCCCAGGGCCCACGGGTGCAAACGCGCGACAGACCGGCTCAGCCGGCTCCCGGCCTGCGAGAACACCGTACGGGAGCCCTTTCGGCCACCGAATCTTCCCAGAGGGAGGTGAAGGGGCTATTATCCGAAACTAGCAGTGCTAATTAACTGGCGGTGTGAGGAGCCCTCTCGTGCGTCCCGTCCACTTCGCGGCCGCCCGCCGCACCCCCATCGGCAAACTGCGGGGATCCCTCTCCTCGGTGCGGCCCGACGACCTGGCCGCGGCCGTCGTCCGCGGCCTGGTCGCCGACGTGCCCGCGCTGGACCCGGCCCGCGTCGACGACGTCTACTGGGGCGCCGCCAACCAGGCCGGCGAGGACAACCGCAACGTCGCCCGCATGGCCGCCCTGCTCGCCGGCCTGCCCGAGTCCGTCCCCGGCGCCACCGTCAACCGCCTGTGCGCCTCCGGCCTGGAGGCCGTGACCACGGCCGCCCGCACCATCGCCGCCGGTGAGGCGGACGTCGTCGTCGCGGGCGGCTCCGAGTCGATGAGCCGCGCGCCCTTCGTGCTGCCCCGCCCCGACGAGGCCCTGCCGCACCGCATCGAGACCGTCGACACCCGCCTGGGCTGGCGCCTGGTCAACCCGGCGATGAAGGACCTGCACGGCCTGCTGTCCATGGGCGAGACCGCCGAGGAGGTCGCCACCCGGTACGGCATCCCGCGCGAACGCCAGGACGAGTTCGCCCTGCGCAGTCACCAGCGCGCCGCCGAGGCCCGCAAGAACGGCCACTTCGACGACGAACTGCTGCCCGTCGAGCGCCCCGACGGCGTGGTCGTCGACACCGACGAGTGCGTCCGCGAGGACACCTCGTACGAGAAGCTGTCCCGGCTGAAGCCGGTCTTCCGGCAGGGTGGCACGGTCACCGCCGGCAACGCCTCCCCGATGAACGACGGCGCCGCCGGACTGCTGCTGGTCAGCGAGGAGGCGCTGAACGACCTGGGCCTGGAGTCCCTCGGCCGCTACGTCGCCGGCGCGTCCGCCGGCGTCCACCCCGACGTCATGGGCATCGGCCCGGTCCCCGCCACCCGCAAGGTCCTGGCCCGGGCCGGCTGGGACATCGCCGACCTGCAGGAGGCCGAGTTCAACGAGGCGTTCGCCGCCCAGGCCCTGGCCTGCGTCGACCAGCTCGGCATCGACCCCGGCCTGGTCAACCCCAGCGGCGGCGCCATCGCCCTCGGCCACCCCCTGGGCTGCTCCGGCGCCCGCATCCTCACCACGCTGCTGCACCGCATGCGACGCACGGGGGCCGCCCGAGGGCTGGCCACGATGTGCGTCGGCGTCGGGCAGGGCAGCGCGGTGCTGGTCGAACGGCCCTGAGCCGCTCCGGACCGGCGGGCCCATCAGGCGAGACGCCGCTTACCGCACCGGTTCGTTGCCCATAGCATCGGTGTTCGCATGAACACCATGACGCTCTGGCACATCACCGGCTGGGAGTTCGCCGCCCTGGCCTTCGCGGCCCTGCTCGTCGGCTTCTCCAAGACCGCCGTGAGCGGGGCCAACACCGTCAGCCTCGCCATCTTCGCCGCGGTGCTGCCGGCCCGGGCCTCCACCGGCGTGCTGCTGCCGGTCCTGATCGCCGGGGACCTGCTCGCGGTCGCCACCTACCGGCGGCACGCGCACTGGCCCACGCTGTGGCGGCTGTTCCCCGCGGTCGCCGCCGGCGTCGTCGTCGGCACCGTGTTCCTGATGTGGGCGGACGACGCGATCGTACGGACCTCCATCGGCGTGATCCTGCTGCTGATGGCGGCCGTGACGGTGTACCGCAGGCGTACGGCGGACGCGGAGGAGGAGCCGGAGGCGGTCACCACCCGGCCGGGCCGCCTCAAGGCCCGCTCCTACGGTGTGCTGGGCGGCTTCACCACCATGGTCGCCAATGCGGGCGGGCCCGTGATGTCGATGTACCTGCTGTCGGCCGGCTTCCGCAAGCTCGGCTTCCTCGGCACCTCGGCGTTCTTCTTCCTGATCGTCAACGTCTCCAAGCTGCCCTTCAGCGCCGGCCTCGGCCTGATCGACGGCCGCTCCCTCCTGCTCGACCTGGCGCTCGTGGCGTTCGTCGTGCCCGGCGCGCTGCTCGGCAAGTGGGCCGTCGGCAAGATCGACCAACGGCTGTTCGAGCAGCTGGTCATCGCCGCGACCGTCGTCGGTGGACTGCAGCTCCTGCTGCGCTGAGCCCCGCGCTACCGCCTTCGCGCCCAGTCCCGCAGCAGCGCCGGCACGTCCGCGAACGAGTCGACCACGTGGTCGGGCGTACCGTCGGCGGCGTCCAGCGCCTCCGGCTGGAACTTGCCGGTCCGCACGAGGACCCCGGTGATGCCGGCCCGCTGGGCCGCCAGGACGTCGGACTCGACGTCGTCCCCGACCATCACGGCCTCGCCCGCGCCGACGCCGAGCCGGGAGAGGGCCGCCTCGAAGAACGCCCGGGCCGGTTTGCCCGTGATCTCGGCCTCCACCCGCGCCGCCCGCTCCAGACCCGCCAGGAAGGCGCCCGAGTCCAGCCGCAGCCCCTCGGCCGTACGCCAGTACAGGTTGCGGTGCATCGCCACCAGCCGCGCCCCGCGCTGCACCTGCCCGAAGGCCCGGTCGAGCGCCTCGTAGCCGAACTCGGGGCCGGCCCCGCCGAGCAGCACCACATCCGGCACGGCATCGCCGTCCGCGGGGTCGACGAGCGGCACCCCCTCCAGGTCCGCCGCGATGTCACCGCTGTTCAGCAGCGCGCACCGGGCACCGGGGGCGTGCGCGGCGAGATGGGCGGCGGTGGCCGCGGGCGCGGTCAGGACGTCCTCGGCGGACACCGGGAACCCCGTGTCCGCCAGCGTCCCGGCGATCGACGCCCGCGTCCGGGACGTCGTGTTCGTCACCAGCAGGACCGCGTATCCGGCCTCCCGGATCTCCCGCAACGCCTCGACGGCGCCGGGCAGCGGCCGCCACGAGACGGTCAGCACCCCGTCGATGTCCACCAGCACGGCACGCACGGACTCCATGCCAGGACCATAACCACCCAGGGCCGCGCCCGCGGGTCCGCACCCGCCCCGCCGTCCGCCGCACGGGACCTCGTACGCTCGACGCGTGTCCCCTCACGTCCTGATCCTCGGCGGCACGGCCGAGGCCCGTGCCCTTGCCGCCGCGTTGTCCGCCCGCCCCGGTGTCCGCGTCACCACGTCGCTCGCGGGGCGCGTGGCACGGCCGGGCGCGGTGGACGGCGAGGTGCGCTTCGGCGGCTTCGGCGGGGCCGAGGGGCTCGCCGGGTGGCTGCGGCGGGAAGGGGTGAGCGCGCTGGTCGACGCCACGCATCCCTTCGCGGAGTCGATCACGGCCAACGCGGTACGGGCCGCGGCTTCCACCGGGGTGCCGACGGTGGTGCTGCGCCGCCCGGGGTGGCGGCCCGGCCCGGGCGACCGCTGGCACCCGGTCCCCTCACTGGACGCGGCGGCAAACCTGCTGCCCGGTCTGGGCCGCCGGGTGTTCCTCACCACCGGGCGCCTCGGCCTCGCCTCGTTCGCGCACCTGACCCAACTGCGCTTCGTGGTGCGGTCGGTGGATCCCCCCGAGCCGCCGATGCCGCCCGACACGCGCGTACTGCTGGCCCGGGGCCCGTTCACGGTGCCCGGCGAGACGGCCCTGCTGCGGGAACACCGCGTCGACGTCCTGGTGACCAAGGACAGCGGGGGAGCGGCCACGGCGGCCAAGCTGACCGCGGCGCGGGGCCTCGGGCTGCCGGTGGTGGTGGTCGGCCGGCCACCCCTGCCGGACGGCGTGCCGGCGGTCCCCGACGTGGAGAGCGTGCTGGAGCGGCTGGGGTACGGCGGGGCGGTCTGAGGACCGTGTGACGGCAGTACGGCAGCACAACTGTCCGGCAGTACGGCAGTACGGCTGTCCGGCAGTACGGCTGTCCGGCAGTTCGGCTGTCCGGGGCGCGCTGGGGGGCGTCAGGCCGCGCTCGTCGCCGGGGACTTCGCCGGCCTGGCCGGCAGGCCTCGGCTCAGGTCCTCCACCAGCAGCCGTTTCGCGATCGCGTCGACCGCGATGCGCAGGTCGCTGTCCGAGGGGCGGCCGACGTCCCGTCCCAGCCGGTCCTCCAGCCACGCCGCCCAGGCCCTGCTGATCACCGCGGCCTCCCGGGCGCCCGCCTCCGTGTGGGAGAACAGCGCGCCGCTGCGGGTGAGGAACCCCTCCTCCACCATCCGCTCGAAGACCGGCAGCAGCACCTCCGGCGGCATCCGGCGCCGCGCGGCGATCAACCCGAGGCTGGCGTGCCCGACCATGCGCGTGAACAGCTCCACCTGCATCACGGCCCACGCCCCGGCCACGTCCAGCCGGGTGTCGGACTCCACGACGATCCGGCGCGTGGTGTCCAGGTCCGTACCGCCGATGATCTTCCCGACGGCGGCCTCCAGCACCCGCCGGGAGTCCGCGCCGTGCGGCGAGGCGAACCCCTCGCCCAGATCGGTCGACCCGGTCCGCGCGGTGTCGCGCAGCCGGACCTGCTTGAGGAACAGGGCGACGACAAAGCCCAGGACGGCGACCGGCACGGTCCACAGGAACACGGTCTGCAGCGTGTCCGCGTAGGCGTCGACGATCGGCGCCGCCGTGGCCGACGGCAGCTCGTGCACGCCCTCGGGGCTGGTCGCCGCCCGGCCGACGGTGGCCGGGTCCACCTCACCGGCCCGCGCGGCGCCCGCGAGGCCCTCGCGCAGGTTGGACGCCAGCGCGTTGGTGTAGATCGTGCCGAACACGGCCGTGCCGAACGAACTGCCCAGCGTACGGAAGAAGGTGACGCCGGAGGTGGCGGTCCCGAGGTCGGCGTAGTCGACGGTGTTCTGCACCGCGATCGTCAGCACCTGCATGCTCAGCCCGATGCCGGTGCCCAGCACGAACATGTAGAGGGACTCAAGGCCCGCGCCCGTGCCCGGACCCATCAGGGACATCAGGTACAGGCCGAGGCCCATCACCAGCGAGCCGACGATCGGGAAGAGACGGTAGCGGCCGGTCCTGCCGACCACGGTGCCGCTGAACACCGACGCGATGAGCAGCCCCGCCACCATCGGCAGCGTCCGCACGCCGGACACCGTGGCCGAGTCGCCGTCGACGTACTGCAGGTAGGTCGGCAGGTACGTCAGCGCGCCGAGCATCGCGAACCCGACGACGAAGCTCAGCACCGAGCAGACAGTGAACACCGGGTTGGCGAACAGCCGCAGGGGCAGCATCGGTTCGCGCGCCCGGGCCTCCACCCGGCAGAACAGCGCGAGCGCGACGACACCGCCCACGAACAGCCCGATGATCACGCCCGAGCCCCAGGCGTACTCGTTGCCGCCCCAACTCGTCGCCAGGATCAGCGCGCCGGCGCCGACCGCGACCAGCGCGATGCCCAGGTAGTCGATGACGGGCCGGCTTGCCGCCTTGACCACCGGAATGGTCCGGGCCGCCGCCGCGACGACCGCGATCGCGATGGGCACGTTGACGTAGAACGCCCAGCGCCAGGTCAGATGGTCGGTGAACAGCCCGCCCAGCAGCGGCCCCACGACGGTGGCGACCCCGAACACCGCGCCGATCGCGCCCTGGTACTTGCCGCGCTCCCGCAGCGGGATCACGTCCGCGATCAGCGCCATGGACGTGACCATGAGCCCGCCCGCGCCGATGCCCTGCATCGCCCGCCAGGCGATCAGCAGCGACATGTTCGTGGCCAGACCGCACAGGAACGAGCCCGTGATGAACACGATCGCCGAGACCTGGAAGACCAGCTTGCGGCCGAACAGATCGCCGAACTTGCCGACCAGCACGGTCGCGACGGTCTCCGCGAGGAGGTACGAGGTGACCACCCACGACATGTGCTCCGCGCCGCCGAGGTCCGACACGATGGTCGGCAGGGCGGTGCCGACGATGGTCTGGTCGAGCGCCGCGAGCAGCATGCCCAGCGTGATCGTCACGAAGACGACGTTGCGGCGCCGGGTGTCCAGCACCGGGGGCTGGGAGGCGGGCGGTGCGGTTTCCTCCACGACGGTCACGTCGTCACCTTCACACCTGTGGGCTACGTGCGCATGCCAGAACGTCCGCACGGGTGCCCGGTGTCGTGCGCCCCGGTCGGGTCAGTCCCGGGGGTGGCGGCGCAGCAGATACGTGTCCATGATCCAGCCCTTGCGCTCCCGGGCCTCGGCGCGCAGCCGCTCGATGCGGGGAGCGGCCTCGGCGATCGGGCCGGAGACCAGGATCTCGTCCGGGGTGCCGATGTAGGCGCCCCAGTAGATCTCGACGTCCTCGTCCGCGTACCGGCGGAACGTCTGGTGCGCGTCGAGCATCACCACCACGTCGTCCACGTCCCGCGGGAAGCCCTCCGCGAGCCGCCGTCCCGTGGTGATCTGCACCGGGCGGGCGACGCGGTTGAGGCCCGTGCGGTGCCGCGCCACGAGCGCCGAGACACTGCTGATGCCGGGCACGACGTCGTAGGCGAACGCGACGGCGCCGCGCTCCAGCACCTCCTCCAGGATCGCCAGGGTGCTGTCGTACAGCGAGGGGTCGCCCCACACCAGGAACGCGCCGGTCTGGTCCTCGCCGAGTTCCCCGGCGATCAGCCGCTCGTAGATGTCGGCCCGGGCGCTGCGCCAGTCCCCGACGGCGGGGGAGTAGGCGGCACCGCCGGCGCGCCGGTCGCGCTCCGGGTCCCGCGCCTCGACGACCCGGTAGGTGCCGTGCGGAACGTGCGTGTCGAGCATGTCCCGCCGCAGTCCGGTGAGGTCCGCCTTCACCTCGCCCTTGTCGAGGATGAAGAACACGTCCGTGCTCCGCATCGCCCTGACCGCCTGGAGGGTGAGCTGGTCGGGGTCGCCCGCGCCGATACCGATGACATGAATCTTTCGCACGCCCCGAGTCTGCCGCACGGGCCGGGGCGGCCCTCCACCGCGTCCCGGGTCGGTCAAGGTCCCGGGTGGTGCGCGGGCGAGCGGGTGGTCCCGCGCCGTGTCCCGAGAGGCCCCGGCCCCCGCCCCGCCCCGGTCGGCTCGGTCGTCCGCCCCTGCCGGTACCGGTCGGTTCAGCCGTCCGCCCCCGGTCCCGGCCGGTTCAACCGCCCGCGCCGCGCAGTCGGGGTGCCCGCGCTGCCGCGTCCACGGCCCGGCCCTCCCGCTCGACCTCCCCGGCCAGTTCCCGAGCCCAGGCGGCGACGGTCTCGACGTCGATGCCGTGCGGCCGGTCCCGCCCGGAGTCCGAGACCCACGCCACGGCCGCGCCCGCACCGCGCCGCAGCAGCCGGGCGCCCCCGGTGAGGTTGCCGCGGGCGGCGTGCGTCAGGCCCACCGCGAGCTGGGCCAGGCCGCGCCACAGCTCCCGTTCCTCCTCGGGACCCGCCTTCCACGCGTCCTCGAAGACCTCGTGCGCGTGGAACGGTTTCCCCTCGTCCAGCAGCCGCTGCGCCTCGGTCACGGTCTCCTCGGGCGCGCGGACCACGCCCTCCGGCTGCCGGGGCACACCGTCCGCCCCGTACGGCAGGGGCCGGCCGAGACCGTCCCGCGGCCGGGCGTTGCGGGCCCGGCCCTCCGTGTCGCGGTCCCGCGCGCCGCCCGGCCGGTCCGAGTACGTCTCTCCTGTGCTGCCCATACGCCGATTGTCCCGCCCGGGCCGCTTTCGGCGCGGCCAGGGGTGTGGGGTAAAGTGCTGTTCGCGCGATCACGCGGCTCACCGCGGGTGGCGCGCACCGGGACGTGGCGCAGCTTGGTAGCGCACTTGACTGGGGGTCAAGGGGTCGCAGGTTCAAATCCTGTCGTCCCGACGGTGCGGAAGGTCCTCGCAGGCGGATGCCCGCGAGGGCCTTTTTCTGGTCCAGCCGGCGGTGGTACACGCCGGGAGCCGGTTTCCCGAGGAACCACAGGGGCACGTGGGCGAGGCCGTCCCCCCCCGCGTCACCCCCTGCTCGCAGCCCCGCGCCGCCGACCCGGTGCGCAGCGTGATGTCCAGGCTGAGCTGGATGCCCGCGCCGACCTCCCCGAGGGCCGCCACCTGCTCCAGCACCGTCACGCGACACCCGTTGCGCCCGAGGGCGAGCGGCGGCCGGCCCGCCGATCCCGGCCCCGGCCACGAGCGCGTGGCGCGTGCGTCCCGGCCCGCTTCCATGAGTCCTCCCCCCCCCGTGAGGCGCGTCGGATCATCGCCGTCCGCTGTCCGCCCTCCACTGCCCCGCGGCCCGTCGCCACCAGGCGCGGGAAGCGGCTCCCACTGTCTCCCTTCTCATGGGGCGAGAGGCGGTCCCGGACAGGTCATGCTCGGTACCCCGCCCCCCGCCGGCCGCCCCGGGATGGTAGAAGCGGGCATGACCCTTTCGATCTTTCCGCCCCGCCGTCCGGCCGGTGCCCGATGACCGCCGGTATCGACACGCCCGACCGCAGGGGCCGCACCGGACTCGACCGCACCGGCCGGGACCTCACCGGCAACCCCCGTGTCAGAGTCCGCGACGTGAAACTCCTGTCCAGCCACTGGTACGTCGAACGGACCACGACCTTCGACTTCCGGCACGCCGACGGCACTTGGAGCACCCAGGAACGCGAGACGCACGACCGGGGCAACGGGGCCACCATGCTCCTCTACGACGCCGCCCGCGAAACCGTCCTGCTCACCCGCCAGTTCCGCTTCCCCGCGTACGTCAACGGGCACCCCGACGGCATGCTCGTGGAGACGCCGGGCGGTCTGCTCGACGAGGAGGACGAGCACCCGGAGGTGGCGGTCCGGCGCGAGGTCGTGGAGGAGACCGGCCACACCATCGGCGAGGTCCGGCACCTCTTCGACGTCTACATGAGCCCCGGCTCGGTCACCGAACGCGTCAGCTTCTACGCCGCCGCCTACGGCCCGTCGACCCGCACCCACGAGGGCGGCGGCCTCGGCGAGGAGGGCGAGGACATCGAGATCCTCGAACTGCCCTTCCGCCGGGCCCTGGAGATGATCCGCACCGGTGAGATCGCCGACGCCAAGACGATCATGCTGCTGCAGTGGGCGGCACTGGAGGGGCCGTTCGCCCCGGGCGCCCCGCGTCCTTGACCTGGAGCGCACTTCAGCAGGAAGACTCCCGTGCCGTGCCCCGAGGCCCGGGGCGCGCACGGGAGGAGCAGCCATGAAGTACCGCACGATCGGCACGGACCCACACACCCGCCGCGAGGTGAGCGTGCTCGCGCTCGGCGCCATGCTGTTCGGCTCCGTGACGGACGAGGCGACGTCCTTCGCCCTGCTCGACCGCTACGCCGAGGCCGGGGGCACCTTCATCGACACGTCCGACAACTACGCCTTCTGGGCCGACGGCGGCCAGGGTGGCCAGAGCGAGGAACTCCTCGGGCGCTGGCGGCGCAGCCGCGGCATCGGCGGCGAGATCGTCATCGCGACCAAACTCGGCGCCCGCCCCCTCGCCCCGGGCACCAGCTACACCGACAACGCCGAGGGCCTGTCGGCGAAGGCGATCCGCGAGTCGGCGGAGCGCAGCCGCGAGCGGCTCGGCACGGAGAGGCTCGACCTGCTCTACGCGCACATCGAGGACCACACCGTCCCGCTCCAGGAGACCGTCGAGGCCTTCGGCGCCCTCGTCGCCGAAGGCACGGTGGGACTGCTCGGCGTCAGCAACCACGCCACCTGGCGCGTCGAGCGGGCCCGGGCCCTGGCCGCAGCGGCCGGACTGCCCGGCTACGAGGTGCTCCAGTACGCGCACACCCACCTGCGCCCCCGCACCGACGTGCCCGACGGGCTCTTCCCGGACGGCAGCCTCGGCCACGCCGGCCCCGACCTCCTGAGCTACCTGCGGGCCGAACCCGGCCTGACCCTGGTCGCCTACTCGCCCCTGCTGAGGGGGGCCTACAGCCGCCCCGAGCGCCTGCCCGCGGACTTCGACCACCCCGGCACCCCGCCCCGCCTGGCGGCCCTGCGCGACGTGGCCCGCGAGACCGGCGCGACGGTCAACCAGGTCGTCCTCGCCCGGCAGATCGGCGGCGCCCTGCCGATCGTCCCGCTCGCCGGGGTCTCCACACCGGCCCAGCTGGAGGAGAACCTGGCCGCCGTGGACCTGGAACTGACCGAGGAGCAGCGGGCCAGGCTCGACGCGGCGCACTGAAAGCCGTGGGACGGTGGAGGGGAACGGACCTGCGGACCCCGACTGGTGCGGGCTCCGGTCCACTCCGGGGCCACGGACCCTCGCGGACCTCCTGCGCGTGAAGGAGACACCGGCCATGGCCACCCACCCCGCCCACCCCGCCGCCCGGTCCCTCAGGACCACCCCCGAAGGCCTCACCTGGGAGCCCAGCGAGCGCTGGGTGCGCGGCCGCACGGGCGACGTCACCGTCGTCGACAGCCGCCACCCGGTGCTCGTGTGGGAGCCCGGCCTGCCCGTGCCCCAGTACGCCTTCCCGCGTGCGGACGTCCGCACCGACCTCCTGCGTCCCGCGGCCGACCCGCCCGCCGGCACCCACACCGGCTCCCGGGTCTTCTACGACCTGGCCGCCGACGGCGAGGTGCGCGCGAACGCGGCCTGGACCTTCCCCGCCGAGGACCTGGCCGGCCACATCGCCTTCGAGTGGTTCCGGCGCGCCGACACCGGCCTCGACCACTGGTACGAGGAGGAGGAAGAGATCTTCGTCCACCCCCGTGACCCGCACAAACGGGTGGACGCGCTGTCCAGCAGCCGCCATGTCCGAGTCGAGATCGAGGGCCGGCTCGTCGCGGACACCCACACCCCGGTCCTGCTCTTCGAGACGTCCCTGCCGACCCGGTACTACCTCCCCCGCGAGGACGTCCGCCTCGACCTGTTCCAAGCCACCGACCACAGCACCGGCTGCCCCTACAAGGGCACCGCCTCGTACTGGTCCTGGCGCGGCGAGGGCGACGTGCCGCCCGACGTCCTCTGGAGCTACCCCGACCCGCTGCCCGCCGTGGCGGCGATCCGCGGACGCCTCGCCTTCTTCGACGAAGTCGTGGACATCACGCTGGACGGGGAGCGCCTGGAGCGCCCGGAGACGCCGTTCAGCGGGATGCTGCGGAAGGGGACGCGCCACCGGTGAGGCCGTCGAACAGGGCGTCGAGACCGGCCGCGAGACCCTCGGGACCGCCCCGCTCGGCGAGCGAGGCCGCCGTCTCCCGCAGGGTCGGCAGATCCTTGGGCGACAGCCGGTGCAGACCGAGACGGAAGGCCGGATCGGTCTCGTCAGGATTGTCCACCGTGGGGCGCAGCTCCACGGACACGTAGCCCAGCAGCCAGGCGGTGAAGGCACGGAACACGGTGGAGGCGGTGGCCTCGTCGAACCCGGCCTGCCGCAGCAACGCGAGCACCCGCTCGTGATCCCGCAGCACGGCGGCGGGCCGCCGGGCCAGCGGGACGGCGAGCAGCCGGGTGGCGATCAACGGCACCGCCTGGGGGTGAGCCAGGCACACGTCGTAGGTCGTACGGGCGATGCGGTGCAGCCCGGCCCGCCAGTCGGAGTCCTCGCCGCCCTCGGCCTCCAGCCGCTCCTCCAGGCTCAGATACAGCGCCTCGACCAGCCCGTCGAGCAGGGCGTCCTTGTTCGGCGCGTACCGGTAGAGCGCCATCGCCTCGACACCGAGTTCGGCGCCGAGGCGGCGCATGCTGAGTGCCGAGAGACCCTCACGGTCGACCAGGGCAAGGGCGCTGGCCAGGACGCGCTCCCGGCTGAGCCGGCCGTAGCGGCCGCGGTCGCTGGCGCGGCGGGACTGGCTGGGCCCACGGCCGTTGGCCATGCTGACTCCTCGGGGTGCAGAAGGACGGAGCCGTCCTGACGACGTACACATACATGATCCGGGGCCGAGTCGCACCTCGTCCCAGCTGCGTCGATGATGAAAAGAGGTGGTTTGCGGCATTTGGCTGAGGTGTGTGAAGGGAGGGGCGGATGGCGTTCACCGCGGAGCTGAGAGGGTTCCTGCCGCTGCGTCCCGCCGGTCTCCTGACGCGCCCGGCCGACGCACTGGCGGCGCGCAGACTCGCTGACTCGCTGCCGCTCGGCGGTGCGCCGCACAGGCCCCGGCGCACCTTCTCCGACCTGCTGGTCTTCCGGCTCGACGGCAACGGCACGGAACCCGCCGTGGTCAAGCATCCCCGTAGCCCACGGGCGGCCGCCTCGCTGGAGCACGAGTGCGAGGCCGTGCGGCGGCTGGCCCGGGACGAGCGGCTCGGCTCGTGGCGGCGGCTGCTGCCCGTCGTGAGGGAGCGCCGCCTGGAGGGGCCGCTGCCGGTGCTGGTGGAGTCCTGCCTGCCGGGCGTCGAGGCCGACGCCCTGTTGCGGCGCTCCCCCGCGCTGGCCCGCCGGGTGGCCGAGTCCGCCCTCGCGGCGATCCGCGAACTGCACCGTGCCACCGGCCGGACGCGGGAGGTGACACCCCTGCTGGACGACTGGGTCGAACCCCGGCTGGCCGTGCTCGCCGGGGAGGTCCGGTGGTGCCGCCGGGGTGAGGGCGCCAGGGCGCTGGCCGCCGTACGCGAGCGGGTGGAGGGCGGGCTGGCCGGGCACCGGCTGCTGGTGGCGTGGACGCACGCGGACTTCCACCCCGGCAACGTGCTGGTGTCGGAGGGCCGGCAGACGCTGTCCGGAGTGATCGACTGGGCGGGTGCCGTACCGGACGGCCCCTCACTGCTCGACTGCCACACCTTCGTGCTGACCATGCGGCACCAGCTCGCCGGACGGGAGTTCGGCGCAGTCGTCGCCGATGTCGTGCGGCGCGCCTCCCTCAGGTCCGAGGACCGGCGGCTGCTCGCCGGTGCGCGGGCGCTGGAGGCCGGACCCCGGGCGGAAACGGCTGTGACGCTGCTGACCTGGCTGTGGCACGTCGCGGGGAACCTGGAGAAGTCGGCCCGGTACGCGCGCAGTCACCGCTGGGTGGCGGACAACGTGGTGTCCGTCCTGGGCGAGCTGCTGGCCGACGAGGGCACGGCGCCGGTTCGCGGCGCACCGTCCCGCGGGAGGACGGGGTGAACACGCACGCCGCAGCGCCGATCGGCACCGCGGCCGGTCCCGCGCAGGTCACGACCCCCGCCCCGCGGGCCGTCTGGTGGGAGCTGGCCGACCGGGACGCGGACATCAGCGTCACCCAGACACCGACCTGGCTGGATTGCCTGTGCGAGACCGGGTCGTACCGGGACGCCAGCAGGCTCTACGCGTTCGCCGACGGCAGCCGGATCGTGCTGCCGCTCGCCGGCAGGGGGCGGCGTCCCCGCCGGCTGGACGCCGAGGAGTCCTGGCCGGCCGGCTGGGGAATCGGCGGACCGGTTACGTCCGGGGCCGTGGGTGCCGAGCAGGCGCGGGCGCTCTTCGCCGACCTGGAGCGCCGGCCCGCCCTGCGCGTCGCCGTCCGCTTCCGGCCCCAGGGCGCCGAGCTGTGGCAGCGGACCGCGCCGGGCGGTTTCCGCCTGGAACCCCATATGAACCAGGCGGTGGATCTCGACGGCGGCTTCGAAGCGGTCTGGCAGCACCGCTTCCACACCCGGGTCCGCCGTGACGTCAGGCGCGCCGAGAAGGCACACCTCGACGTCGAGGCCGACCGCACCGGCCGGCTCGCGCCCGTCTTCGAGGAACTGTACGACCGGTCCATCGAGCGCTGGGCGGCACAGCAGCACGAACCGCGTGTGCTGGCCCGGTGGCGCAGGCGGCGCGAGTTCCCCAGGGAACGGCTGGCCGCTGTGGCCGCCCGGTTCGGTGAGGGCTGCACGATCTGGCTCGCACGGCACGCCGGGGAGCCCGTGGCGGCCATCGTCGTCCTGCGGCACGGCCCGCACGCCAAGTTCTGGCGGGCGGCGATGGACCGGGACCGGGCCCATCCGGTCCGGGCCGTCCCGCTGCTGTACCGGCTGGCCATCGAGGAGGCGTGCGCGCAGGGCTGCCGGGCCTTCGACCTGGGTGAGTCCGCGCCGGGCTCGTCACTGGAGCACTTCAAGGCGGGCTTCGGAGCGGTGGGCCGCCCGTCTCCGCGTTACCGGCGGGAGCGGCTGCCCGTCTCCGCGGTCGAGCTCGGGCTGCGGACGGCCGTCAAGCGCGTCATCCGGTTCCGGGACGCCTGACGGACGCCGGGTCAGTCGTCGCCCTTCCAGATGTCCAGGGGCTCCGCCTCGGCGCTGTGCCCGATCGGGTCGAGGTCGTACGCGTCCAGGATCGTGCGCAACAGGCCGTACAGGTTGTTCGGCTGGTCGTGTTCGCCCGGTCTCACCTGCTCGCCCACGACGACGGTCGGGATGTGGTTGTCCTCCTCCTCGCCGCCCTCGTCCTCGTCCCAGGTGACCACGAGGAGGCTGTTGTTGGTCATGGCCCAGCGGGCGTAGTCGCCGAGGTTCTCCCGCAGCCAGGTGTCGGCGCGTGCGACGCCACCGTCGTGCATGTCGTTGTCGAGGTTCGGCACCACGAAGGAGACGTGCGGCAGGTCCGAGAAGTCCTCGGGGAAGTCCGTCCACGGGCGGTTGACGGAGTCCGGCAGGTTGGTGAAGTTCACCCACGGAGCGTGCCGGCGGACGTACGGGCCGCTGGTGCAGTCCTTGAAACCGACCCTCGGCAGGCTCTCCGCGTACCCGATGAACGTCAGGTCGGCCTGGATCAGCTGGGAAGCGAGGTTGCGGGACGAGAAGTCGTTCGGGCAGTCGTTGTCGACGCCCTGGGTCGACCCCGAGAACAGGGCCAGGTAGTTCGGCTGGCTCGGATAGGTGATGGCGAAGAACTGGGTGAGATTGGCGCCCTTGCGGGCCAGTTCGTTGATGTACGGGGCATCGGGCGAGCCGATGATGTCGTCGTAGCCGCGGTTCTCCTCGATGACCACCACGATGTGGTCCGGCCTGGGGACACCGTCGCTCCGGCCCGGGGAACCGCAGGCGGCCACGGGCAGGAGCATCGCCAGCGCGGCGAACGCGGCGACGAGCGGTTTCCGCGCGCTGTGCCGCGTTCGGAACGGTGCCCTCACCCGTGGTGTCACTGTTCTCCTCCGCCGCGTGGTCCCGCTGCTGCCGGTCGAACAAAACGGCAGTAACGTAATATTTAGCATTTATGCCGCATGTTGTCCGGTTCGGAGTGCTGGTACGCCGGTGCGGGGGAGCGGCGCGGAGGGCGCTGCCGGGCCTGGTCGTCGCACCCGTTGTGCGGAGGGCATCTTCATGGGCAAGCGTTCCCCGCTGATGACGGGTCAGTGGGCGCCGCGTGCCACCGGCGGGACGCGGCGCCCCGGTGGTGCGCCGCTCGCCGCACCGCCCGGCCGGCGGGGCGCCACCGCACCGCAGTGGGTGGCGCGGGCCGCCCTGCCCGTCGCGCTCGTCCTCTGGCTGCTGTCCCTGCGCCACGTGAACCTGGGCGCCATGACCGACCTGGGCCTCCTCCAGGTTCTGCCGGTGCTCTTCTGGGTCGCCCTCGGCCTGCTCGCGGTCGGTTTCTGCGTGGCCCTGTCCGACCGGCGGACCCGAAGCCGGTGGTTCGCCGCCTACGTCCTCGGACTGATCGCGATCCTGCACGCCACACCGGCCCTGCTGTATCCGACCCTCCGCTACGGCTGGGCGTGGAAGCACGTCGCCGTCGTCGACGCCATGATCCGCAACGGCGGCAGTGTGCCCGGGGCGCCACAACTCGACGTCTACGACCAGTGGCCGGGCTTCTTCCAGCTGAACGCGCTGGTGGTACAGGCCACGGGTCTGGAGTCGTCCCTCGGCTACGCGGTGTGGGCCCCGCCCGTCAACAACGTCCTGCTGCTCGCGCCGCTCCTGCTGATCTACCGGGCCGTGACCGCCGATCGCAGACTCGTCTGGGGAGCGGCCTGGATCTTCTACTCCTGCTCGTGGGTGGGGCAGGACTACTTCGCGCCCCAGGCGTTCGCTTTCCTGCTCTTCGTCACGCTGATCGCGCTCGTCACGGGGCAGTTGAAGGCCGCGGCGGAGCAACCGCCGGGCCCGCGGGCCAGGGCATGGCCCGTCGGCCGGTACCTGCTCGTCGTGCTGGTCATGGCGGTGATCGTCTGCTCGCACCCGCTGACCCCGCTGATGATGGTCAGCGCCCTGGTCGCGCTGTCGCTGCCGCGCCGCAACCGGCGCGTGCTGCTGCCCGTTCTGGGCGCCGGGGTCCTGCTCACCGTGGTCTGGGACGCCACGGTGGCACGGCCGTTCGTCTCCGCCCACCTGGGCGAGTTCGTGGGCGCGCTGCTGAAGCCGGACTCCAACGTGGTCTCCGGGCTGGCGGCGCTGGGCTCCGCCGCCCCTGGGCAGGTGGTGGTCTCCTGGGTCGACCGGGGCCTGTCAGCCGCGGTGTTCCTGCTGGCGGCCCTGGGATTCGTCGTGCGGCGCTGGACCCGCCGTACCGGCATGCCGCTGCTCGTCCTCGCCCCGATGCCGGTCCTGATCGCGAACTCCTACGGCGGCGAGATGATCTTCCGCGCCTACCTGTTCGCGCTGCCCGCCGCCGCCTTCCTCATCGCCGCACTGTTGTTCGAGTCTCGCGGGCGTCCGCGGTTGCGTGTGCTCGTCGCCACCCCGCTGCTGCTGGCGATGCTCGGCGCCATGCTGTTCGGCTACTACGGCAAGGAGTCGGCGAACCGGTTCACCAGGGACGAGGTGGCCGCCACCCACTTCGTCACGGCCACCACGCCCCCCGGATCCCTGATCGTCTCCCTCACCTCGGACGTGCCCGGCCTGGAGATGAACTACGACAGACATCCGCGGGTCCAGCTCAACGAACAGGAAGTCGCGGTCAGGCAGCGGCTGGTGAACGACCCGATCGAAGGGCTGGAGCCGTTCATCGACGGTGCCACCGTCCGCGAACCCGCCTACATCGTGCTCAGCCGCGCCCAGGCCGCCGAGTGCTACCTCAACGGCACCCTTCCCGCCGACACCATGCGACGGATGGACACCGCGATGGCCGATACCGCGGGGTTCGTGCAGGTGTTCCGCAGCAAGGACGCCGTGGTCTACCGGTACCAGAACCCCGAGGCGAAGGAGGCGCCATGAGCACGTCTCCCACCGGTCTTCCGGCGCGCTGGAGATGGCCACTGCGCATCGCGCTCGCCCTGTCCGGCTGGCTCGCTCTCGCCGCGACCCTGGCGCTGCCGGACGCGGGCGTTGCGCGCCTGCTGATCGTGTGCGTGTTCCTGCTGCTGTGCCCGGGGGCCGCCGCCACGCGGTGGGCCGGGCCCACGCCCTGGCACGACCGCGGCCGGACGTTCGTCGTGGAGACCGCGTTCCTGTCCGTGGCGCTCAGCCTGTGCCTGGCGGTCCTGGCGGCGGAGCCGTTCTACCTCAGCGGCTCCTTCACCACCACGCGCGTGATCATGACGCTGGCGGCCATGACATCGGTCCTGGCCCTGCTGCCCGCACGGGGCCGCCGCCGGCCTCCGGCCCGGCGCGCCGGCCCCGACGACACACCTCCGCCGTCCCTCACCCGGCCCGGTCCCACGGCGGACACCGGGTACGGTCCGGGCGTCACGGTCCGGTCGCCGTCCCGTGAACGGCCCGGCGCCCCGTGGGACCCGGGCCGGCCGGACGGCCGCGTCGAGGGCGGCCCACGGCGGGCGCACGGAGCCGCGCCGCCGCGCGGGCGAGCGGGCGGCCGCCCCGGCGGCCCGCTGTTCTCCGGGTTCGAGTCCTCCACGGCCGGTCTGTACTTCACCGGCTTCACCACGGCCCCCGGCCTGGGGCCGCTGTTGCGGTCCGTCTCCGGCACCGCGTCCGCCGTCCGCCGCCTCACCGCCGCCGTCGCGGCCGGGAAACGGCGGTAGCCCCGTGCCGGCGCGACGGCTTCGTGCCGCCCTGGCCGCTCTGGCGACGACGCTGGTGCTGGCCGCCGGCTGCGGTGCCACCGAAACGGAGACACCGCCCAGGCCGAAACCCGTTCCGCAGGAGTGGGATCTGGCCTTCCGTGACGAGTTCGACGGCTCCGAACTCGACACGGAGCGCTGGACCACCTGTTACGACTGGAACGAGGACGGGTGCACCAACAGCGGCAACGACGAGAAGCAGTGGTACCTGCCCGGTCAGGTCTCCGTCGGCGACGGGCATCTGAGGCTGGACGCCGAGCGGCGCTCCACCCGCGGCAGCGACGGCGAGACCTACCCGTGGCGGTCCGGCATGATCTCGACCGGCCGGGACGACTGGTACGGCGAGCCCCGTCACGTGTTCACGTACGGATACTTCGAGGCGTCCGTCCGGATCCCCTCCCAGGAGGGGATGTTCCCCGCGTTCTGGATGATGCCGGCGTCCAGGTTCACACCGCCCGAGCTGGACATCATGGAGTTCTTCGAGCGCACCGACCAGGTCATGATGTACACGCACTGGCGCAGCCCGGAGGGCGACCAGCGGGAGCGGGGGACGTTCGGGCCCGTCCCGTTCCCCGAGAGGCACCACGTCTTCGGCATGCTGTGGACCCCCGACGAGGTGAGCTGGTACGTCGACGGCGTGCGCAGGTTCCGCGTGACCGAGCCCGAGCGGATCCCGCACGTGCCCATGGAGGTCCTGATCAACCTGGCCGTGGGAGTGCCCCGGTCGCCGCCCCCGTCCGTCGACTCCGCCGTGATGACGGTGGACTGGGTGCGCGTCTGGCAGCGGTAGGGCCGGCCGGGGACGAGGACGGGCCGGTCATCGGGCGGGCGTCGGCGCCGGGTGGGGACGGTCGAGGCCGGCTCGCAGCCGCCGGTAGCCCCGCCAGGCCCGGGTACGGGTCCGCTCCGGGAACGGCGCCACCGGTGCGCCCGTGCCCCGCACCCAGGCCAGGAACCGGTCCGGCGGAGTGTCGGCGCGCACCATCAGCCGGGCGATGCGCAGCACTTCGTCCGCGACGGAGCTGAAGCCGTACCGGACGGCGGTCGCCGAGGTCCAGCCCGCTTCCTCCACCAGGCGACGCACCGCGCGGTCGTTGTAGCCGTGGGGGTAGGCGAAGGCGCCGACGCGATGCCCGAGGACGTCCTCCAGCAGGGCCTTGCAGTCCTCGATCTCCTCCCGGGCGGCCTGCCGGGGGAGGGCGTCCAGCTGCGGATGGGTCCGGGTGTGCCCGCCGATCTCGACGCACGGGTCCAGTTCCCGGACCTGTCGCCAGGTCAGCATGGGCGCGGGCGGGAGGAGACTGCCGCTCTCCGCCGCCCGGGACGCCCCGCCCAGCGTGCCCGTGGTGACGTAGAGGGTCGCGGGCAGGCCCCGGGCGGCGAGCAGCGGTGCCACGGTGGTGTGGAAGTCGGCGAACCCGTCGTCGAAGGTCAGCACGGCCGACCGGGCCGGCAGCGGCGGACCGCCGCGCAGCGCGGCGACCAGCCGCCGCAGCGGGACGACCTGCAGACCGTTGTCCGCCATGAGGTCGAGCTGTCCGGCGAAGACGCGCGGGCTCACCGTGAACGGGGCGATCCACGGGGGCGGGTCGACGGACACCGAGTGGTACACGAAGACGGGGACGGGCTGGTACGTCATACCGGGCTCTCCTTCCCCGGCGCGCGGCAGGGCGGTTCGGCGGTTCGGCGGGGCGGGCGGACGGCGGAGCGCCGGGCGCGCACCGAGCCCACGGCGTATCCCAGGAACGTGGCACCGACGCCGAGAGCCAGGGCGAGGGCGGTACGGGCCGGAGCGGGCCGGCCCGGGCGCAGGGCGTCCCGGAAGGCGCGCGGGATGGTCGTCGTGAGGTAGGCGCGCTCGCTGGACAGGGCGGCGGAGCCGTCGCCGTACCGGGCCACCAGGGCCTTGGACAGGCCCTCGGCGTAACAGCGCGCCCGGAAGTACGACCATGTGGCGCGTGCGGCGGGGACCCGGTGCCGGACGGCGGCCGAGGGGTCGTGGAGCAGGACGGCGTCCGGGCGGCGGGAGGTGATGCGCAGGCACAGTTCGGTCTCCTCGCAGCCCAGGGGCCGGGTACCCACCCGTCCCAGGTCCGTCCGGAAGCCACCGGCCGTGCGGAGCACGTCCTTGCGGAACGACATGTTGGCCCCGATGAAGTTGCGCACCGGCGCCAGCTCTTCCGGCAGGCCGCGGTACGAGCAGCCGACCACCCAGTCGAACTCCGGGGGGAACCAGGCGGGACGGTCGGTCTCCCACCACGGGAGGACGAGCCCGCCCACTCCGGCGACCCGCGGGTCGCGGTAGTCCCTCAGCAGGCGTTGCGTCCATGAGGGGTGGGCGGTCGCGTCGTCGTCGAGGAAGGCCACCACGTCCCCGACGGCCGCCTCGACGCCGGTGTTCCGGGCGCCGGACAGGCCCTTGCGCTGCCGGTTGGGCAGCACCCGGACGCCGTGCAGCATACGGCCGGCCAGCCGCTGGAGCTCGGGGCAGTGGTCGACGACCAGCACGATGTCCTCCGGCGGACGGCGCTGGGACTGGACGGAGACGACAGCGGCCTGCAGCTCCTCCCAGCGATCGAGCGTGTAGGCGCACACGACGACAGAGAGGCTCAAGGCGGTGTTCACGACGTTCTCCCGGAGATCATGGCGTGCTCCCGGAGGCGGGCACCAGCCAGCGGGACCGCCAGATCAGCAGGGGGGCGGCGATCAGGCACTCCGCAGCCAGCCAGGCGACTCCGGCGCCCGACACCCCGAGGACCGGCAGCAGCAGCTGGACCAGTCCGAGAACCAGCACGCACAGGGCGATCTGGAGTCCGACCACCGGGCGCATGCGGCGCCCGGCCCGCAGTACGTCGACGGCCACGCTGAACACCAGGTTGGGCAGTGCGGCGAGGGCCAGCAGCCGCAGCGGGGTGGTGCCGTGCTCGGCGTAGCCGGGCCCGAACAGCTCCAGGATCCACGGGGCCCCCGCGACGATCACGGCGACACCGGCGGCCAGCATCATCCCGGAGTGGCGCAGCACCCGCGCCCCGTGCTCCGCGAGCCGTTCGGGGCGGCGCACCACCTCGACGACCAGCGAGCTGCCCATGTTGCGCACGACGAGGAACAGCACGTAGCCGATGATCCAGGCGAGCGAGAAGTAGGCGCTCTGCTTCGCCCCGAGGGCGTTCAGCACCATCAGGGGCACGAGCGTGTAGGCGGCCATGCGGAACAGGCTGCCGGCGTAGTCGGCCGCCGCGTAGCTCAGCAGCCGCGGCGGGCGCACGGCGTCGGGGTGCTCCCGCTCGTGGCGCGGCACCGCCCACCGCAGCAGAAGGCAGTTGGCGACGAGGAGGGAGACGAGCAGAGCTCCCGCCCAGGACAGCAGGATCCCGGTCCGCAGGGCCAGGAAGGCGCCGCCGGCCAAAAGCAGGATCTTGACGAACGCGAAGACCATGTTCTCGGCCACGACCCAGCCGGGGCGGCGCATCGCCGTCAGCGCCCCGTCCTGCAGGACGAAGATGGTGTACGCGGCGGTCGCCGCCACGAACCAGACGGCGACCAGGGGATCCCGCAGGAAGGCCAGTTCGGGTGAGAGCGCGGGGACGAGGAGGACGAAGACGAGGCAGACCAGGGCGCTCCACGAGGCGGTCACCGCGTAGCAGGTGAGCAGCAGCTTCCGGGTCTGCCGTCCGGAGCACGGCAGAAACCGGATCAGGAAGTCGTTGAGGTTGAGCTGGCCGATGTTGGCCAGGAGCAGGGACGCGGACAGCGCGGAGTAGCTCACGCCCACGACCTCGTCGTCGTACCAGTGGGCGGCGAACAGCCAGAAGACCGCGCCGACTCCCGCGTTGACCAGGGAACCGACCGCCAGCAGGTGGCCGTTGCGCACCAGGGGCTCGCTGGGCAGGACGCGGGCGATCCCGGCGCGCACCACCGTGGTCAGCGACCGTCCCCGATCCGGCGTAGCCGTGTCCTCGGGCCGGTCGGCCGTCTCCTGGGCCGTGTGCACGCTCTCTCCTCAGGGCCGGCTGCTGCGGTTGCGGCGGCGACTGCGCAGATAGCCGACCGGCCCGTACAGCAGCCCGCACAGTTCCAGGCGGGACAGCTCTCGGGACCGCGCGGTGTTCGTCGCCGCCTCCGCCTTGCCGCGCGCCTGGACCAGGGCGTACCGGATGCCCCGGGGCAGCCTGCGCAACAGGGCCGGAAGCATCCGGGGTTCGTTGACCAGGGCGCCGGTGAGGTACGCGCCGAGCCCGGCTCCGTAGCCGAACGCCTGTGCGCGCAGGGCGTCCTGCGTGCGGCGGTGGCGATGCCAGACGAGGGCCTGCGGCCGGTAGGCAAGTGCCTGCCCGGTGGCCAGGACCCGGAAGAAGGCGAGCAGGTCGTCCCCGCCGCGCGCGGGGGTCCCGGTGCCCGTGGCCGGGTCGAAGCCGCCCAGCGCCCGCAGGGTGGCGATCCGGAAGGCCATGTTGGTGCCCGAACCGAAGCGCCCCGTCGTGAAGGGGAACAACGGGTCCCGCGGCGGGTGGTGCAGGGACCACACGCGCGGCGTGTACCCCTTGGCGAAGCCGCCGTGTCGCTCCAGGGCGGCCTGGGCGGGCGTCTCCAGTTCGGCCGGGACGATGAGCCCGGTCACGCACCCGACGCGGGGGTCCTGGGCGAAGCCCTCCGCGAGCGCTGCGAGCCAGCCCGGGTCGACCAGGGTGTCGTCGTCGGTGAAGGCGGCGATCTCGCCGCGGGCGGCGGCCAGGCCCCGGTTGTGCGCGCGGGCCAGGCCCGCCACCGGTTCCCGTACGTAGCGCACCCGTCCCCCGTAGGTGCCGCGGACCAGTCGCTCGGCCGCGTCGTCGCCCGGGGCGTTGTCCACGACGATCACTTCGAAGTTCCGGTACTCCACCCGCAGCAGGGACTCCAGGCACGCGCGGAGCATCCCGGGCCGGTCGTGTGTCGCGACGATCACGCTGATGGACGGCGAGGCCGGCGCGGACGCCCGGGCGGGAGAGGGGTCACGCGACAGCGAAAACCGCCGCCGGGCGGTGTCGGCCACCGACCGCCACAGGTCCTCGGGGGACCCGCCGGCCGCGCCGACCAGGCCCAGGGGGCGGCCGTGCAGTCGCACCAGGGCCAGCACCGGCGCCGTGGGGCGGATCGGTCCGGGCCCTGCGGGGGGACGGAACTCGTACGGCCGCGCGAGATCCACGTCGACGACCCCGACGGGGGTGTGTGCCCTCTCCGGCAGGACCGGATCCGCCGCCGCGCGAGGTCCGGCCGGAGCTCTGCGGGCGACACTCATGCCGGGCGCCGTCCGGCCGGCGCGGCGGTCCGGGCCCCGGGCCGTTCGGACAGGAGCGTCCGCAGCACCCGGCGGCCGTCGGATATCGCGTGCAGATGGGAATGGCCGCTGCGCCGCGGCAGTTCCAGACTCGGAACCTCGGCGATGCGCAGGCCCGAGCGCAGGGCGTGGGCGATCATCTCGGTCTCGATCTCGAAGCCGGACGAGTGCAGGTCGAGATCGTCGAGGAAGTCACGGCGAAAGGCGCAGAACCCGTAGCACAGGTCCGTCAGTGTGGCGTCGTAGAGGTGGTTGACGGCGGCCAGGAGCACCAGGTTGCCGAGCCGGCGAACGGGGGTGATGTCGAGCGAGCCGCCGCCGGCGATGAACCTGGAGCCCTTGACGAAGTCGAAGCCGTTGTCGAGGAAGTGCAGGTAGTGCGGAATCTCCCCGGGCAGCATGCTGCCGTCCGCGTCCATCATGACGATGTGGTCGCCGGTCGCGGAGAGGAAGCCGGTGCGCAGGGCGTTCCCCTTGCCGGGGCCGCTCTGCTCGACGTGGCGGACCGTCGGCAGGCACCGGATCGCCATGTGCACCGTGCAGTCGACGGAGTCCCCGTCGACCAGGATGACCTCGTCGACGCAGTCCGGGATCTGCTCGAAGACCCAGGGGATGTTGCGTGCCTCGTTGCGGGCGGGAACGACCAGACTCACCGTGGCCCGGGGCGGGGGGCGGTCCCCGGCCCGGCGCAGGGGGTGGGTGGCCCGGTCCGGGGAGGCGCCGTGGTCGTCGGACTGCGTGGCGGGGGAGGGGCGCTCGGGCGGGTAGTGCTTGATCTTCATGATGCCGGTGTCCTCCGGTGGAGCGTCTCCGGAGAGAAGGCGCCATACGTTTACGGCGTATACGTACATATTGCCCTTTTTGCTCCCCAGGTCAAGGGCTCTGTGCTGTCCGCGTCCGGGCCCCTGTCCCGGACGCTGCGACCGGCGTAGCGTGGGAACGGCAAAGTGCACGGTGGCGTAGCCCGCGATCATGAACGCACCCATCGAGGATTACGCCCTCATCAGCGATCTGGAGACGGCCGCCATGGTCGGCCGGGACGGGTCGGTCGACTGGCTCTGTCTGCCCCGCTTCGACTCCCCGGCCTGCCTCGCGGCCCTGCTGGGCTCGCCGGACAACGGCCGCTGGCGTCTCGCTCCGGTTGCGGGCGGCACCTGCGCGCACCGCTCCTACCGGGCCGACACGCTGGTCATGGACTCCCTGTGGCGGACGCCCACCGGGATCGTGCGCGTCACCGACTTCATGCCGCCACGGGCCGACGTGCCCTGCATCGTCCGTCTGGTCGAGGGCGTGTCGGGCACCGTGGACCTGCGCAGCGAACTGCGACTCCGCTTCCACCAGGGCCGGATCGTGCCCTGGGTCCGGGACGTCGGCCACTGCACCGTCGCGGTCGCCGGCCCCGACGCCGTCTGGCTCGGCGGTGACGGCCCGGTACGGGACCGGGGCGACGAGGACGCCACCGTCTGGGAGTTCACCGTCACGGCCGGGCGCCGGCTGGCTCTCACCCTGGGGTGGACCCCCTCCCACCGGCCCGCGCCACCCCCACCCCTGTCCGTCCCGGCGGAGACCGCCCTGAAGGAGACCGTCGACTTCTGGCGCCGCTGGGCCGGAAGGTGCCGCTACCGGGGGCCGTGGCGGGAGGCCGTGGTGCGGTCCCTCATCACGCTCAAAGCCCTCACCTACGCCCCCACGGGCGCCATCGTCGCCGCCCCCACCACCTCCCTGCCCGGCACCATCGGCGGCGAGCACAACTGGGACTACCGGTTCTGCTGGCTGCGCGACTCCACCCAGACCCTGTCGTGCCTGCTGCGCAGCGGCTACCGGGACGAGGCCACCGCCTGGCTGGACTGGCTGGTGCGTACCGTCGCCGGCGACCCCGCCGGCCTGCAGTCCGTCTACGGCGTGAAGGGCCAGCGGCTGCTGCCCGAGACCGAGGCGCCCTGGCTTACGGGTTACGACGGCTCGCGCCCCGTGCGGTTCGGCACCTCGGCCGTGGGCTTCTTCCAGCTGGACGTGTACGGCGAGGTCATGGACACGCTGTGGCTGTCGCTGCGCGCGGGGATCCCGATGCCCGCCCATGTCTGGGAACTGGTCGACTCGCTCATGGGATTCCTGCTGCGGCACTGGCGGGAGCCGGACCAGGGGCTGTGGCAGACGAGCGGCCCGCGCCGCCAGTTCGTCCATTCCAAGGTCATGGTGTGGGTGGCCGCCGACCGGGCCGTGCGCATGGGCGAGCTGCTCGGACGCAACGGCTCCTCGGGGCAGTGGCGGGCGCTGCGCGACGAGGTGCACCGGCAGATCTGCCGGGAGGGCTGGGACACGGCCCAGCGGTCCTTCGTGCAGTCCTACGGTGCCTCCGGCCTCGACTCCTCGGCGCTGCTCATACCCCGGGTCGGCTTCCTGCCCGGCCGGGACGAGCGGGTGCGCGGCACGGTACGGGCCCTGGCCCGGCTCGGGCACGGCGGATTCCTCCGGCGGTTCGACGAGGACGGCTCCGGGCCGGGCCGGCCGGCCGGCTCCGACGGCGCGTTCGTCTCCTGCTCCCTGTGGTACGCCGACGCCCTCGCCGCCACGGGGCGCAGGCAGCAGGCCCGGGAGGTCTTCGACCGGGTGCTCGCCGTGCGCAACGACGTCGGCCTGCTGTCCGAGCAGTGGGACCCGGACGCCGGCCGCCAACTGGGCAACGCACCCAAGGCGTTCAGCCATGTCGCCCTGGTGGAGACGGCGTTCGGCCTGTCACCGGCGTCCGCGTGGAGCCGATGCGGTCCGGGAGCCGCCCGGGAGTGAAGCCGGCGGCCCTTGCGCACACGGCCGGACGGTGGGCGGTACACGGCGAGCTGTTCGCTCAGCGGCGCACCGCCGGGCGGTACCCGGTGTCAGCCCGCCGGCCTTCGGCCTTCGTTCCGCCGCCGCAGCGCGGCCTCGCCCTGCTCCAGCGTCATCGGCCGGGCGAACAGGAAGCCCTGCCCGTAGCGGCACCCGAGGCCCGCCAGCAGTTCCCGCTGCGGCTCCTCCTCGATGCCCTCCGCGATCACCTGGAGGTCCAGCGTGCCCGCGAGACGGACGATGCCCTCGACCAGGGCCACCTGCTGGGGGTCCTGCGGTATGCCGTCGATGAACGACTTGTCGATCTTCAGGACGTCGATGGGGAAGTCGCGGAGATAGCGCAGCGAGGAGAAACCGGTGCCGAAGTCGTCCACCGCGATGCGCACCTGACGATCCGTCAGGGCCCGGATCTGCGCGTCGATCTGCTCGGTCCGCCGCATGAGCACCGACTCGGTGAGTTCCACCTGCAGGGTGCCCGCGGCCAGGCCGGTCGTGTCCAGGGCGGTGCACACCTCGTCCACGAAGCTGGTGTCCCGCCACTGCCGCGCGGACACGTTGACGCTGAGGTACGGCGGCTCGAACCCCGGCGTGCGGTGCTGGAGCCGGGCGAGGTCGGCCGTCGCCCTGCGCAGCACCCAGGCGCCCAGCGCGAAGATGTGGCCGGTCTCCTCGGCGAGCGGGATGAACTGCCCCGGCGGGACCGGATCGGGGCCGAGTTCCGGCCAGCGGACCAGGGCCTCGAAGCCCACGACCGCACCGGACGCGATGTCCACCACCGGCTGGTAGCGCACGCCGAACTGCTCCTCGCTGACGGCCCGGTCGAGCCGCACCTGCAACTCGTGGCGCTCCACGGCCCGCATCCGCTGCTGGGGCCGGAACCGGCGCCAGGTGCGCTTGCCGGACGACTTGGCCGCGTAGAGGGCCAGATCGGCCAGTGCCAGCAGGCCACCGGCGTCCGCGCTGTCCTGCGCCGTGGCCACGCCCACGCTGGCCGAGACGCTCACCGTCTCCGCGTCCAGACGGAAGGGCCGGCTCAGCGTGCGGACCACGTGGTCGGCCAGCACCTCCGCGTCGAGGGGCTGTTGCGCCCCCTCCATCAGCACGGCGAACTCGTCGCCGCCGAGGCGCGCCGCGGTGTCGGTGCGGCGCAGCGATCCCGACAGCCGCTCGGCGACGGCGCACAGCAGTCGGTCGCCGGCCGAGTGTCCGAGCGTGTCGTTGACGATCTTGAAGTCGTCCAGGTCGATGAAGAGCAGGCAGGTCGTCGTCGACTCCCTCAGGCCCCGGCGCAGCGCCCGTTCGGTCCGCTCCAGCAGCAGGGCGCGGTTGGGCAGGCCGGTCAGAGGGTCGTGGAAGGCCCTGCGGGTGAGTTCACGCTCCAGCTGCCGCTGCTCCGTGACGTCCCGCAGGGTGACGACCAGCCCGCCCACGGTGGGTTCCCGGCGCAGGTCGCGGCAGCGCACCTCCACTTCGATGCCGCCCGTCTCGCGCAGGACCCGCCAACTGTCGTGCGCCTCCTGCGGGCCGTGGTGCAGCACGGTGTGCAGGGTTTGCACGACCCGCTCGCGCTCCCGGGGATCCACCAGGTCCGGCAGGCGAAGGCCGGTGAGTTCGGCGCTGCCGAACACGCTCGGCGCGGACGGGCTGGCGTAGCGGACGGTGGTGTCGTCGTCGACGATGAGGATGATGTCCGAGGCGTTGTGCACGAGCGTGCGGAAGTACGCCTCGCTCTCCTTGCGGATGACCTCCCGCCGCAGCGCGATGCGTTCCGTCGCGAGCCCCGCGTGCGAGGCGAGCAGCTCCAGGGAGCCGCGCATCTCATCGAGCTGCCGTTTTGAGCCCGCCGCCAGCAGTGCGCCCGGGAGCTCGCTGCCGGCCGGGTGCTCGGGCGGGACCATGGGGCAGAGCAGGGCGGCCGGCAGCTCACCGAGCCGGGCGGCGATTGCGGGCCCGAGCGCGTCGACGGGAACCATGACGGTGCGGCCCCGGGCCGCCTCGGCGGACCCGCGGCGCGTGGCGCCGGGCCGTTCGGCCCAGGTGGGACAGCGCGCCAGACGCGCGTACAGCTCCCGGGCCTCCCCGGACGTCAGCAGCAGGGTCATGTGCCGGCCCGGCGGCCTGAACAGGGCGGTGACCGCCTCGTCGCAGACCCGTTCGATCTCCGCCGGCCAGACCGTGCCGACCAGGGACGCGGCTGCGGTGCGCAGGGCCAGCTCCCGCGTCATGGCCCGGCGGTGCGCGACGACCATCAACGTCAGCCGGAGGATCACCAGCAGGAACAGCACACCGGAGAACGCCGCCAGCACGGTCGCGTCGTAGGCCAGGCCCAGGCTCTCCTCGTGGACGAGGATCGCGGGCGGGACGAGGGTGCCGGTGGCGAGCAGCAGCAGCCGGTGCCGGGGCGGCAGCAGGGCCGGCGGCGGGGGCTCCCGGACGGCCGGCCGTGCCATGGAGGGGTGCAGCGCGGCGAGTCCCCAGGCCGTGTAGAACACGATCCGGCCGGAGTCCGGCAGGGTGCCCGGCTGCCAGGCGCCGTTGAGCTGCAGGACACTGTGGGCGACGTCCAAGCCGAGCAGGGCGAGCGCGCCCAGGGCGAGCAGCTGGAGGGAGCGGTCCGTCCCGGCTGCGCGGTCACGGAAGAGGAGCGGGACCAGCAGCGTCAGCATCAGGACGTCCCCGATCGGACAGGCGATGCTGATCGCGCGCTGCTGCCAGCTCAGCCCCTCCGTCCGGGCCAGCGGCTGCATCAGGTACACCCACACGGGCAGGGCCAGCCCGGCGGTGATGACCACGGTGTCGAGCAGGCCCGCCAGGTCACGGGCTCTCAGGCGGTAGTGCGCCAGCCCGGCCAGCCCCATGGCGAACAGGGGGTAGGCCAGCCAACGGCAGACGTCCGCCGGGGCGGGGAACGCGTTGGGCGCGGGGAAGCGGATCTCCTGGGCGGAGAAGGTGTCGCCCGCGGCGAGGGCCAGCAGCCCGGCCGCGAGCAGCAGCCAGGGCCGGTGGTGCGCGGGCCGGTGGACGCACACGCCGGCGACGACGGCGGCCGCTCCCGTCAGCCCCATGACGGCCCACAGCGGTGTGCGCGGCACCACAACGGCCGTGGCGAGAGCGGCGAGCACGCCGACCGCCACGAGGTGGCCCCCCATCAGCCGGCGGGCCGGCCACCCGGCCGTCCCGCCGTCAGGGGGCGACGGCACGGCGGGCGTCGCGCCGGGTCCGGCCACCGGGCGCCGGAACCGGGAGAACCGGCGGGAGGCCGGGCCCGGGCGCCGGGCGGGGCTCGCCGCACGGGTGCCGCCGGAGGGGGGCCGCACGGGGCCTACCCCTTCGTCTCCGGCCGCGGCGCGCTGTCCTCGTACCCGTGCGGGTTGAGCCGCTGGAACCGCCAGGAGTCCCGGCACACGTCGGCCAGGTCCCGGGTGGGATGCCATCCCCAGGCACGCCCCACCGCCGAGGCGTCGGCGATGAGCTCGGCGACGTCCCCGGGGCGGCGGGGCGCGACGTCGTACGGGATGGGCCTGCCACAGGCCCGGGAGAACGCGTCGACGACGTCCAGGACCGAACTGCCGGCACCCGCCCCCAGGTTGTAGACCTGCATGCCCGGCTCGTCGGCCAGGTGGTCCAGTGCGACCCGGTGCGCCTCGACGGCGTCCATGACGTGCAGGTAGTCCCGGACCCCGGTGCCGTCGTGGGTGGGGTAGTCGGCACCGTAGACCGACAGCTTGTCGCGTCGGCCGACGGCCACCTGTGCGAGGCAGGGCAGCAGGTTCTCCGGGGCGTGGCGCGGGACCTCGCCGAGGAGTCCGCTCGGGTGGGCCCCGGCCGGGACGGGGTAGCGCAGGCACAGCACCGTGTACTCGGGATGGCGGCGGCACACGTCCGCGCACACCTCCTCGCAGATCCACTTCGAGAAGGCGTAGGGCGTGCCGGGCCGGACCGGTGTGGTCTCGTCGTGCGGGCCGCTCCCGGCGTCGCCGTAGACCGAGCAGGAGGAGGCGTAGACCAGCCGGTGCACCCCGTGCTCGTGCATGATCCGCAGCAGCGCGGTGGTGCCGCCGACGTTGGTGTCGTAGTACGTGGCGGGCATCCGTGTCGACAAGCCCCCCGCCTTGTGCGAGGCAAAGTGCACGACGGCGTCCACGGAGTGTCGGTCGAAGACGGCCGAGAGGGCGTGCCGATCACGGATGTCCAGTTCGTAGACGGCGCCGACGAAGCGGCCGGCGATCCGTTCCACCCGGTCGAAGACGTGCGGCGTGCTGTTGGAGTAGTCGTCGACCACGATCACCTCGTAGCCATGGTCCAGCAGCTCGACGCAGGTGTGACTGCCCATGAAACCGGCGCCGCCGGTGACGAGGACGGTCGAGGGCGCCCATGCGGCACCCGCTCCTCGGGCGGTCGGCGACGGGTTCCTGCGGGCCATGCCAGACTCCCGCTTCGGATGGGTCCGGGTACCGTATGTTTACGGTGTATATGTACGACCTTGTACCCGGGTCCGGGGCGGGGTCAAGGCCTCACCAGCAACTGGAAGTCGAACGTGTACCGCGACGCCGGATAGATGTGGCTGCCGTACTCCACCGCCCGCCCGCTGTCGTCGAACGCCGTCCGCTCCATCGTGAGCAGTGCCGCCCCCGCGGTCTCCTCCAGGCGGGCCGCCTCCTCGCGGGTGGCCGCGCGGGCGCCGACCGTCTGGCGGGCGCTGTGCAGGGTGATGCCCGCCGAGCGCAGCATCCGGTACAGGCCCGTCGACTCCAGACGGGCGGTGTCGAGGCGGAGCTGGGACGGCGGGAGGTAGTTGCGGAGCAGGGCCACGGGGCGGCCGCGGGCGCGGCGCAGGCGTTCCAGGGCCGCGACCTCGCTGCCCTCGGGCACGCCGAGCGCCGCCGCCACGTCGCAGGGGGCCGGGACGACCTCGTTGCGCACGACCTGTGTGGTCGGTCCCTGCCCGGCCGCCTCCAGGTCGTCGTAGAGGCTGCTCAGCTCCAGGGGGCGTCTGACCCGGCTGTGCACCACCTGGGTGCCCACCCCGCGCCGCCGCACCAGCAGTCCCTTGTCGACCAGGCACTGGATGGCCTGGCGGACGGTGGGGCGGGACAGGCCGAGGCGCGCGGAGAGGCCGACCTCGTTGCCCAGCAGGTCGCCCGGGGCGAGGGCGCCGTGCTCGATCGCGGCCTGGAGCTGCTGCGCGAGCTGGTGGTACAGCGGCACGGGAGTGGTCCGGTCCAGGGCGAAGTCCAGTCCGGCCGGCGCGGGGGCGGTCGCCGTCCGGGTCCGGTCACCGGTCTTCGCCATGGATGCATCCCCCTCGGGGCGTCAGGAGTTGCTCGGGAAACCGAGGTTGATGCCGCCGTCGGACGGGTCCGGCCAGCGCGTGGTGACGACCTTGCCCTGGGTGTAGAAGGCGACGCCGTCGTTGCCGTAGATGTGCAGGTCCCCGAAGAGGGAGTCCTTCCAGCCGCCGAAGGAGTGGTAGCCGACGGGGACCGGGATGGGCACGTTGACGCCGACCATGCCGGCCTTGACCTCCAGCTGGAAGCGGCGGGCCGCGCCGCCGTCCCGGGTGAAGATCGCGGTGCCGTTGCCCCAGCGGGAGTCGTTGATCAGCTTGATGGCGTCGTCGTAGGTCTCGGCCCGGACCACGCACAGCACCGGGCCGAAGATCTCGTCCCGGTAGGCGTCCGCGGTCAGCGGCACCCGGTCCAGCAGGGAGACGCCGAGGAAGAAGCCGTCCTCGTGGCCGTCCACCGAGAAGCCCGTGCCGTCGACGACGACCTCGGCGCCCTGCTCGGCGGCCGACGCCACGTAGGAGGCCACCTTGTCGCGGTGCTCGCGGGTGATCAGCGGGCCCATCTCGGACGCCGGGTCGGTGCCGGGGCCGATCTTCAGGTTCTTCGCCCGCTCGGCGATCCTGCCGACCAGTTCGTCACCCGTGTCGCCGACCGCGACCACGACCGACACGGCCATGCAGCGCTCGCCCGCCGAGCCGTACGCCGCGTTGATCGCCTGGTCGGCGGCGAGGTCCAGGTCGGCGTCGGGCAGCACCAGCATGTGGTTCTTGGCACCGCCGAGCGCCTGTACGCGCTTGCCGTGCTCGACGGCCTTGAGCTGGATGTACTTCGCGATCGGCGTCGAGCCGACGAAGGAGACCGCCTCGATGTCCGGGTGCTCCAGGATGCGGTCCACGGCCGTCTTGTCGCCCTGCACGATGTTCAGCACACCGTCCGGCAGGCCCGCCTCGGCGGCCAGTTCGGCCAGGCGGAAGGAGGCCGACGGGTCCTTCTCGGACGGCTTCAGCACGAACGTGTTGCCGCACGCGATGGCGAGCGGGAACATCCACATCGGCACCATCGCCGGGAAGTTGAACGGCGTGATGCCCGCGACCACGCCCAGCGGCTGGCGGATCGAGGCGACGTCGACCCGGGAGGACACCTGGGTGGACAGCTCGCCCTTCAGCTGGACGGAGATGCCGCAGGCCAGTTCCACGATCTCCATGCCGCGCGCGACCTCGCCGAGGGCGTCGGAGTGCACCTTGCCGTGCTCGGCGGTGATCAGCGCGGCGATCTCGTCGCGGTGGGCGTCCAGCAGCTCGCGGTACTTGAACAGCACCGCCGTGCGCTTGGCCAGGGAGGACTGGCCCCAGCTGTCGAAGGCGGCCCTGGCGGAGGCGACCGCGGCGTCCACCTCGGCGGCGGTCGCGAAGGCGACCTGCTTCTCCTGGGCGCCGGTGGCCGGGTTGTAGACGGGGCCGAACCGGCCGGAGGTGCCTTCGACGGGCCTGCCGTCGATCCAGTGGGTGATGGTCTTCATGGTGCGCATGGGCCTTTCGGGGAGCCAGGGAGCAACGAAGGGGGTCACAGGTGGCGGCGGCGGCCGGCCACCTGGCGGTCGTAGCGCTCGCGGGCCTCGACGGCGGCCTCGCGGGCGGCGGTCTCGGCCACCGGCACGTCCCACCAGGCCTCGGCCGGGGGAGCGGTCGGCGCCGGGTCGGTCTCGACGTACACGCACGTCGGCCGGCCGGAGGCGCGGGCCGTCGCCAGGGCCTCGCGCAGCTCGCGCACCGTCTTGGCGCGCAGCACGTCCATGCCGAGGCTCGCGGCGTTCGCGGCCAGGTCGACGGGGAGCGGGGCGCCGGTGAAGGTGCCGTCGGCGGCCCGGAAGCGGTAGGCGGTGCCGAAGCGCTCGCCGCCCGTCTCCTGAGACAGGCCGCCGATGGAGGCGTAGCCGTGGTTCTGGATGAGGACGATGTTGAGCGGCAGGCCCTCCTGGACGGCCGTGACGATCTCCGTCGGCATCATCAGGTAGGTGCCGTCGCCGACCAGCGCCCACACCGGCGTGCCCGGCGCCGCCTGCTGGACGCCGATGGCGGCCGGGATCTCGTAGCCCATGCAGGAGTAGCCGTACTCCAGGTGGTACTGGCGCGGGCTGCGCGCGCGCCACAGCTTGTGCAGGTCGCCGGGGAGCGAACCGGCCGCGTTGATCACCACGTCGTCGTCGCCGACGACGGCGTCCAGCGCGCCGAGCACCTGCGTCTGGGTCGGGACGGCGCTGTCGCCGCCGGCGCGGTAGGCGGCCTCGACGACCTCGTCCCAGCGGTCCTTGCCGGCGCGGTACTCGGCCACGTACTCCTGGCCCACCCGGTGACCGGCGAGTGCCTCAAGGAGCCGTTCGAGACCCGTCCTCGCGTCGCAGACCAGCGTGCGCGCCGCCAGCTTGTGGGCGTCGAAGCCGGTGATGTTGAGGTTCAGGAACCGCACGTCCGGGTTCTGGAAGAGCGTGCCGGAGGCGGTGGTGAAGTCGGTGTAGCGGGTGCCGACGCCGATCACGAGGTCGGCCGTGCGGGCGAGGTCGTCGCTGACGGCCGTGCCGGTGTGGCCGATGCCGCCGAGGTCGGCGGGGTGGTCGTGGCGCAGCGACCCCTTGCCCGCCTGGGTCGAGGCGACGGGGATGCCGGTGGCGTCCGCGAACGCCTGCAGCGCCTCCTCGGCCTCGCTGTGGTGGACGCCGCCGCCCGCCACGATCAGCGGCCGCGCGGCCGACCGGATCGCCTCCACGGCCGCCGACAGCTCCACCGGGTCGGGCGCGGGACGCCGTACGGGCCACACGCGCTCGGTGAAGAACTCCTCCGGCCAGTCGTACGCCTCCGCCTGCACGTCCTGGGGGAGGGCGAGGGTGACGGCGCCGGTCTCGGCCGGGTCGGCCAGCACGCGCATCGCCTGGAGCGCCGAGGGGATCAGCGCCTCGGGGCGGGTGATGCGGTCGAAGTAGCGCGAGACCGGGCGCAGCGTGTCGTTGACCGAGACGTCCGCCTCGACCGGGTGCTCCAGCTGCTGCAGCAGCGGGTCGGCGGAGTGCGAGGCGAAGTAGTCGCCGGGCAGGAGCAGCACCGGCAGGCGGTTGATCGTGGCCAGGGCGGCACCGGTGACCAGGTTGGTGGCGCCCGGGCCGATGGAGGTCGTCACGGCCTGCGCGGACAGGCGGTTGAGCTGCCGGGCGTAGCCGACCGCCGCGTGCACCATCGACTGCTCGTTGCGGCCCTGGTGGAACGGCATCACCTCGGCGTACTCGACCAGCGCCTGGCCGACCCCGGCGACGTTGCCGTGGCCGAAGATGCCCCAGGTGCCCGCGATCAGCCGGCGGCGCACGCCGTCGCGCTCGGTGTACTGGGCGGACAGGAACCGCACCAGGGCCTGGGCGGTGGTCAGTCGGCGGGTGCGGGCGCTCATGCGGAGGTCTCCGGGGCGGTGTAGAGGGGGAGGCGGGGGTCGACCGGCTGGTGGGGCCAGGTGTCGCGGACCCAGGCGTGGTCGGGGTGGTCGCAGATCAGCCAGGCGCGCTCGGCCTCCGGGCCGGCCATGACGTTGAGGTAGTACATGTGGTGGCCGGGGGTGGCCATCGAGGGGCCGTGCCAGCCGTCCGGGATGAGGACGACGTCCCCGTCGCGGACCTCGGCCAGCACGTCGGTGTCGCGGCCGGGGCCGGAGGGGGTCACGCGCTGGTAGCCGAGGCCGGGGACGCCGTCGTGCCCGGCGAACTCGAAGTAGTAGATCTCCTCCAGCACGGACTCCTCGCCCGGCCGGTGCTCGTCGTGCTTGTGCGGCGGGAACGACGACCAGTTGCCACCGGGGGTGATCACCTCGACCGCGATGAGCTTGTCGCACTCGAAGACCCCGGCCGCGCCGAAGTTGTTGACCTGCCGCGAGCAGTTCCCGGTGCCGCGCAGCTCGACGGGGACCTCGGAGGCCGGGCCGTAGCGGGCGGGCAGACGGCGGGTGCAGCGCGCGCCGGTCAGCGCGAACCGGCCGCCGCCCGCCGAGGTCACGGTCGTGCGGGCGTCGCGCGGCACGTAGGCGAAGTCGCTCACCGCACTGAACACGTCGGGGCGGCCGTGCAGGTCGAAGGTGTCCTGGCCGAGGTGGTCGGCGGACACGACCGTGCAGGCACCGCTCAGCGGGACGACGATCCACTCGCTGTCACCGGTGTCGAAGGTGTGGGAGCCGCCCGGCGGCAGCTCCAGCACGCGCAGGGCGGAATGGCCCCAGCCTGCCTTCTCGGGCGTGACGTCGACGGTGTAGGGGCCGCCGAGCGCCTTGCCGGCGGGAAGGTGGTACGTCATGGCATCCTCCGGGATCACAGCAGGCCGACGGCCGTGTCCACCGCTTGCTCCACACTGCCCTCGGCCGGGTAGAGCAGCGACCTCCCGACGACCATGCCCTGGACGGTGGGCAGGCGCAGGGCCTTGCGCCAGCGTTCGTAGGCGCCCTCCTGGTCGTCGCCGACCTCGCCGCCGAGCAGCACGACGGGCAGTGTGGAGGTCTCCAGGACCTCGGCCATGTCGTCCGGGTCGTCGGTGACGGGGAGCTTCAGCCAGGTGTAGGCGGACGTGCCGCCCAGGCCCGAGGCGATGGCGATCGACTTGGTGACGGCCTCGGCGGACAGGTCGTTGCGGACCCTGCCGTCGACGCGCCGGGAGAGGAACGGCTCGACGAACAGCGGCAGGCGCAGGGCCGCCATGGCGTCGATGGCCCGCGCGGCGGACTCCAGCGTGGTCAGCGAGCCCGGGTCGTCGTAGTCGATGCGGACCAGCAGCTTGCCCGCGTCGAAGCGGAGCCGGGCGATGTCCTCGGCGCGGTGGCCGGTGAAGCGGTCGTCCATCTCGAAGGCGGCCCCGGCGAGGCCGCCGCGGTTCATCGAGCCCATGACGACCTTGTTCTCCAGCACGCCGAGCAGGAGCAGGTCCTCCAGGATGTCGGCGGTGGCGAGCACCCCGTCGACGCCGGGCCGCGACAGCGCGGTGCACAGGCGCTGGAGCAGGTCCGCGCGGTTGGCCATGGCAAGGCGCCGGTCGCCCACGCCCAGGGCGCCGCGCGCCGGGTGGTCGGCGGCCACGATCATCAGCCGGCCGCTGTCGCCGATCAGCGGGCGGCGCGCCCGGCGGGCGGCCGCCTCGGCGACGGCCTCGGGGTGCCGGGCTCGCACCGGGGCGAGGTCGGGGATGCCGATGTTCAAGGAAGACTCCGTTCAGTGGCTCGGGCTCGGCGCGGGCACCCCGGCGAGGAGGTCTTCGACCTCGGACTCGGTGGGCATCGCGGAGGAGCAGGCGAGGCGGGAGGCGACGAGGGCACCGGCGGCGTTGGCGTGGCGCATGGTCCGCTCCAGGTCCCAGCCGGCGAGCAGGCCGTGGCAGAGGGAGCCGCCGAAGGCGTCGCCCGCCCCCAGTCCGTTCACGACCTCGACCGGCACCGGCGGCACCTCGGCCCGGGCGCCGTCCCGGTGGACGGCCAGCACGCCCTTGGGGCCCTGTTTGACGACGGCCAGCTCCACGCCCGCCTCCAGCAGGGCGTCCGCGCAGGCCTGCGGTTCGCGCACGCCGGTGGCGATCTCGCACTCGTCGAGGTTGCCGACGGCGACCGTGGCGTGGCGCAGGGCCTCGCGGTAGTAGGGGCGGGCCTGTTCCGGATCGCGCCAGAACATGGGGCGCCAGTCAAGGTCGAAGACGGTGGTGCCGGCCTTGTCACGGGCCTCGAGGGCGGCGAGCGTGGCGGAGCGGCTGGGCTCCTCGCTCAGGCCCGTGCCGGTGATCCAGAAGACGCGGGCCCCGCGGATGGCGGAGAAGTCCAGCTCGTCGGTGTGGATCTCCAGGTCCGGGGCCTTGGGGCGGCGGTAGAAGTACAGCGGGAAGTCGTCCGGCGGGAAGATCTCGCAGAAGGTGACCGGCGTCGGATACGCGGCGACCGGGGTGACCCAGCGGTCGTCGACGCCGAAGCCCTTCAGCTCCTGGTGCAGGTACGTGCCGAAGGGGTCGTCGCCGGTGCGTGTGATCACCGCCGTACGGCGTCCGAGCCGGGCTGCGGCGACCGCCACGTTGGCCGCGGAACCTCCCAGGAATTTGCCGAAGGTCTCCACGTCGGCCAGCGGGACGCCGGTCTGCAGGGGATACAGGTCGACTCCGACGCGGCCCATCGTGATCACATCGAAATACTGTGCCGGCCCGGCCATGCGCGACCTCCTGGGGAAGCTGGGGATGCGGGTCCCGGGACGCCCTGACACGGTGGGGGCGTGGCGGAACGGGACCTGACGCCTCCCAAGGTGTAGGTCCCGGAGGGCGGCGCTGTCAATACTTTGTACTTACATTCTGACCTGCTTGTGAAATGATGTCTTAACAAAGTATTGACAGCGGGCGCGGCAGGGACTTGTATCCCGTGCCATCGCAACAGTCGGTTTGCGGCATCATGATCCGGACTCCGTAAGGCTCCGGGACCACGGATCCCTTCGTGATCCCTTCCTTTCCCCGCAGTAGCACAGTGAGGTGCCAGGAAAGATGGACCGCTCTTCTCACCCCCGCTCCCGCAGGTTCGCGCCCGTCGTCGCCGTCGCCGCGGCAGCGGCCCTGACCCTCGCCGGCTGCTCCAGCAGTTCGGGGGGCAAGAAGTCCGAGGAAGGCGGCGCGAACGCCTCGGCCGGCAAGGCCACCACGCCGCGCATGACCGTCGCCCTGGTCACCCACCAGGCGCCCGGCGACACCTTCTGGGACACCGTCCGCAAGGGCGCCGAGGCCGCGGCCGCCAAGGACAACATCAAGCTCGTCTACTCCGCCGACCCCAACGCGGGCAACCAGGCCAACCTGGTCCAGAACGCCATCGACCAGAAGGTCGACGGCATCGCGGTCACCCTCGCCAAGCCGGACGCGCTCAGGGGCGTCGTCGGCAAGGCGGAGAAAGCCGGCATACCCGTGGTCGGACTCAACTCCGGCCTGAGCGACTGGAAGAACCTCAACCTGCTGGAGTTCTTCGGCCAGGACGAGTCCGTCGCGGGCGAGGCCTTCGGCAAGAAGCTGAACGAGGTCGGCGCCAAGAAGGTCCTCTGCGTCATGCAGGAGCAGGGCAACGTCGGCCTGACGCAGCGCTGCGACGGCGTGGCCAAGACCTTCGAGGGCACGGTCGACCCGCAGAACGTCAACGGCACCGACATGCCGTCCGTGAAGTCGACGATCACCGCCAAGCTCAAGCAGGACCCGTCGATCGACTACGTCGTCACCCTCGGCGCCCCCTTCGCGCTGACCGCGGTGCAGTCGGTCTCCGACGCCGGCAGCAAGGCGAAGATCGCCACCTTCGACCTCAACAAGGACCTGATCAAGTCGATCAAGGCCGGCGACATCCAGTTCGCCGTCGACCAGCAGCCCTACCTGCAGGGCTACCTGGCCGTCGACGGCCTGTGGCTCTACAAGAACAACGGCAACTACAGCGGCGGCGGCGAGCAGCCCGTGCTGACCGGCCCGGCCTTCGTCGACAAGTCCAACGTCGACCGGATCGGGGAGTTCGCCGCGAAGGGCACCCGGTGATGAGCATGACCCAGCAGGCCACGCCGGCGGTGGACACACCGCCGGCCCCCGGCCCCAAGCAGTCCGACGGCCGGACCCGCCAGCGCCCGCTGGCGCTGCGGCTGCTCGCCCGGCCCGAGGTCGGCGTCTTCCTCGGCGCCGTCGCCGTGCTCGTGTTCTTCCTGTTCGCCGCGCCGCCGGTGCGCGACGGAAGCTCGATGGCGAACATCCTCTACCAGTCGTCGACCATCGGGATCATGGCGCTGCCCGTGGCCCTGCTGATGATCGGCGGCGAGTTCGACCTGTCCGCCGGTGTCGCCGTGGTCACCTCGGCGCTGACCGCGTCGATGCTCAGCTACCAGCTGACCATGAACGTCTGGGTCGGGGTCATCGTCGCCCTGCTGGTGTCCCTCGCGATCGGCGCCTTCAACGGCTGGCTGCTGGTCAAGACCGGCCTGCCGAGCTTCCTGGTCACCCTGGGCACCTTCCTGATCCTCCAGGGCGTGAACCTGGCGATCACCAAGCTCGTCACGGGCAACGTCGCCACCGACGACATCAGCGACATGGACGGCTTCGCCCAGGCGCAGAAGCTGTTCGCCTCGACGTTCGAGGTCGGCGGCGTCAACGTCAAGATCACCGTGGTGTGGTGGCTGGTCTTCGCGGCCCTGGCCACCTGGGTGCTGCTGCGCACCAGGTACGGCAACTGGATCTTCGCCGTCGGCGGCAACAAGGACTCCGCCCGGGCCGTCGGCGTGCCCGTCACCTTCACCAAGATCTCCCTGTTCATGCTGGTCGGCTTCGGCGCCTGGTTCGTCGGCATGCACCAGCTGTTCTCCTTCAACACCGTGCAGTCCGGCGAGGGCGTGGGCCAGGAGCTCATCTACATCGCCGCGGCCGTCATCGGCGGCTGCCTGCTCACCGGTGGCTACGGCTCCGCGATCGGCCCGGTCTTCGGCGCCTTCATGTTCGGCATGGTGCAGCAGGGCATCGTCTACGCCGGCTGGAACCCCGACTGGTTCAAGGCCTTCCTCGGCGTGATGCTCCTCGGCGCCGTCCTCATCAATCTGTGGGTCCAGCGCACGGCGACCCGGAGGTGACCGCGATGACCAGCAACGAAACCGGCACCCACGGTGCCGTCCTGAAGGACACCCCGCCCGAGGGGGACCGCCCCCTGGTCGAACTGCGCGGCGCGGGCAAGTCCTACGGCAACATCCGCGCCCTGCACGGCGTCGACCTGGAGGTGTACCCCGGCAAGGTCACCTGCGTCCTCGGCGACAACGGCGCCGGCAAGTCCACCCTCATCAAGATCGTCTCGGGGCTGCACCAGCACACCGAGGGCGAGTTCCTCGTCGACGGCGAGCCGGTGCGCTTCTCCACCCCGCGCGAGGCCCTCGACAAGGGCATCGCCACGGTCTACCAGGACCTCGCGGTCGTCCCGCTGATGCCGGTGTGGCGCAACTTCTTCCTCGGCTCCGAGATGACCAAGGGCCCCTGGCCCGTGCGCCGGCTCGACATCGAGAGGATGAAGAAGACCGCGGACGAGGAACTGCGCAACATGGGCATCGTCCTGGACGACCTGGAGCAGCCCATCGGCACGCTCTCCGGCGGCCAGCGCCAGTGCGTCGCCATCGCCCGCGCCGTCTACTTCGGCGCCCGCGTCCTCATCCTGGACGAGCCGACCGCCGCCCTCGGCGTCAAGCAGTCCGGTGTGGTGCTGAAGTACATCGCCGCCGCCCGCGAGAAGGGCCTCGGCGTCATCTTCATCACCCACAACCCCCACCACGCCTACATGGTCGGCGACCACTTCAGCGTCCTGCGCCTGGGCACGATGGAGCTGTCCGCCTCCCGCAGCGAGGTCAGCCTCGAAGAGCTGACCAACCACATGGCCGGCGGCGCCGAACTGGCCTCCCTCAAGCACGAGTTGGCGCAGGTCCGCGGCGTCGACGTCGAAGGGCTCCCCGAGGAGGGGGACCTCTCCGCTCCCGTAGTCACGTCCTCGGAAGGAAAGTCCTGACATGGCGCTCGCGCTCGACCGCATCCGGGTCGGCTCCGCTCCCGACTCCTGGGGCGTCTGGTTCCCCGACGACCCTCAGCAGGTGCCCTGGGAACGCTTCCTCGACGAGGTCGCCGAGGCCGGTTACTCCTGGATAGAACTCGGCCCCTACGGCTACCTGCCCACCGACCCGGCCCGGCTCACCGAGGAGGTCGCCAGGCGGAATCTGAAGGTCTCCGCCGGCACGATCTTCTGCGGACTGCACCGCGGCCCCTCCGAGTGGGACTCCACCTGGGAGCAGGTCAGCCGGGTCGCCGCCCTGACCCAGGCCATGGACGCCAAGCACCTGGTCGTCATCCCGTCCTTCTGGCGGGACGACAAGACCGCCGAGATCCTGGAGCCCCCGGAGCTCACCGTCGAGCAGTGGCGCAACCTCACCACCGGCATGGAGCGCCTCGGCCGCGAGGTGAAGGACCGCTACGGCCTGGACATCGTCGTCCACCCGCACGCCGACACCCACATCGACACCGAGGAGCACGTCGAGCGGTTCCTCGACTCGACCGACTCCGACCACGTCAACCTCTGCCTGGACACCGGGCACTACGCCTACTGCGGCGGCGACAGCGTCAAGCTCATCGAGACCTACGGCGAGCGCATCGGCTACCTGCACCTCAAGCAGGTCGACCCGGAGATCCTCGCCGACGTCGTCAAGAACGAGATCCCGTTCGGACCGGCCGTCGCACGCGGTGTGATGTGCGAACCGCCCGCCGGCGTCCCCGAGCTGGGCCCGGTCCTCGCGGCCGCCCAGAAGCTCGGCGTGGACCTCTTCGCCATCGTCGAGCAGGACATGTACCCCTGCGAGCCGGACAAGCCGCTGCCGATCGCGGTGCGCACCCGCAAGTTCCTGAGGTCCTGCGGCGCCTGACGACCCGAAAGGACGGCCATGACCGAGCGCGCCACCGTAGGAGTCGCAGTCGTCGGTACGGGCAGGATGGGCGCCGACCATGTGCGCCGCATCCACGAAGTCACCAGCGGGGCCCGGGTGGTGGCCGTCGCCGACGTCGACGCGGAGCGCGCGAAGGCCGTCGCCGCCCGCGTCGACGGCTGCACCGCCCACACCGACCCGGCCGCGGCGCTGGCGGCGGACGGCGTCGACGCCGTCCTGATCGCCTCCCCGGGCCCGGCCCACGAAGCCACCCTGCTCGCCGCCTTCGAGCGCGATCTGCCCGTGCTGTGCGAGAAGCCGCTCACCCCCGACGCGGCCTCCGCCCTGCGCGTCGTCGAAGCCGAACAGCGCCTCGGCCACCGCCGCGTCCAGGTCGGCTTCATGCGCCGCTACGACCCCGAGTACGCCAAGCTGAAGGCCCTGCTGGCGACCGGACAGCTGGGCCGTCCGCTGATGCTGCACAACCGGCACCGCAACGTCGCCAGCCCGCCCTTCTTCACCAGCTCCATGCTCGTCACCGACTCCGTCGCCCACGAGGCCGACGCGACGCGCTGGCTGCTGGGCCACGAGATCACCGCCGTCACGGTGCTGCGCCCCACCCCCTCCGCCAGCGCCCCGGACGGCTTGCAGGACCCGCAGTTCGTCGTCTTCGAGACCGACGGCGGCGCCCTCAGCGACGTCGAGATCTTCGTCAACTGCGGCTTCGGCTACCAGGTCCAGGCCGAGCTGGTCTGCGAACGCGGCACCGCCCGCATCGGCGACGGGCACGCCCTGGTCACCCACATGGCCGGCCGCTGGGGCGGCACCATCGCCCAGGACTGGACGGAACGCTTCGAGACGGCCTACGACCGCGAGGTCCAGGCCTGGATCGACGCCACCCGCCGCGGCGTGGTCACCGGCCCGAGCGCCTGGGACGGCTACGCCGCGACGGCGGTGTGCGAGGCGGGGGCGCGGGCGCTGCGGGACGGCGGCCGGGTGGAGGTCGACCTGGTGGCAAGGCCCGAACTGTACGCGTGAGAAAGGGCCCCGGGGCCGTCCCCGGGGCTCCTTCGGGCTGCGGCGCGTCAGATCCGGGTGCGCGGCCGGGGATCGAACCCGGCCTTTCGGTAGCAGGCGTCGACGAGCCGCATCGTCGCCACCGCGTCGTCGGCGTCCAGCGGCAGGGACGCCCCGTTGCGCACCCGGGCGGCGAACGCCTGAAGCTGGTACGCGTACGAGGAGCGGGTGCCGAGGTGCTCGGTGCGCTCGCCCCGCGCCGTGCGGACCACGACGCGGTCGTCCAGCTGGGGCAGGACGAAGTTCGGGGCCGTCGCCTCGCCCCGGGAGCCGACGATCCGGATGCTCATGTCGAGCCCGCCGTACGCCATGTGGCAGCGGGCCGCACCGGTCGCCCCGCCGGGGAACTCCAGGTCGGCGTCCAGCCACTCGTCGACACCGGGGGCACCCGCGCGTTCCCCGGCCCGGGACGCCGTCAGCCTGGGCGCGCCGCCCGCCCAGGGGGCCAGCATGCGCAGGGCGTGCAGGCTGTAGCAGCCGAGGTCCATCAGGGCGCCGCCGGCCAGCGGCAGCGACCAGCGCGGGTCGCCCTCCGGCGGCGCGGCGATCGCGACCATCGCCTCGACGCGGCGCAGTTCGCCGAGTTCGCCCGCGGCCAGCAGCTCGTGCAGCCGGCGGGTGACCGGGTGGAAGAGGTAGTGGAAGGCCTCCATGAAGACCGTCCCGGCCCGCTCGGCGGCGGCTCGCACCTCCGCCGCCTCCTCGGCGTTGCTCGCCGAGGGCTTCTCCGACAGCACGTGCTTGCCCGCCGCGAGGGCGGCGAGGTTCCACGGGCCGTGCAGACCGTTGGCGAGCGGGTTGTAGACGACGTCGATCTCCGGATCGGCCACCAGCTCGGCGTACGAGGACGCCACCCGTTCCACGCCGTGCCGGGCGGCGAACTCCTCGGCCCGGGAGCGGTCGCGGGCGGCCACCGCGACGAGGCGGTGGCCGGTCGCCCGGGCCGGGTCGATCAGGGAGCGTTCGGTGATGCGCGCGGCTCCCAGCACACCGATGCGCAGGGGATCCGGGCCCGGGCCGCTCATGCCTGGCGCACCTCCGCGATCGTCACGGGGCGGCGCTCGTGCAGCGACAGGGTGCACGCGTCGGCGATCCAGCCCGCCTCCAGGGCGTCCTCGATGGTGCAGGGGGAGGGGCGGGTGCCGGCCACGACCTCGGTGAACGCGGTCAGTTCGGCGCGGTAGGCCGCGGTGAAGCGGTCCATGAAGAAGTCGTGCGGGGTGCCCGCGGGGAAGGTCACGCCCGGCTCGACCGAGCGCAGCGGCAGTTTGTCCTCCAGGCCGACGGCGATGGAGTCCTCGAAGCCGTGGATCTCCATGCGCACGTCGTAACCCCTGCCGTTGTGACGGGAGTTGGAGACCACCGCGAGCGTGCCGTCGTCGAGGGTGAGGATCGCGCCGGTGGTGTCGGCGTCGCCCGCCTCCTTGATGTACCCGGCGCCGCGGTTGCCGCCCACGGCGTACACCTCGCTCACCTCGCGCCCGGTCACCCAGCGGATGATGTCGAAGTCGTGCACCGAGCAGTCGCGGAAGATGCCGCCGGAGGCGGCGATGTACGCGGCCGGCGGCGGCGCCGGGTCCAGCGTGGTCGAGCGGACCGTGTGCAGGGTGCCCAGCTCACCGCTGCGCACGGCGGCACGGGCGTTGACGAAACCGGCGTCGAAGCGGCGGTTGTACCCGATCTGGATCGGCACGTCCGTGCCCTGGACGGCCTTGAGCACCTCGACGCCCTCGGCCATGGTCCGGGCGACGGGCTTCTCGCAGAAGACCGGGACCCCGGCCTCGACCCCGGCCAGGATCAGCGCGGGGTGGGCGTCCGTGGCGGCCGCGACGACGATCCCGTCGACCCCGGCGGCCAGCAGCGCCTCCGGCGAGTCGACGACATCGGCCCCGAACCGCTCGGCGGCGGCCTTGGCGGCGTCGGCGAACGGGTCGGTCACGACGAGGGAGTCGACCGCGTCGAGGCCGGAGAGGGTCTCGGCGTGGAAGGCGCCGATGCGGCCGAGGCCGAGGATTCCGATACGCATGGGTGTTGCTCCTGGAGAGGGTGGGTGTCGTGCGGGGGTGTTCAGTCGAGTCCGCCGAGGACGTTCTGGTCCCAGTCGATGACCGACCCGGTGACCACGCCGGACCGGTCGGACAGCAGGAAGACCACGAAGTCGGCGATCTCGTCGGGCTGTCCCAGCTTGCCCATGGGCAGCTTCGCGGCGGCCTCCTCGCGCCAGTCGTCCCCGGCGCCGTGGAACGTCTTCTGCGTGGCGTCCTCGCCCTCGGTCGCCGTCCAGCCGATGTTGAGGCCGTTGATCCGCACCCGGTCCCAGCGGTGCGCGTGCGCCGCGTTGCGGGTCAGGCCGATCAGGCCGGCCTTGGCCGCGACGTACGGCGCGAGGAAGGGCTGCCCGCCGTGCGCCGACGACGTGATGATGTTGACGACCGTGCCGGGCGCCCGGCGCGCCACCATGTCCGCGACCGCCGCCTGCATCGCGAAGAACGGCGCCTTCAGGTTGATCGCGATGTGCTGGTCGAACAGTTCCGGCGTGGTGTCGAGCAGCGTCCCCCGGGACGTCAGCCCCGCGGAGTTGACCAGGCAGTCGACCCGGCCGTACGCGTCGACCACCTGGGCCACGGCCGCCTTCGCCTGCCCGGCGTCGGCGAGGTCGGCGCGGACGAACATCGCCTTGGCCCCGGCGGCCGTCAGCTCCGCCACCAGCGCCTCGCCCGGCTCCACACGCCGCCCGGTGACGGCCACGACCGCCCCCTCGCGGGCCGCGGCCCGCGCGATCGCGGCACCCACCCCCTGGCTGCCGCCGTTGACCAGAACGACCTTGTCGTCGAGAAGTCCCATGGCGTTCCTCAGCTCTCTCGTCGTTCGGCGGCGGCCCGCAGCTCCGCCCGGAACGCCTGCGGCGTCCACCCCTCGCGCAGCGCCCGCCGCATCAGGTCCGCCTGGGAGAGCGGGGCCAGTCCGTCGAGCGGCGGGTCGCTGTCGAGGTTGGTCGGGAAGGGGTAGCCCTCGGCGCTCGCCGCGACCACGTTGTCGAGCCACGCCTGGTCGGCGCCCTCGGCCTTGCGCCTGAGCAGTACGGGATACACGGCGTTCGCCACGGCCTGCCGGTCCACCGTCTCCATCGCGCGGCCGAACGCCGACGACACCTGCAGCAGGTTGGCCATGCGGCGGATGTCCGCCGAGCGGTTGGTGCCGGCCGCGTGGAACAGCGCGGGGTTGAAGAACACCGCGTCGCCCTTGGCCAGCGGCAGCTGCACGTACCGTGCCTCGAAGTACGACCGGAACTCCGGCAGCCGCCAGGCGAGGTAGCCCGGCGCGTACTTCTGCGAGTGCGGCAGGTACATCGTCGGCCCGGACTCCACGGGCATGTCGCAGTGGGCGACCGCGCCCTGGAGGGTCAGCACCGGGGAGAGGCGGTGCACATGCGCGGGGTAGGCGGCGGCGCCGTCGTTCGACAGGAAGCCGAGGTGGTAGTCGCGGTGCACCGTCTGCGCGGCGCCGCCCGGGTTGACCACGTTGAGCTGGGAGGTGACCTGGTAGCCGGGGCCCAGCCAGGCCGTGGAGACCAGGGCGAGGATGTCGTTGGCGTAGTAGTCGGCGAACACCTCCGCGTCGTACAGGGCCGCCTTCTCCAGCGCGTTCCACACCCGGTCGTTGGCGCCCGGCTTGGCGAAGTGATCGCCGGCCGTGGCGCCCGAGGCACGCTGTTCGGCGATGAGCCCCTCGAACACCGCGGTGGCCCGGTCCACGACCTGCGGGTCGGGGAAGGCACCGCGGAAGACGACGATGCCGGGACCGTCGGCGAGGGCCCGCACCAGTTCGGCCTGGACCACGCGGTCGCCTTCGAGGAGGCCGCAGTCGTAGACCGGCACGTTCCGCTCGACGGCCACGGCGTGCGGGTAGTCGGCGGGATCGGTCGCCTGCTCGACCAGCGCGCGGAACGCGTCGAGGTCGCAGTCCTGCTCGGACAGCCAGGCACGGTGGTGTACGGAAGTGAAGGACATCGTCGTCCCTTCAGGGGTCACGGAGCGACGCAGCCCTGTCATTCTTGTCAGTACAAACCCCTCGAACAACCAGCAGCGAGCCATCAAAAACCCCTCAAGGAGCCGAGGCGTGGGACACCCCTTCCCGATCCGCGAGATCGCACGTCAGGCGGGTCTGAGCGAGGCGACCGTGGACCGGGTCCTGAACGGCAGGGGAGGCGTGCGCGAGAACACCGCGCGCGAGGTCCACCAGGCCATCGCGGACCTGGACCGGCAGCGCACCCAGGTCCGCCTCGTCGGCCGGACGTTCATGGTCGACCTCGTGATGCAGGCGCCCGAACGCTTCACCACCGCCATCCGGGCCGCCCTGGAGGCCGAGCTGCCGGCGCTGCACCCGGCGGTGCTGCGCTCCCGCTTCCACTTCCGCCAGACCGGCCCGGTCGGAGAGCTGGTGCGGACCCTGGACCGGATCGCCCGGCGTGGCTCGCAGGGAGTGATCCTCAAGGCGCCGGACGTCCCCGAGGTCACCGCCGCGGTCGGCCGGCTCGCCGCCGCCGGGATACCGGTCGTGACCCTGGTGACCGACCTGCCGTCCAGCGCCCGCCTCGCCTACGTGGGCATCGACGACCGGGCGGCCGGGGCGACGGCCGCGTACCTCATGGGGCAGTGGCTGGGGGAGCGGCCGGGCAACATCCTCACCAGCCTCAGCAGCGGCTTCTTCCGCAACGAGGAGGAGCGCGAGATGGGCTTCCGCAGCGCCATGCGCGCCCGGCACCCCGAGCGCACGCTGGTCGAGATCGCCGAGGGACAGGGCCTGGACGCCACCCAGTACGACCTGGTCCGGGCCGCCCTGGAACGCGACCCGGACATCCGCGCCGTCTACTCGATCGGCGGCGGCAACATCGCCACGCTGCGGGCCTTCGACGACCTCGGCCGCGAGTGCGCCGTGTTCGTCGCGCACGACCTGGACCACGACAACACCCGGCTGCTGCGCGAGCACCGGCTGTCGGCCGTCCTCCACCACGACCTGCGCCAGGACGTGCGCGAGGCCTGCCACACCGTCATGCGCGCGCACGGCGCCCTGCCCCCGGCCGGCCCGACGCTTCCGTCGGCGATCCAGGTGGTGACGCCGTACAACATGCCACCGCAGACGGCCGTGTGATCCGGGGACGGGACCGGGCGCGGGGCCGGGGCAGGGCCCGCCCCGGCCCCGGCCGTCGGGCCCATGTGGACCTCGCCCCGCCGCCTGCCGCGCGGCCCTGCGCGAGCCGCTCCCTGCCGGGTGGGCGAGGGCGGTCGCCGCTCTCGGCGCCTCCCACCTGGCGGTGCCGCCGTCCTGGCCAGGCGCCCCCGGCCGCGCCACGGCCGCCCCCGGGATCATGGGGAGGTGGCTCGTCCCGCTCCAGGCGAAGGTCTGCTGGGCCGGCGGCTCCGGACCCGGGCCTGGCGGCGGGGATCACGCCGGCCCGTCCACCCGCTCCCAGGCACCGCTGTGCGCCGACCGCGCCATGGCGTCCAGCGCGGCCGCGCTGTGCACGGCGTCGGCGAGCGTCGCCCCGTGGGGGGTGCCCTCGGCGACCGACCGCAGGAAGCGGTACGCCTCGATGACCTTCAGGTCGTCGTACCCCATGGCGTTCGCCGCGCCCGGCTGGAACGCGCCGAACTCACCGTGGCCCGGGCCCACGTAGACCGTGCTGACCGACTGGTCCTGGTACGTCGTGCCGCGGCTGATCCCCAGCTCGTTCATGCGCCGGAAGTCCCAGAAGACCGCTCCCTCGGTGCCGTGCACCTCGAAGCCGTAGTTGTTCTGCTCGCCGACCGAGACCCGGCAGGCCTCCAGCACGCCGCGCGCACCGGAGGCGAAGCGGAGCAGACAGCCGACGTAGTCCTCGTTCTCGACCGGGCCGAGCTCACCGCCCGCGGCCCGGCTGTGGCCCGCCGTCGCGCCGGCCGGGCGGGCCCGCTCCGGGAGGAAGATCGCCGTGTCGGCCGTGAGGGACGTGATGTCGCCGAGCAGGAACCGGGCCAGGTCCGCCCCGTGCGAGGCCAGGTCGCCCAGCACCCCGCTGCCCCCGCGCTCCCGTTCGTAGCGCCAGGTCAGCGCGCCCTCGGGGTGGGCCGCGTAGTCGCTGAACAGCCGCACGCGCACATGCGTGACCGTGCCGAGCTCCCCGGAGGCGATCAGCTCCCGGGCCGCCTCGACGGCCGGCGCGTTGCGGTAGTTGAAGCCGACCGTGCCCTGCACACCCGCCTCGGCCACCGCGTCGGCCACCGCGCGGGCGTCCCCGGCGGTCAGGCCGACCGGCTTCTCGATCCAGATGTGCTTGCCCGCCCGGGCCATGGCGACGCCGATCTCGCGGTGCAGGAAGTTCGGCGCGGTGATGCTGACCGCCCGCACCCGCGGGTCGGCGGCCACCTCGCGCCAGTCGCGGGTGGTGGAGGCGAACCCGAACTGCGCGGCGGCCTCCTCCGCCCGGCCCGGCACCTCCTCGGCGACCGTCACCAGCTCCGGGACGAGGGGCAGTTGCGGATAGTGGTGCCGCACACGCGCGTACGCCTGGGTGTGCACCCGCCCCATCCAGCCGAATCCGACGACGGCGACGCCGAGCGTGTCCACCATGAGAGCCCCTCTTTGGACCGTTCCAGAACCTGTCCGGGCCACCCTCGGTGCGCGTTCCCGGCGCTGTCAACCCTTTGACAAGCACACGGGGGTCATGGAACGGTCCACGGCATGAGACCACCGACCATCCGAGACGTCGCCGAACGGGCAGGCGTCTCCAAGTCGCTGGTCTCCCTCGTGCTGCGCGGCTCCGAGCAGGTGCGCCCCGAGAAGCGGGACGCCGTCCTGCGGGCCGCCCGGGAGCTGGGCTACCGGCCCAACGCCGCCGCGCGCTCCCTCAGCGAACGGCGCACCCGCACCGTCGGCGTCCTCCTCAACGACCTGCGCAACCCCTGGTTCGTGGACCTCCTCGACGGCCTGAACTCCCTCCTGCGCGCACACGGCCTGCACATGCTGCTGGCCGACGCCCGCCTGAACCGCCGCACCGGGCAGGATGCGGCCGACCCGCTGCTCGACCTGCGCGTCGACGGCCTGGTCGTGGTCGGCACCCTGCCCGACCCGGCGGCCCTCGGCACGGTCGCCGAGCGGATGCCGGTCGTGCTGGCCGGTGCCCGCGAGCCGGTGCCGCCCGGCGTGGACCAGGTCGCCGGTGACGACGAGCGGGGCGCCCGGCTGGTCACCGAGCACCTCATCGGCCTCGGCCACCGCCGCATCGCGCACCTCGCGGGCTTCGGCGCTGTGGGCGAACTGCGCCGTCGCAGCTTCGAGGCGACGATGCGGGCGCACGGCCTGGCGGACCGGGCCGTCGTCGAGGCCGGCGACATGACCGAGGAGGGCGGCTACCGCGCGACCGTCCGCCTGCTCAGCCGCCCCGACCGGCCCACCGCCGTCTTCGCCGTCAACGACATCACCTGCGTGGGCGCCCTCTCCGCCGCCGAGGAACTCGGACTGCGCGTACCGCGCGACCTCTCCCTCGTCGGCTACGACGACACGAGCCTGTCCCGGCTGCGTCACCTGTGGCTCACCACGGTCGACAACGCCGGGTACGACGTCGGCCGCCGGGCGGCCCGCTTCCTCCTCGACCGGCTGGAACGGCCCGGGGGAGAGGGGCGGCTCCAGCTGGCCGCGCCGACGCTCCAGGTCCGCGGGACGACCGGGCCGCCGGCCGGCACGGCGCCCGGCGGCTGAGGGCGCGAGCGGCCCGACCGCCGTGGCGCTGCACGCCGGCCCCGGCTCACGGCGAGCAGGACGCGGGCGCGGCCCGACCGCCGTGCGGGGCATGCCGGACCCGGGCCGCGGCGAGCGGGACGCAGGCGCCGCCGGACCGGGGTGCGGCGGTCGTGCCCGGACCGGGGTGCGGCGGTCGTGCCGCACGGCACGACCGGGGGACAGTGCGACCCCGTACCGCGGTGGTGAAGCGTCCGGCGGCCCACCCCGTATGACGATCTACGCGACCGTCTCGATCACGCCCGGCGCCCGGCAGCCGCGCCACCGCCGTCGGCTCGACCTCCGGCACGGGCCGCTTCGGCGCCGTCTCCGGCCGTGGCACGGCGGGCGGTTGCCCGCCGCGGACCGGGGCGAAGGGCGCCTCACCGTCTTCGCGCCGGCGAGCGTGAGTTCCCTGGGCTCCGTCGGCCTGGCCACGGTCCGCGGCGCGCGGCGGACGGCCGAGGACAGCGCGGAGCGGACACTGATCGGCGCGCAAGGGATGGCGTGCGCCGCCACACAGGGCGCGCACGGACATCGGCCGGCGCGTCAGCGCGCGGCCGGTGTCCCGTCCCCCCGTACGCCCTGGTCGGACGCGCCTGTGGAGCCCGCTTATGGTGTGCGGCATATGCCCGGCAGCGGATGCCCGGGCGTCCGAGTGCGAAGGGGGCCACGGGGTGGACGAGGCTGGGGACCGGCGTGTCCGGCGGGCCGACGCGGCCGGGGGTGCCGTCACGGCGCTCCTCGCGGTGGCGGCCTGCGCCGGACACGCCACCAAGGCGGAACTGCCCTGGTGGGCCGTCCTCGCGGTCGCCGTGTCGACGGCGGGGCTGGCCGGTTGGACCGGCGCGCGGATGGGCGGCCGCCGCGGCCCCCGCGACGAACCCCTGCCCTCCGCCGAGCACGTGCCGGCCCACCCCGGGCCCGGCGCCGCCCGCCCGGAGCACCTCACCGCCCCGGGGCCCGCGCGGCTGAACCCCCCTTCCCGTATGCGGTAGGGTTGACCTGCGCGATCACGCGGTTCACCCCGCGCGAGACGCATCGGGACGTGGCGCAGCTTGGTAGCGCACTTGACTGGGGGTCAAGGGGTCGCAGGTTCAAATCCTGTCGTCCCGACTTGCTGAGACAGCGGGTCGCAAGGCCGTACCGGGTGTTGCCGGTACGGCCTTGCGCTCATGGCCGGTCAGACGCTTCCGGCCATGAGTCGTCGACCCCCAGCGCCACCAGCCGCCGATCCGGCTCCGGCCCGGCCGCGGCCCCTCGTGCCACGAGCCCGGGCGGCTCGTGCGCGGTCCGTTCCGCGATGCGTTCCACGTAGGCGCGCACGGACAGGCCCTCGGCCGCGGCCACCGCCGCCAGGCGGTCGTACGCGGACGCCGAGATGGTCAGGTCCCTCGTCTCAGGCACCGGTGGGCTGCCTCCCCTCCGCCAGCAGGTCGAGCAACTCCCCGGCCCACGATGGGTCGTAGCGGTCCAGGCGCGGCACGCCACCCTCGTTCGGGTCCTTCGTCCACGCGACGTGCGCACCCGGGTTGTGGGCCGCGTACCCTCCCGGCGCGAACAGGTGAGGGCTGCCCTGGACATCCGGTCCCTGGGCGACGCGGAACTGCTCGTGGACCTCGGCGCGGCCGGCGCCGCGCTCCAGGGCGCGGGCCAGCGCCTGCTCGTCCACGTGCTCGCACCGCGCGGCGACGTCGAGGATCTCCGAGGGGATGCTGACGCACCGGCTCTCGACGTAGAACGCGTGCCGCAGGCCGGCGTCCAGTTCGTCGCTGCCGCGCAGGCCGCCGACGGACGGGTCCTTCGCGGCCTGGACCGCCTCCATCGCCGGCAGCATCGTCGACGGGTAGTCGTACTCCCGCCCCGACCACAGGCGCCAGCCGAGGTCGGGACGGTGCGCGGAGATCACCACGATCTCGGGCTCCACGATGAACTTGGGCGTCGGCTGGTGGTTGAACAGCTCCAGGGGGAACGCCCGGTGGTCGATCAGGAGGTCCTGCCCGCGGTCCCGGGCCGTGGTGCGCAGTGTGTGCAGGGCGAGGGAGGCCCAGGGACACCCCAGATCCGACCAGACGGTGACGGGTCGTGGCTCCGGGGCAGCGCTCATGGTGTCCTCCTTGGTAGCGGGACCACACCGGGGTCCCCGTCGTGTGTGCCGCGGCACGGAATTCCATGGTGACGCGCCTGCGGCGCCCGGCGCCCGATGCCGGTGTCACTCTGTCAACTCCCCCCGGAAGGGGCCCCGGACACGGTCACCGCGGACCGGACGGTGGTCTGGACACATCCTGAACGGACTGTTCCGGATGGGGCCGCCGGGGCGGAGGGACGCGATGGTGGCCCGGCCACCGCCGCCCGTCACAAGTCCTGTGCTCCGTGTACCTGGGACCCGTGCCCCACCTGCCCGCACAGTGGACGGGCAGCCCTTCGGATCGTCTTCGTCTACTCCCGATGGAGGGTCCGTTCATGAGTGTGGTCGTGCTGAGCCCTGACCAAGCACAGAGTCCGACCATGCACGAGCCGTCGTACGCCTCTCCGTGCGCCGTGTCACTGCCGGAGATGTGTTCACTGCTGTTCGCCTCCCTGCCCCGCAGCGACCAACGTCGCAAGGGCATGGAGTACATACGTGGTTTGCTGGAGGTGAGGGGACGCAAGTCGATACGCAACATCGCCGCGCTTGTCGGAGGGCAGGCGACGGAACAGAGCCTGCACCACTTCATCAGCGATTCGAGTTGGGAGTGGGGCCCGGTGCGCCGGGCACTGGCCCGGTACGTGGTGAGTGTGGCCCCGCCACAGGCGTGGGTGGTGCGCCCCATGGTGATCCCCAAGGCCGGGCGGCACTCCGTCGGAGTGGAGCGCCGCTTCTTCCCGGAACACGGCCAGATGCTCAACGCCCAGCAGGCCGTGGGCGTATGGGCGGTCTGCGAGGAGACGAGCGTGCCGGTCAACTGGCGCCTGCAGCTCTCCCCGTCCTGGTTCGCCGAGGACCGTCGGCGCCGTGCCTCCATCCCGGACGACGCGTCGGCCGAGACCCTCGGCGAATGCGCACTCCAGGCCTTCCTGGAGGCGGCCGCGTGGCGGCTGCCTCCCCGCCCCGTGGTGATGGACGCCCGCGGCGCTGACGTCGCCTCGACCGTGTCGCGGCTCCTGGACCGGGGCATGCCGATGATGCTCAGGGTGGACGACGCCCTGCGGCTGTCGGTCACGGACCCCGCGCTCAAGGGCTTCGACGCCGTCCCCCGGCCGGTACGCCAGATCATGGGCGCGAGCCGGGGCCTGCAGCGGCCGGTGGTGTGGCCTGACGACAGCATGGGGACGGTCAGGCGCTCCGGGCTCGTCACCGCCGTACGGGTGGCGCTGCCCGGGCCGTCGCGCCGGCGGACCGGAACGGGGCCGTGTGACCTGCTCCTGCTCGGGGTGGGGAACAACGACCGGAGCCGGCCGCGGGAGGTGTGGCTGACGGACCTGACGTCGGTTCCGCCCGCGTTCCCGATGCGGCTGCGAGGGATGGTCCGCCGGGTCGACCAGGACTTCGCCCGGGGCGCCGACCAGGTCGGGATCCGCGACTTCGCCGGACGCTCCTACCGCGGCTGGCACCGGCACGTCACCCTCGCGTCGGCCGCGCACGCCCTGGCGGCCCTGGGCGACACCGACGACGGCGCTCTCGACTATGCGTCCTGATCCCCGGCCGCGTCCCCGGCCGGCTCCCCGCGCTCCCGCAGCACCCGCCGTATCCGGGACATCCTCAGCGCCAGCTGGATCTCCAGGGCACGTTCGGGCCGCTGCCAGTCGGAACCGATCAGGTCACCGATGCGCTCCAGCCGGCGGGCCACGGTGTTGGGGTGCACGTGGAGCTTCTCGGCCGCGTACGTGGGGCTCCCCCCGGTGTCGAAGTAGGCGTCCAGCGTGCGGACCAGCTCCGTCAGGCGCTGCTCGTCGTAGTCGAGCACCGCTCCTATGGTGCTCTGAATGAACCTTTCGGCGTCCACCTGTTCCGACAGCAGCAGACCCACGAACCCCATCTCGTGGGTCGAGGCCGAGGTGCCGGTGGCGCCGAGGGCGGTCATCGCGTCCAGGCAGCGTGCCGCTTCCCGGTACCCGTGGAGGACCGCACCGGGGTCCGACACGGGTCCGGAGCCGCTGACCGTGGGCGGACCGCCGGGCAGGGACGACAGCTCGTCGTGCACCGTCCGGGCGGCGGCGCCCGGGTCGGTGCCCGGCAGCAGCAGCACGATGTCGCCCTCGTGCGTCGTCTGGAGCCCGTTCATGCGGAGCGCGCACGACGACGCCCGGGTCACCGCATGCGCCTGCGGGTCCCCCTCGGCGCGGGCGACGACGACCACGTGCGGCTGATCCAGGCCGATGCCGAGCCGGCGGGCGCGCCGCTCCAGCACGTCCCGGGGCCGGGGCACACTGATCAGCAGGTCCCCGAGCAGTTCGTCGCGGAACTGCCCCTCCACGACCGTGCCACCGCCCTCCTGCAAGGACAGCAGCACGGCGGCGGCCCGGGCCGCGTGCCGCAGCAGTTCCGTGGCGTCGGCGGAGAGCGCGGGACCGGCCTGCACGTACAGGGCGCCCAGGTGGTGACTGCCGGCCAGGACCGGCACGGACCAGATGCCGTCGTCCAGGAGGGCGGGTGAGGGATCCAGCAGGGTCCCGGTGTCCTCCGCGGCGCGTGCGAGCTCCTCGCGAGTGCGCCCGCACAGGGCCCCGGAGGCGGCGATCGCCGTGCCGTGCGGACCGCACAGCAGCACCGGCGCACCCAGTCTGCGGCGGCACTCCTCGACCAGCAGCTGCGGATCACAGCCACCGAGCACCAGGTCCAGCAGCGCCCCCTGCGCCGCGGCCAGCGCGCGCGCCTCGTCCCGCGCGGCCTCCGCGCGCAGCACCCGCTCGCGCAGGGCCGACATCTCCGCGACCGTCTCGTCCAGGTACACGGCCCGGTCCAGCGCCACACCGCCGATCTCGGCGAGCATGTTCACCAGCGCTATCTCGTCGGCGGAGAAATGGCGCACACTGCGGTCCGCCACGTGCAGGGCCCCGGCGGTGGCCGCGCGGCTCAACGGCACGGCGAGAACGGCGTGCAGCCCCTCGGCGCTGATCCACTGATCGAGCTCGTCGGCGTGCCGGAAACTGTCGTCCGTCAGGTAGTCGGAGGTCCACAGCGGCGCGCGATGCGCCAGTACGGCGGCCGCGAGTCCCGCTCCCTTCGGTAATCGCAGCCGGGCGTTGAGCATCGTGACGTGGCCGTCGAGCGAGTGCAGCCGCCCCCCGTCGTCCTCGGCGGCGGGCAGGGTGACCCAGGAGACGTCGGCGCCGAGCAGCAGCCGCGCCCGGCGGGTGATGATCTTGAGGGTGTCCTCGACGGTGTGCGGACTGGCCAGATCGGCCGCGGTGTCGACGAGCGTGGCGAGGGCGGCGCTCCACTGCTGACGGCGCTCCAGCCGTGCCTGGATGCCCAGGGCCAGCCGTCTGGTCTGTTCCACCATGCGCAGGTCCGCGCCGGTCACGCCCTGTCTGCGGGCCTCCTCGACCACCGCTTCGAAGCGGTTCGCCGGCCCCTCACCCGCCAGGAGGTCCAGCAGCGCCAGCACGGCCGCCACCGATGCGTCCTTCTTCTGCGACACGAGGCCCTCCGGTGTCTCGTTCCCCAACCGCCGGCAGTGACGGTGCACGACGGCCGAGTCGCACGGACCGCGGCCTACCGGCGCAACGGGAGGACTCCCGCGTGCATTCCGCGAGCCGTGCCCGCGAACCGGGAGCCGCAGCCTCTCCCCCCACATGGTCACCTGGTGGCCTGCGGCCCGGACCGGTGCCGGCCGACAACCGGGCAGACGCACTGTCCTTTCGCGAACCCCTGTGGCGATTATGCCAGTTGACGCATGTGGAGGTGCTCTGGGAAACGCGGTGTGCGCCGTCACACTCACGGGGTGTGACGGCGCACCCGGACCGGACGCCGGCGGTCAGAGCGCCAGGAGCGAGACGATGGCGGGCCCGAACGCCGCACCCAGCAGATAGGACAGGTTGAACATGCCGATGGCCGGGGGGCGTTGGTCGTCGGGGACGGCCGAGGTGGCGTGCACCGCGAACGCTCCCTGGCCCGAGGCCGCCGCGATCGACGTCAGGGCCTGAGCGGCCAGCAGGACCGCGGCGGACGTGCCGACGAAGGCCAGCACCGCTCCGAGCGCGGCGAGGGTGACCAGCGCGCTGATCACGGTCCGGCGTCCCGTCCGCGCCGACACCGCCACGACGAACCAGGACAGGGCGCCGCCCAGCAGCAGCGGCCACACCATGGCGACGCCGATCTCACTGGTGGACCACGATGTGTGGTCCTCCAGCCGCTCCGGAATCGCGTACATCATGCCGAAGTTGACCACCGCCAGGCACAGCGCGAGGCCCGCGGAGACCAGGAAGCCCGGGTTGCGGACCAGGACCGCGGGCACGAAGCCCCGCGGCCGCGCGCGCACGTGGGCCGCCAGCAGTCCCGCGGCGAGGACGGAGCACACACCGGCCACCAGTGGCTGGTGGGGCACGAACACCAACGCGGTGACCAGCGCGGTCAGCAGCACCGCGCCCAGCGGGTCGAACGGCTCCCGGGTGACCGGGGCGCCGTTCGCGCACCGGGCCACGGCGAAGGGCACGGCCACCGTGCTGAGCACCGGCAGCGCGAGGGTGGCCTGCCAGGACAGCACGTCGTTGACGAGGGAACCGGCCAGCGGGGCCGTCGAACCCACCACGGCGAGCGAGGCGGTGACCAGCCCCATGGCGCGCGGCGAGCCGGCGAGGCTCATGGCCGTCGCCGTGAGACCGGCCGTGCCCAGACCCATCAGGGCGGTGCCCAGGACGAGGACCGGCAGCACGGGTATCCCGGCGACCAGGCCCGCCCCCAGCAGGACGAGCACACCGCAGACGGTGAGCGCGGCGCGCGCGCCCCGGCGGTCCAGCAGCCCGGCCAGCAGGGGCGTCCCGACCGCTATGCCCCAGCCGAACGCGGTCACGGTCCAGGTGGCGGCGCCGGTCGAGACGCCGAGGTCCCTCGCGGCGTCGTCCAGGACCAGGGCCGGGCCCGCGATGCCGAAGGACAGCGGGCCCGCCATGAGGGCAAGCCAGAGGGCCGCGGCTCCGTGGAACGGGCCGCGGGCTTCGGTTTCGTGAGGTTTCCTGCCCGGCGCGGCGGGACCCGGGGCGCCGGACTCGGCGAGTGAGTTGCTCATCTGCTGCTCCCTGAGCGGTCGTTCGTCGCTGGACCACCCTGGCCCGGTCCGGCGTGCAGCCCTTCGGGGGAGAAGGCGCCGGCCGGGCCAGGGAGCCGGGGAACGGGCGGGACGGAAGCGGGGCGGGCCGGGCCGGGCGCCGACCGCGTGCCCCGCTGCCGCCTGCCCGGTCGGTCAGGCGTCCAGCGTCGGGTAGTCGGTGTAACCCCGGTGGTCGCCTCCGTAGAAGGTCTCCGGGTCGGGGGTGTTGAACGGGCCGCCGGCCTTGATCCGCTCGGGCAGGTCGGGGTTGGCGAGCCACAGCGAGCCGATGCTCACCGCGTCGCACAGGCCCTCCTCCAGCACCGCCCGGGCGGCCTCGGGCGTCACCGCCTCCTCCTCGCCCGTGGCGTGCGGGTTGAGGATCAGCACTCCGGGCCATTCCTGCCGGATCAGCTTCGTGACGTCACGGCTGCCGAACTCCATCAGGTGGACGTAGGCCAGGTTGAGCGGTGCCAGGGCCCGGATCAGGGCCCGGTACAGCGTGGCGGGGTCGCTCTCCGCGATGCCGTTGCTCGTGTTGGCGGGGGAGAGGCGGATGCCGACCCGCTCGGGGCCGATGGCGTCGGAGACCGCCTGGGCGACCTCGACGGCGAAGCGGATGCGGTTGTCGACGCTGCCGCCGTAGGCGTCGGTGCGCAGGTTGGTGTTGTCGGCGAGGAACTGGTGGATCAGGTAGCCGTTGGCGCCGTGCAGCTCCACACCGTCGAACCCGGCGTCCATCGCGTACTTGGCGGCGGAGATGTGGTCCTCGACGGCCCGGGCGATGTCCTCCAGGTCCATGGCCTTGGGCGTGGGGTGGTCCAGCATGCCCTCCGGCGTGTACATCTGCCCGCCCGAGGCCACCGCCGACGGGGCCAGCGGCAGCGCGCCGTCCGGGTAGAGGCTCGGGTGCCCGATCCGGCCGGAGTGCATGACCTGCACGAAGATCCGGCCCTGCCTGCCGTGCACCGCGTCGGTCACCCGGCGCCACGCCTCCGCCTGCTCGGGCGTGTGCACACCCGGGGTGTCGATGTATCCCTGCCCGATCACGCAGGGCTGCGTGCCCTCGGTGATGATGAGACCCGCTCCGGCGCGCTGGGCGTAGTACTCGGCCGCCAGCGGGGTCTGCACGCCGTCCTTGGCCCGGCTGCGCGTCATCGGCGCCATGACGAGCCGGTTGGGCAGCGTCAGCTTTCCCAGGGGCAGCGGTTCGAAAAGGTGGCTCACGATCTCCTCCATCGGGGAACCGGCTTGTTCCACACCGTAGGAAGGGGGGCGGCCCGGCCGAATCAGTAAGATTTCTGAAACCGGATACGTACTTCGGCACGGCCTGCCTACCGATGGGCCGCGTCACGGGGAGTGGGGGCACCGACGTGCTGTACGGCAGGTCCACCGAGCTGGCGGCGCTTGAGGATCTGGCCGCGGGAGCCCGCGAGGGACGCAGCGGTGCCCTGGTGCTGCGGGGTGAGGCGGGCATCGGCAAGACCGCCCTGCTCGACCGGGCGGCGAAGTCGGCCTCGGCGGCCGGCATGCGCGTCCTGCGGGTCACCGGGGTCGAGCCGGAGGCGGACCTCGCCTTCGGCGGGCTGGTGCAGTTGCTGTGGCCCGTGCAGGACCGGCTGGACGCCCTGCCCGAGCCGCAGGCACAGGCGCTGCGGGCGGTGCTCGGCATGGGCAGCACCCGGACCCAGGACCGGTTCCTGACCGGGCTGGCCGTGCTCACGCTCCTGGCGGACCTGGCCGAACAGGGACCGTTGCTCTGCCTGGTGGACGACGCGCAGTGGCTGGATCAAGCCACCTCCGACGCGTTGCTGTTCGCCGCCCGCCGGCTCGCCGCCGAGCAGGTGGCCATGGTGTTCGCGACCCGGGACGAGGGCTTCGCCGCGCCCGGGCTCGCCGAACTGCGGCCCTCCCGGCTGGACACCGGCGACGCGGTGAGCCTCCTCGCCGACCTGGGGCTGACCCCCGCCCTGCGGGACCAGGTCATCGCCGAGTCCGCGGGGAACCCGCTGGCGCTCATCGAGTTCGGGGCCGCCCGCCGCGACGACCCGGGCCGGTTCACGCCCGTGACGGTCGCCGACCGGGTGCTGTCGTCGTACCGCACCCAGATCGCCGGACTCCCCGAGAAGACGCGGCTGGCGCTGTTGTTCGCCGCGGCCGAGGGGCGGGGCGACCTGCCGCTGCAGATGAAGGCGGCCCGGTCGCTGGGCGTGGGCCTGGAGGATCTGGAGGACGCGGAGCGGGCGGGGCTGATCCAGGTGACCGAGAGCACCGTGGTGTTCCGCCACCCGCTGATCGGGACCGCCGCCTACCAGGGGGCCGTGCTGGCCCGGCGGATCGCCGTCCACCAGGCGCTGGCCGAGGCGGCGGAGGACCCCGACTGCCGGGCCCGGCACCTGCCGCTGGCCACCACGTCACCCGACGACGGAGTCGCGGCCGAACTGGTCGCCGCCGCCGAGCGGGCCGCCGACCGCAGCGCCTACGCCGCCGCCTCGCTCCTGCACCAGCAGGCCGCCCGCCTCACTCCCGACCGCCGCGCCCAGGTCCACCGGCTCACGGACGCCGCGACCTGCGCACTCAACGCCGGGCACGCCGGCCAGGCCCGGGACCTGGCCGAGCAGGCCGAGCAGTCGGCCGCCGCACCGGAGGACCTGGCCCGGCTCGCCCCCGTGCGGGCCGCCGTGATGTTCGAGTCGGGTCACCAGCGGGAGGCCGCCCGCCTGCTGCTGCGGCGGACGCACGCGGCCGGCGCCGGCCTGGCCCCGGTCATGCTCCGCACGGGCGCCACGTACGGCTGGTTCGCCGGTGACGCGGACTCGGTGCGGGAGGCCGCCGAGCGGCTGGCGTCCCTGGGGGAGGCCGACCCGATGGTGGAGGGCATGGCGCACCTCGTCGACGACGACTACGCCCGCGGACTGCCCCTGCTGCAGCGCGCCGTCGCCGCCGGCCGGGACGGCTCGGACGCGGCGCGCACCCACGCCCTGCACAGCGCGGTCCTGCTCGGGGACGACGCCGCGGCCATGGAACTGGCCGCGGCGGAGGTGGCCCGCTGCCGCGCGCAGGGCCTCATCGGCGCCCTGCCGCAGGCCCTGCACCTGCTGGCGGAACGCCAGGTGCTGGCCGGGGCGCACCGGGACGCCGAGGCGGCGGTGGCCGAGGCCGTGGAGATCGCCCGCGACACCGGCCTGCGCGAGCGCGTCGCCTGGCTGAACGGCGTTCCGGCGCGGATCGCGGCCATCGAGGGCGACGAACAGCGCTGCCGCGACCTCACGCGGGACGTGCCCGACGCCGGCCGGGTGGCCGGCGAGAGCGCCCTGAGCCTGCTCGAACTGGCGCGCGGCGACTACGAGGCGGCGCTCGGCCGGCTGGAGAGCGCCGTCGGCCCGGGGCCGCAGCGCCACACGGCGATGGCCATGGCCACCGTCGCCGACCAGGTGGAGGCCGCGGTACGGCTCGGGCGGCACGAGCGGGCGGTGCGGCCGATGCGCGCCTTCGAGGCCTGGGCGCGGGCCGGAGACCAGCCGTGGGCGCGGGCGGTGGCGCACCGCTGCCGGGCCCTGGTCGAGGGGCGCGAGGAGGACTACCGGCAGGCGGTCCGGCTGCACGAACAGGGCCGGCGGCCCTTCGAGCGGGCCCGCACCGAGCTGCTGTACGGGGAGTGGCTGCGCAGGGCCCGGCGGCGCAGCGAGGCCCGCGCGTCGCTCCGGTCGGCCCTGGAGCACTTCGAACGGCTGCGTGCCGCGCCCTGGGCGGAGCGGGCCCGGGCGGAACTGCGGGCGGCGGGCGACGCGACGACGGGCGCGAAGGCGACCGCGGAGAACGTCCTCGACCGGCTGACCCCGCAGGAACTGCAGGTGGTCCGGCTGGCGGCCGACGGCAACAGCAGCCGGGAGATCGCCGCGCAGCTGTTCCTCAGCCGCAGGACCGTCGAGCACCACCTGTACAAGGCCTATCCCAAGCTGGGCGTCGGCTCGCGGCGGGAGCTGGCCCGGCTGAACCTGGCCTGAGCGGGGCGGATCTGACAGACCCGGTCCCGATCTGACAGATCCGCGACGGTGTCCGGGCCGCTCGCGGACGGGGGCGGGGCCCCTTTGCCAGAATCCGTGACCATGATGCGTGCTGCCTACATTGAACAGCTCGGATCTCCGGACGTCATCCGTTACGGTGATCAGCCCACGCCGGAACCCGGGCCGACCGACGTCCTGGTGGACGTCACGGCCGTCTCCGTCAACCACGTCGACACCTTCGTGCGCTCGGGCGCCTGGCGCACCCCGCTCACCTTCCCCTTCGTCATAGGCCGGGACCTCACCGGTACCGTCGCCGCGGTCGGCGCCGGCGTCCACCGGTTCCGCCCCGGCGACCGGGTGTGGTGCAACAGCCTCGGCCACGACGGCCGCCAAGGGGCCGCCGCCGAGCGGGTGGTGGTGCCCGTCGACCGGCTCTACCACCTGCCGGAGGGCGCCGACCCGTACGAGACCGTGGCGCTGGCCCATCCGGCCGCGACCGCCTACCTCGGCCTGTTCACCCACGGGCGGCTGCGCCCCGGCGAGACCGTCGTCGTGGTCGGCGCGGGCGGGAACGTGGGAAGCGCCATGGTGGTGATGGCCGCCGCCGCGGGCGCCCGGGTCGTCGCCGTCGCCTCCGCGCGGGACGCCGGGTACTGCCGCGGTCTCGGCGCCGACCACGTCGTCGACTACCGGGACCCCGACGTGCCCGGGCGCATCCGGGCCGCCGCCCCCGGGGGCGCCGACCTCTACCTCGACGCCTCCGGCACCAACGACCTGGAGACCGCGGTGGACCTGCTCGCCGGGCGGGGACGGATCGTGCTGCTCGCCGGACTGCGCACCAGGCCCGTGCTGCCGGTGGGGCCGCTGTACCTGCGGGACCGTTCGATCCACGGGTTCGCCATCTCGCACGCCACCGCCGGGGAGCTCGCCGAGGCCGCCGGCGCCATCAACCGGCTGGTCGCCGACGGCCGTCTCGGGCCCCGGGCGATCGAGCGGCTGCACCTGAGCGACGCCGCCGAGGCGCACCGCCGGCTGGAGGAGGGCAAGGTGCACGGAAAACTCGTGCTGAGCGTGGGCGCCGAGGGCTGAGGAACCCCCGCGCGCGGCGCCGGTGAAATGCGGGAATTCGGACCTGACAAATGAGAAAGCCGCCCTTTGACCGGCGCCCGACGGCCTCGACAGAATTCTGCACATGACTCAGTCAATCATCGACACCTCGCCGCTCTTCGAGCTCAAGGCCGACATTCACATTTCCGCGACCCCGCTGGAGGTCTACTCCGTCGTCAGTGATCTGCCGCGCAGTTCCGAGTGGAGCCCCGAATGCCGGGGCGGCACGTGGGTCTCCGGTGAACCCTCCACCGTCGGCGCCGTCTTCCGGGGCGAGAACCTCCGCAGCGAGGACGTCGTCGCCTGGGCGCCCCTGGTGCGCGGCGTCTGGCACACCGAGTGCCGCATCACCGCGGCCGACCCCGGACGCACCTTCCAGTGGATGATGCTCACCCACGCCCGCGAGGACCAGGAGAGCATCTGGGGCTTCGACATGGCGCCCGCCGACGAGGGCTGCGTGCTCACCCACCACTTCCGCATGGGCCGCGCCACGGCCGGCATCCACAAGATCGTCGCCGACCTGGACGAGAACGACCGCAAGCGTTTCGTCGCCGACTGGACCGCCAAGCTCGAACAGGACCTCGACGCCACGCTGAAGCGCATCAAGGATGTCATCGAAAAGCGGTGACATTTCCCCGGCGATCCGTACGGGAGCCTGAAATTCGAAACGGCCTGCCGCACGGCTGAGGAACAGTCGCGGCGGATGAGAGGGTGGGCAGATGTTTCTCCAGCGCATCGGAAACAAGGGAATTCGGCTGGGTACGCTTTTCGACCGGGCCGCGGCTCGGCACCCGGCGAATCCCGTGATCCTCGACCATGATCTCGACGTCGCTCCGGAGCGCGGGCGCCGCATGACGCTGACGGAGGTCGCCGACCTCGTCGACGACCTGGCCTCGCGGCTGTGGGCGGCGGGCGTCCGGCCCGGGGAACGCGTGGTCGTCCACAAGACCAACGGGTTCGACATCACGCTCCTGGCCTGCTCCACGGCCAGGATCGGCGCCGTGCCGGTCCTGCTGTCCCCGAAGCTCGACGGCGCGACCGTGTGCGAGCTGGTGCGCCGCGTGGACCGGCCGTACCTGGTGACCGACCAGGACAAGCTGGACCACCACCTGCCCGCCGAGATCTTCGGCCTGACCCGGCAGGTGCTCCTCGCCTCCGGCAGCCACGACGAGGCCGTCACCCTCGCGTCGCTGGCCGGCTCCACCCGGGTCGCGCCGGTGACCATGCCCCCGGACCACCCGACGCTGGTCACCCACACTTCCGGCACCACCGGGACGCCGAAGCTGGCGGTGCACACCGGGCGCACCTTCGAGGCGCGCTACCGCCCCCAGGGCACGGTGGCGTCCCTGGTGGGCCGCAGCGAGCCGGTGGCCATCCACGTGTCGTTCGTGCACTCGCGGATGTTCACCGCCATGCCCATCACGATCCTCCAGGGACACCCGATGATCATCCTCCGGGACGACGACCCGGAGGTCGTGGCCGAGGTGTTCGGGCAGGCCCCGCCGGGCCTGATCGAGGCGCACCCGAACACGTTCCTGCGCTGGGAGGTGCTGGTCGACGACCCGCGCCGGCCGCTGGCGAACGTGAAGTACTTCAGCAGCACCTTCGACGCCATCCACCCGCGCACCGTGCACCTGATGCTCACCGCGTCCCGCCGCGAGAAGCCGCAGTTCGTCCAGATGTACGGCCAGAGCGAGGTCGGCCCGATCGCCGGGCGCACCTACTCGAAGAAGCGTGGCGCGGACGCCGACGGCCGCTGCGTGGGCTCCCCGTTCCCCGGCATGACGGGCGTGCGGGTCGTCAGCCGGGACGGCAAGCGTCCCACCAAGTCCAACCCCGGTTACATCGAGGTCCGTTCCGACGGACGGATCGTCACCTACCTCGGCGAGCACGAGCGGTGGGAGAAGCAGGCCGACGGCGAGTGGTGGCGCATGGGCGACCTGGGCTACCGCACCAAGTGGGGCTGCCTGCACCTGCTCGACCGGGAGGTCGACGAGATCGAGGGCATCGACAGCACCCTGGAGATCGAGGACACCCTCTTCGCCCGGATACCGGAACTCGTCGAGGTCATCATCGTCCCGGACGAGGACGGCAAGCCCCTGCCCGTGGTGTGCACCCGCGACGACAAGCCGCTCGACCTCGCGGCCTGGAAGCGGGCCGTGGCCGGCCTGCCCGCGATGGCGGAGCCCGTGCAGTGGAAGCTCGACGACCTGCCGCAGACCGCCACCACCAAGATCAAGCGGCTGGAGCTGGCCCGGCTGCTGAAGGCGGAGCGGACCGGAGCGTAAGTCCCGGCCCCCGCGCCGCCCCCTCCCGGGGCGCGGGCCCATCCCCCCCCGTGGGCCCGCGCCCCTGTCACGCCCCCCGCACGGCGGCCCGTCACCCCCCGCACGGCGGCCCGTCACCCCCCGTACGGCGGTCCGGCCCGTGCGCCACGCGCCGGGCCGCCGTCCCCAGCCGAGGAGTTGCCCCGATGACGGCACTGCGCGCCTCCCGACGCCGGATCGAGCACTGGGATCCGGAGGACGAGGAGTTCTGGGAGCGCACCGGCAAGCACGTCGCACGACGCAACCTCGTCCTGTCCGTCCTCTCCGAGCACATCGGCTTCTCGATCTGGAGCATGTGGTCGGTCCTGGTGCTGTTCATGTCCCCGGCCATCGGCCTGGGCTTCGCCCCGAGCGAGAAGTTCCTGCTGGTGGTCACCCCCACCCTGGTGGGCGCGCTGCTGCGCCTGCCCTACAGCCACGCCGTGACCCGGTTCGGCGGGCGCGACTGGACCGTCTTCAGCTCGGCCCTGCTGTTCGTACCGGCACTGCTGGCGCTGTACTTCGTCCAGCGGCCCGGCACGCCCCTGTGGGTGTTCCTGCTCATCGCCGCCACCGCGGGCGTCGGCGGCGGCAACTTCGCCTCCTCCACCACCAACATCGCCCACTTCTTCCCCCGGCGGCACCAGGGCTGGGCGCTCGGCCTCAACGCCGGCGGCGGCAACCTGGGCGTCGCCGTCATCCAGCTCGTCGGACTGCTGGTCATCGCCACCGCGGGCGACACCCACCCCGCCTACGTCATCGCCGCCTACCTGCCGCTGATCGCGCTGGCCGCCGTGCTCGCGGCGCTCGGCATGGACAACGTCGACACCGGCCCGGCCGGATCCGGCACGCTGCGCGAGGCGGCGGGCAACCCGCACACCTGGTGGATCTCGCTGCTGTACCTCGGCACGTTCGGCTCGTTCATCGGCTACGGCTTCGCCTTCGGCCTGGTGCTGCAGAACCAGTTCGGCTCCACCCCGCTGGAGGCCGTCGGCTACACCTTCCTCGGGCCGCTGCTCGGCTCGCTGTCCCGGCCGCTCGGCGGCAGGCTCGCCGACCGCTTCGGCGGAGCCCGGGTCACGTTCTGGAACTTCCTCGCCATGGGCGCCGGCACGCTGTTGCTGCTGGTGGCCTCGGCCCACCACTCCCTCGCCCTGTTCGTCGCCGTGTTCACGGTGCTGTTCGTGCTCAGCGGCCTGGGCAACGGGTCCACGTACAAGCTGATCCCGGTCGTCTTCGCCGGGCAGGCGGAGGCCGCCGTCACCGCCGGCCACGACGCGACCGAGGCCTTCGCCCGCGCCCGCCGCCTGACCGGCGCGGTCATCGGCATCGCCGGTGCCGTCGGCGCGCTCGGCGGCGTCGTCGTCAACCTGGCCTTCCGGGCCTCCTACGGCAGCCAGGGCACGGGCGAGCCCGCCTTCTGGTTCTTCCTCGCCTTCTACGCGGTGTGCGTGACCGTCACCCGCCTGGTGTACCTGCGCGCCCCGCACGGCACCGTGCCGGGCGAGGCACGGGACCCCCGCCGGGCCGGGCGCGGGGCCGCCGAGTCCTCGGAGGTCACCCGTGCCTGACACGGCGCCGCGCTCCGGCGTGGCCACGCACTGCCCGTACTGCGCCCTGCAGTGCGGCACCCGCCTCGGCCACGACGCCTCGGGGACCGTGGTGGAGCCCTCCGACTTCCCCGTCAACGACGGCCACCTGTGCCAGAAGGGCTGGACCGCGCCCGCGCTGCTCGGCGTCCCGGACCGGCTGCGCCGACCACTGGTGCGCGGCGCGGACGGCCGCCACGCCCCGGTCGACTGGGACACCGCCCTGGACACGGTCGCCGCGCGCCTGCGGCGGATCCGCGACACGCACGGCCCGGACGCGCTCGCCGTGTTCGGCGGGGGCGGCCTGACCAACGAGAAGGCCTACCTGCTGGGCAAGTTCGCCCGGCTCGCCCTCGGCACCAGCCAGATCGACTACAACGGCCGGTTCTGCATGTCCTCGGCCGCCGCGGCCGGGAACGCCGCCTTCGGCCTGGACCGCGGACTGCCGTTCCCCGTCGCCGACCTCGGCGCGGCGGACACGATCCTGCTCGCCGGCGCCAACCCCGCCGAGACCATGCCCCCGCTGATGCGGCACCTGCGCAAGGCGGAGCTGATCGTCATCGACCCGCGCCGCACCCGGACCGCCGAGCGGGCCGCCCTGCACCTGCAACCGGTGCCCGGCACCGACCTCGCCCTGGCACTGGGCCTGCTGCACATCGCCGTGAGCGACGGCTGGTGCGACAAGGAGTACGTCCAGGAGCGCACCACCGGCTTCGACGCGGCCTGGCGACGCGCCGTCACCTGGTGGCCCGAGCGCGTGGAACAGGTCACCGGCGTCCCCGTCGCCGAACAGCGCGCCGCCGTGGAACTGCTGGGTGAGGCGCGCCGGGCCTACGTGCTCACCGGCCGGGGCGCCGAGCAGCACAGCAAGGGCGCCGACACCGCCGCGGCCTTCATCAACCTCGCCCTCGCCCTGGGCCTGCCCGGGGTCGCCGGAAGCGGCTACGGCTGCCTGACCGGGCAGGGCAACGGGCAGGGCGGCCGCGAGCACGGGCAGAAGGCCGACCAGCTCCCCGGCTACCGCATGATCACCGACCCGGAGGCACGGGCCCACGTGGCACGCGTCTGGGGCACCACCCCGGACACCCTGCCCGGCCCCGGCCGCAGCGCCTACGAGCTGCTCGACGCGCTCGGCACCGAAGGCGGCCCCCGCGCCCTGCTGGTGTTCGGCTCCAACCCCCTGGTGTCCGCGCCCCACTCCGCCCACGTCGCCGACCGGCTGGCGGCCCTCGACCTGCTGGTGGTGGCCGACTTCGTGCCCTCGGAGACCGCGCGGACGGCCGACGTGGTCCTCCCGGTCGCCCAGTGGGCCGAGGAGGAGGGCACCCTGACCAGCCTGGAGGGCCGGGTGCTGCGCCGCCGCCGGCTGCACCCGCCGCCCGAGGGCGTGCGCACCGACCTGGAGGTCCTGCACGGCCTCGCCGTCAGGCTCGGCGAGCCGGCCCACCGCTACCCGACCTCGCCGCGCCAGGTCTTCGACGAGCTGCGGCGCGCCTCCCGCGGCGGCAAGGCCGACTACTCCGGCATCACCTACGAGCGGCTGGACGCGGGGGAGAGCCTGCACTGGCCCTGCCCCGAACTCCCGGACGGACAAGCGCACCCCGGCACGCCCCGCCTCTTCCTCGACGGCTTCGCGACCCCGGACGGACGCGCCCGGTTCGCCGAGGTCGACCACCGCGACCCGGCCGAGACACCCGACGCCGGCCACCCCCTGTACGCCACGACCGGCCGGGTCCTCGCCCACTACCAGTCCGGCGCGCAGACCCGCCGCGTGCCCGAACTCAACGACGCCGTCCCCGAGCCGTTCGTCGAGATCCACCCCGACACCGCCGAACGCGCGGGCCTGCGCGAGGGCGACACGGCCCGCGTCACCTCGGCCCGCGGCACCACGGTCGCGCGGGTCAGGCTGGTCGGCAGCATGCGCACGGACACGGTGTTCCTGCCCTTCCACCATCCCGGCACCGGCCGGGCCAACCTGATCACCAGCACCGCCCTCGACCCCCGCAGCAAGATGCCCGAGTTCAAGGTCTGCGCCGTGCGGATCGAACCCGGCACCGACGCGTCGTGAGGCCCGCCATGCCCGACTCGCAGCACGTCCTCGTCGTGGGCCACGGCCCCGCGGCGCACCGGCTCGTCGAGCGTCTGTCCCGGCTCGGCCACCCGGGCCCGGTCACCGTCCTCGGCGCCGAACCGCGACCGGCCTACAACCGGGCCCTGCTCACCTCCCTCCTCGACGGCACCCTCACCGACCAGGACCTGCACCTGCCCGCCCCGCCCGACGGGGTGCGCGTCCGGCCCGGCGTCACCGCCACCGCCGTCGACCGCGCCCGCCGCCTGGTGCGCACCGGCACCGGGGAGACACTCCACTACGACCGGCTGGTGCTGGCCACCGGCGCCCGGCCGCGGATCCCGCGCCTGCCCGGCGTGCTCACCGAGGACGGCCGGCTCACCGAGGGCGCCACCACCCTGCGCACCCCCGAGGACGCCGAACGGCTCACGAGCGGGCCGGTGGTGGTGCTCGGCGGCGGGATCCTCGGCACCGAGACCGCGCTCGCGCTGCTGCGCTCCGGCCGCGACGTCACCCTCGTGCACCCCGGGCCGCACCCCATGGACGACCGGCTCGACCACACGGCCGGTGCCCTGCTCGCCGGCCACCTCCGCTCCGCCGGTGCCCGCCTCCACCTCGGGTGCACCGCCGTGGAGTACCGGCCGGGCAAGCTGGTCCTCGACGACGGCGAGATCCTGTGCGCCGACGTGCTCGCGCTGTGCACCGGTGTGGCACCCGAGACCGCGCTCGCCCGGCGGGCCGGACTGGCCGTGCGCACGGGGGTGGTCGTCGACCGGCACCTGCGCACCAGCGATCCGCACATCCACGCCGTCGGGGACTGCGCGGAGTTCGGCGGCGAGGTCCCCGGACTCGCCACGACCGCCTGGGAACAGGCCGACACCCTCGCCCACGTCCTCGTCGGCCACGACAGGCACCACCACGCCGGCCGTCCCGTGCTGCGACCGAGGACGCCCGGCTTCGACCTGGCCTGCCTCGGCCCGCCCGAACCGCCGGAGGCCGACCGGCACATCACCCTGTCCGACCCCGCCCGGGGCCGCTACGCCGCTCTCGCCCTGTCCGGGGAGCGCGTCGCGAGCGCGGTCCTCGTGGGACTGCCGCGCGCCACCGCCGCCCTCGCCCAGCTGTACGCGCGCGACCTGCCGGTGCCGTCCGACCGGTTCGGGCTCCTGCTGGGCACCGCGACAGGCGAGGGACCCGCCCGCGTCGAACTGCCGGACGCGGCGGTGCTCTGCCACTGCAACCACGTCACCAAGGCCGATCTGCTGCGCGCCTGGCGCGACGGCGCCCGCGGCCTGGCCGAGATCGCCGCCGCGACCCGGGCCACCACCGGCTGCGGAGGCTGCGCGGACGACGTGCGCCTGGTGCTCGCATCCGCGACCGGAGGGAACAGCGACCCATGACCCGCACCCCGCGCACCCTGGTGGTCGTCGGACACGGCATGACCGGCCACCGCCTCGTCGAGCACCTGCGGGCCCACGACCGGCACGGCGCCTGGCGCGTCGTCGTCCTGGCCGAGGAACCCCGTCCCGCCTACAACCGGGTCGCCCTGTCGTCCTACCTGGAGGGGAAGACCGCCGCCGACCTCACCCTCGCCGGCCCCGACCTCCTCACCGACCCCCTGGTGGAGCTGCGCACGGCCACCCCGGTGACCGGCATCGACCGGCGGGCCCGCACGGTCACCACCGCCGACGGCACGCGCACCCGCTACGACGCCCTGGTGCTCGCCACCGGCTCGCGTCCGTTCGTACCGCCCGTCCCGGGGCACGACCTGCCCGGCTGCTTCGTCTACCGCACCTTCGACGACCTCGACGCCCTCCGCGAGGCGGCACGCGCGAAGGGGCCCGGAATCGTGGTGGGCGGCGGCCTTCTCGGCCTGGAGGCCGCCAACGCGCTGCGGCTGCTCGGCGTACGGCCGCACGTCGTGGAGCTGGCGCCCCGCCTGATGCCGGTGCAACTCGACGACGGGGGAGCGCGCGTGCTCGCCCGGCTCGTCACCGGACTGGGTCTGCGGGTGCACTGCGGGCTCGCCGTCCGCGAGATCCGCGCCGGCGGCGACGGCCGGGTCGAAGGGGTCCGCCTCACCGACGGGACCGCGCTCGACGCCCGGCTGGTGGTGTTCTCCGCCGGCGTGCGTCCCCGCGACGACCTGGCCGGACCCGCCGGGCTCGCCACGGGCGAACGCGGCGGCTTCCTCGTCGACGACCTGTGCCGCACCGCCGACCCGGCCGTCTGGGCCGTCGGCGAGTGCGCGGCCGTGGGGGGCCGCGCCTACGGGCTGGTCGCCCCCGGCTACCGGATGGCCGAACTGGTTGCCGACCAGCTGCTCGGCCGCCCCACGACCCCCTTCACCGACCCCGACACCGCCACCAAACTGAAACTCCTCGGTGTCGACGTGGCCAGCTTCGGCGACGCCCACGCCGAGAGCGAGGGCGCCCTGGAGTACGTCCTGCGCGACGACGGCGCCGGCACGTACGCCAAGCTCGTACTCGACCCGGAGGGGCGGATCCTGCGCGGCGGTGTGCTCGCCGGCGACGCCTCCGCCTACCGCACCCTGCGCGCCCTGACCGGCCGCGAACTGACCGCTCCGCCCGACCGGTTGCTGTCCGCGCCCGGCCCCGTCGCCCCGCCGCACCGCACCCGCGCGGCGGACGCGGCCTGACTTGACGGAGTAGTGACCGGCGGTTGGCGGCCGGCCCGGCACCGGAGCGACGATCCCTGTGCTCCATGGTGCGCGCCGCGCCGCCCCCGACAACGCCGAGGCGGGAAGTGAGGTTCACCAATGCCCAGTCGCACAGTGGTCGTCCGGACGACGGCGGGACGAGTGGCGGGGGAGCGGACCGACGGACTCACCGTCTTCCGGGGCGTGCCCTACGCGGCTCCGCCGGTGGGCCCGCTGCGGTTCTCCTCGCCCCGGCCGCCCGAGCCGTGGCAGGGCGTACGGGACGCCACCGTCTTCGCCGCCCCCTCGCTCCAGGGCGACTACCTGCCCGACAGCAGCGAGGACAGCCTGTACGCCAACGTGTGGACCCCGGACGTGGACGGCCGTCTGCCGGTCCTGGTCTACATCCACGGCGGCGGCTGGATGCTCGGATCGGGCAGCGAGCCCGACTACGACGGTGCGCGCACCGCCGTCCACGGCCGGATGGTCGTCATCACCTTCAACTACCGTCTGGGCGCGTTCGGCTGGGGACTGCACGAGGAGCTCACCGACCCGCGCACGGGCTCCTGCGCCAACTGGGGCCTGCAGGACCAGGCCGCGCTCGTGCGCTGGGTCCGGGACAACGCCGGCGCGTTCGGCGGCGACCCCGGGAACATCACCGTCGCCGGCACCTCGGCGGGCGGCTCCAGCACCTGGCAGCTGGCCCTGCTGCCCGAACTGCGCGACATCATCCGCAGGATCATCCCGATCAGCGTCAAACACGTCTGGGAGCCCGCCAGTTCGACCACCCCCGAGGAGTCCCGCCGGGTCTACGAACACCTCGCACGCCGCTTCGGCACGACCGTCCCGGGGCTGCGCGGCGTACCGGCCGCCGAACTGCGGGACGCCTGGGAGGAGGTGTACGCGGGCCGCCCCACCGAGCGGTTCGTGGAGGGCGGCCGGGAGTACCGGGGCCCGGTCGTCGACGGGCGGTGGATGCGCGGCTACGACCACGCGCTGCCCACGCCCGGCGTCCCCATGATGCCGATTTACTGCCGCACCGAGGGCTCCTTCTTCACCACCGGCCCCGGCTACCCCTACCCCGGCCCGCACCCGGCCGACGAGGCCGGACTGCGCGCGGCCGTCCGCGAGGTGCTCGAGAAGGGCGCCGCCAAGGTCACCGACGAGCAGGTGGCGGACTGCATCGCCCACTACCGCCGGGCGTCGCGGGCGGAGGGCCTGCCCGTCGACCCGGTGTCGGTGTGGACGCAGGTGTGGGGCGACGGACTGTTCCGCTACCAGATCGTGCGGCTGGCCGAACGGCACGCCCGCGAGCGGGACCCGGCCGCCTCCCCGCAGTACCTGATGGAGTTCGCCCACCCGCTCAGGCCGCCGTACGCCGGCACCACCCCGCACGAGGCCGTCGCGAAGTTCCTCTTCGGGACGTTCGCGCTGCCGGTCAACGCACCTTTCTACGGGAACGGACCGCTGGAGCGGCGGATCTCGAACGCGCTGATCGACCTGGTGGCCTCCTTCGCCCGCGGCAGGACCCCGAGCAGTGAACACGCTCCCGACTGGCCGGTGTTCACCCCCGACCGGCCCACCGTGATGGTCCTCGGCGGCGAGCGGGTGGCACGGATCGGCACGGTGTCGGCCCAGGCCCACCTGGCGTACTGGGACCGCGCCGGCTGGGTGCCGCGGCCCTGAACACCCCCGGCCATACACCACCACAGCAACGAAAGGACTGGGACTTCGATGTGCGGACTCGCAGGCTGGGTCGCCTACGACCACGACCTGACGGCACACGGCGCGACGGCGTCGGCCATGACGGAGACGCTGGCGTGCCGGGGACCCGACGACCGCGGCGTGTGGATGTCACCGCACGCGGTCCTCGGCCACCGCCGGCTCTCCATCATCGACCTGGAGGGCGGCCGCCAGCCCATGCACGTCACCGGCGAGACCGACGGCCTGCCCGTCCTCGCCTACACCGGCGAGGTGTACAACTACCGCGAGCTGAAGGAGGAACTCGCCGGCCTCGGCCACGCCTTCCGCACCTCCAGCGACACCGAGGTCGTCCTGCACGCCTACCTGGAGTGGGGCGAGCACTTCGCCGAACGCCTCAACGGCATGTACGCCCTCGCGCTGTGGGACCCGCGCACCGAGGAACTGCTCCTGGTCCGCGACCGCATGGGCGTCAAGCCCCTCTTCTACTACCCGACACGCGACGGCGTGCTGTTCGGTTCCGAGGCCAAGGCCATCCTGGCCCACCCCGACGCCGAGGCGGTCGTGGACCGCGAGGGCCTGGCGGAGATCTTCGCCATCATCAACACCCCCGGCCACGCCGTCTTCAAGGGCATGCACGAAGTCGTGCCCGGCACCGTCGTGCGCTTCCACCGCGGCGGCCACACCACCCGCACCTACTGGCAGCTTGAGGCCCGCCCGCACACCGACGACCTCGACACCACCGTCACCCGCGTCCGCGAACTCCTCGAGGACATCGTCGAACGCCAGCTCATCGCCGACGTCAAGGTGGGCACCCTGCTCTCCGGCGGCCTCGACTCCAGCGCCATCACCGCCCTGGCCGCCAAGGTCTTCCGCGACCAGGGCAAGCAGGAACGCATCAAGGCCTTCTCCATCGACTTCAAGAACAACGAGGAGAACTTCCGCGGCAACGGCATCTGGATGGACCCGGACACGCCGTACGCCGTCGACGTGGCCCGGCAGTCCGGCGCCGAGCACGTCATCGTCGAGCTGGAGAACCACCACGTCCTCGACGAGGACGTGCGCATGCGGGTGCTGCGCGCCCAGGACCTGCCCATCTCCACCGGCGACATGGAGCACTCCCTCTACCACCTGTGCAAGGCCCTCAAGGAGCAGGTGACGGTCGCCCTGTCCGGCGAGACCGCGGACGAGCTCTTCGGCGGCTACAACTGGTTCTTCGACAAGGAGGCCGTGGAGGGCGACACCTTCCCCTGGTACGACGCCTGGCGCCGGCTCGGCGGCCTGGACACCATGAAGGAGATCGGCCTCTGGGACCGGCTCGGCCTCGACGAGTACGTCGCCAAGCGGTACGCCGAGGCGCTCGCCGAAGTGCCGCGCCTGGAGGGCGAGTCCGCCCAGGAGGCGCGGATGCGGGAGCTGTCGTACCTCAACATCAGCCGCTGGGAGAACTTCCTCCTCGACCGCAAGGACCGCATCAGCATGGCCGCCAGCCTGGAGGTCCGGGTGCCGTTCACGGACCACCGGCTGGTGGAGTACGTCTTCAACGTGCCGTGGGCGATGAAGACCTTCGACGGCCGCGAGAAGAGCCTGCTGCGCGCCGCCGCCGCCCACGTCCTGCCCGAGTCGGTACTGGAACGCAAGAAGAGCCCCTACCCGTCCACCCAGGACGTGGAGTACGTGCGGGCCCTGCGCGCCAAGGTCGAGGCCCTGCTCGACGGTTCGCCCGTGCTCGACCTCGTGCCGGCCGAGGGCATCCGCAAGCTGCTGGACAGGCCCGTCGAGTCCTACGCGGGTCTCGGCGGCCTGTGGGGCATGCGGGCCGTGATGGAGCGGCTGGTCGAGTTCGACGCGTGGGTGAAGGAGTACGACGTCCGCGTGGAGTGGTGACACTCCCCCCGGCGCGGCGCGCGGCGTGCGGCACCCGGACGGGCCGCGCGCCGCACCGCCGTGCGACCCGGCCCACCCTTCGCACCGGCGGAAGGACGCTCATGGACACCTCAGGTCTGCCCCTCGTGGTCGACGACTCCCCGGAGTGGGGCAGCAAACACCTCGACCTCGACGCCTACCTCGCCCGCATCGGCTACCGCGGGCCGCGCGACGCCTCGCTCGCGACGCTGCGTGCCCTGCACCGCGCCCACCGGGACTCCGTCTGCTTCGAGAACGTCGACATCGCCCTGGGGCGCACGATCTCCCTCGACATCGACGCCGTCCAGCGCAAGATCGTCCAGGCGGGCCGCGGCGGGTACTGCTACGAGACGAACCTGCTGTTCGCCGCCGCGCTCGACCGCTTCGGCTTCCCGGTCACCCGGCTCCTGGTCCGCATCCGCGAGGGCAGCGACAAGCGCCGGTTCCGCTCCCACACGGCCCTGCTGGTGCGGGCGGACGACACCGTGTGGCTGGCCGACCCCGGCTACGGCTACGCCGCGCTCATCGAACCCCTCGCATTGCAGCCCGAAGCGGAGAGCACCGTCGCCGGCTGGTCGTGGCGGCTGACGACCGAGGACGGCCACTGGCTCCTGCAGTACCGGCGGCCCGAAGGCTGGTTCGACATCTACGCCTTCCGCACCGAACCCCAGTACGCCGTCGACTTCCAGGCCGCCCACTACGTCAGCTCCACCCGCCCGGGCTCGCCCTTCGTGGGGCAGCTCGTGGTCCAGCGGGCCAACGACGAGGAACGGTACCGGCTGAAGAACAACGAGTTCATCACCGAGTACCGCAGCGGTGAGCAGCGCCTGCGCGTGCTGCGCCCGCACGAGACCGTGGACGTGGTGCGCACCACCTTCGGGCTCCCGCTCACCGCCGAGGAGGAACGGCTGCTGCACGACTTCCTCGCCGCCCGGCAGTGACCGCCGCCCGGCCACACGAGAAATCCCCGCCGAGTGGCGGGGAATTCTCGTATACGGGCCTTCAGGCCCGCGCCGCGTGCGGAGCCAGCGCGGCCAGCACGGCCTCCACGACACCCTCCGGAGCGCGCCCGGTGGTGTCGACCACCGCCCGGGCGACCTCCGCGTAGAGAGGGCGGCGGGCCGCGGCCAGCGCGCGCCAGCGCCGGTGCGGATCGCCGGCCAGCAGCGGCCGGCCCGGGTCCCGGCCGATCCGCCGGACCGCCTCGCCGGCGTCGACGTCGAGGAAGACCACCGGCAGCCCGGACAGCAGCGCCCGGGTCCGCACTTCGACGACCGCTCCGCCGCCCAGCGCGAGCACACCGTCGTGCCCGGCGAGGGCGCGGGCCACCGCCCGCGCCTCGATCGCGCGGAAGGCGGCCTCTCCCTCGTCGGCGAAGATCTCGGCGATGGTCCGGCCCTGTTCGGCGACGATGTCGTCGTCGGTGTCCCGGTAGGAGACCCCGAGCCGCTCGGCGAGCAGCTGCCCGACGGTGGACTTGCCCACGCCCATCGGGCCGACCAGGACGACCAGCGGG
>NZ_JAPSKN010000041.1 GCF_031181705.1 Streptomyces sp.
GGGGCCGGCCGCGGCCGGTCGCCCGGAACACCTCGCGCAGGCCGGACGCCTCGGCCGGGTCGCCCAGGCGTGTGCCCGTGCCGTGGGCCTCCACGTAGTCGACGCTGTCGAAGGGGACGTCCGCGCGGGTCAGGGCGGACAGCACGGTCGCCGCCTGGGCGCCGGGGCTGGGATCCGGCATCCGGGCGGTGGCGCCCCCGCTGCCGACGCTCCAGCCCCGCACCACCGCGTAGATGTGGTCACCGTCGGCGATGGCGAGGTCGAGCCGCTTGAGCAGCACGAACGCTCCGCCCTCGCCCCGGACGAAGCCGCTGGCGCGGGCGTCGAAGGCGAAGCAGCGGCCGTCGGGCGACAAGGCGCCCATGTTCGCCAGGCCCAGTCCCGACTCCGGATCGGCGATCAGCTCGACGCCGCCGGCCAGCGCCGCGTCGACCGCGCCGCTGTGGATCCGGTCGCAGCTCAGCGCCAGCGCCACCAGGGAGGAGGACTGGCCGGAGTCCGCGCAATAGCTCATGCCGCGGACGTCGAACAGGCTGGAGATCCGGTTGGCGATCAGCGCACCGGCGGAGCCGAGCGCGGCGTGGTGGTCGTCCCGGTCGCTGCCGGACGATCTGCGCAGCGCCTCGTATCCGGAGGGCGCACTGCCGACCACCACGTCGATCTCGCGGCCCGCGAGCGCGCCCGCCGGGATCCGGGCGTCCTCGACGGCCTCCCAGGCCAGTTCGAGCCCCAGCCGCTGCACGGGGTCCATGGCGGCCGCCTCCGCCGCGTCGAGGCCGAAGAACTCCGCGTCGAACGCGTCGATGGCGTCGAAGAACGAACCCGCCCGCAGGGTGCCGGTGTCGGGATGGGCCGGGCTCGGGGCGCCGGCCGCCCGCTGCTCGGGGAACGTGCCGACGGTCGACCGGCCGTCGAGCAGCAGGCGCCAGAACTCCCCCGGGCCGCTCACTCCGGGGAAGCGGCACGACATCCCGATGACGGCGATACCGGTGGCTGGGCCACTCATACGAATCCTTTCCGGTCTCCGGGCCCGTGGCCATGCACGGGCGGTCAAGCCGCGTTCAGCGCCAGGAGCCCAGCGACGTCACCAGTGCGTCGGGCGCGTGCATGAAGTCGTAGTGACCGCCGTCGACGACCCGGACGTCGACCGACTCCGCGTAGGGACGCCAGGCCTCCAGGTCGTCCGGGTCCACGTCGGGGTCGTCCCGCCAGTGCAGGACGACGACCGGACACGGGAGCGTCACCGGCTCCGTGCGCCGGTAGGCGCCCGCGGCGGCGTGGTCGCGGAGCAGCACCGCCAGGCCCATGTCCACCATGTCCGGCCGCGGCTCGATCCCCCGGTCGCGCAGGAACGACTCCAGTTCGGCCCGGAGTTGGGCCTCGGTCATGGCGAGCATGCGGTCGCGCGAGGCGTGGTGCGGCGCGGGCTGGCCCGACACGAACAGGCACTCCGGCAGGGGCAGGCCCCGGTCGGCGAGGCGGAGCACGGTCTCGAAGGCGGGCAGTGCCCCCGCGCAGTGCCCGAAGAACGCGAACGGCCGGTCGAGCAGCGGCACCAGCGCCTCGGCGAGCGCGTCGGCGAGTTCCTCGTAGGTGCCGTAGTGCGGCTCGGCCATCCGGCTCTCCCGGCCGGGGAACTGCACCGGACAGACCTCGGCCCCGTCGATCGCGGCCGGCCAGGCGCTGAACGCCGAGGCGCCGGCTCCGGAGAAGGGGAAGCAGAAGATCCTTGCGGGGTGGCGGGTGCCGGACGGCGGCCGGACGAACCAGGGTGAGGTGACGGTGGCGGATCCGGATGTCATGGCGTCCTGCGTTCCTGGACGACGACGGGGAGGTGGGTCATGCCGGCGATGAAGTACGACCGCAGGTGCTCGGGTTCGCCGGCGACCTCGATCGATCCGCAGCGCTGGAGGAGCTCTTCGAAGAAGACGCGCAGGGTCATCCGGGCCAGCGGCGCGCCGATGCAGAAGTGCGAGCCGAACCCGAACGCGACCTGGCGCTTGGCGCCGGTCCGGGTGATGTCGAAGGTGTGGGGGTCGGTGAACTGGGCGGCGTCCCGGTTGGCCGACCCGATCCACGCGACGACCGCTCCGCCGGCCGGGACGGTGCCGCCGCCGATCCGGGTGTCGCCGACGGCGTACCGCATGAAGTTGCAGGCGGCCGAGGTCCAGCGCAGCCCCTCCTCCACCAGGTTCGGCACGAGTGACGGGTCGGCCTGGGCCTTCTCGAACTGCTCGGGCCGTTCGACGAGGGCGAGCACCGTGCCCGAGACGGTGTGCGGGGTCGTCACGTTGGCGCCGAGGAGGATGCTGTAGCCGTTGAGGGCGATCTCCTCGTCGGTCAGTGGCGCCTCGCCCGCGCGCACGCTCATGAGGTGGTCGAGCAGGCTCGAGTCCTCGCCCCCGGCCGCGCGGCGCTGCTTGACCCACGCGGTGACGTAGGCGACGAGTTCGTGGTGGGAGATGGCGAGCGTCGCGGCTTCGCCGCCCTGCCGGAAGTGCGGGTCCGAGGGGGCCGTCACCATCGCGGTCAGCTGCACGAGTTCGTCCCAGTCGCGCTCCGGGATGCCGAGCAGCGGCCCGGTGACGATCGCCGGCAGGAGCAGTGCCCGCTCGGCCAGGTCGAAGACCGAGCCGTCCAGCGCCGGTTCGAGGAACTTCACGATCGCCTGCCGGATCCGGTCCTCCCAGGGGGCCACGGCGCGCGCCGTGAGCCGGGAGCCGATCGCCCTGCGGACCTGGGTGTGCCGGGGCGGGTCGGTGGAGGTCATCAGCTTGCCCGCCGCGACGTCGTCGACGCCGAGGTGGGTGACGACGGTGCCGCGTTCGGAGGTGAACTCCTGATGGGAGCCGAGCACCCGGCAGACGTCCTCGTAGCGCGTCACGGACCAGAACTCCCGCCCGTCGGCCAGGACCTGGTGGTGCAGCGGGGCCTCGGCGCGCATGGCGTCCCAGACGGGATGGGGGTCGCCGTGGGTGTAGAGGTCGAGGTCGAACAGGTCGACGCGGTCGAGGTCGATGTCGCGTGCGGCGCCGGGCGTCAGCCTCATGTCAGCGCCTTTCCCCGCGCGATGAGCGCGGCGACCCGGGCGGGGGTCTGGGCCAGGTAGAAGTCGCGCACCGACAGCTCGACACCGTGGTCGCGCTTGACCCGGTCGATGATCGCGATCCCGGTCAGGGAGTTGCCGCCGAGTGCGAAGAAGTCGTCGTCCGCCCCGACCTCGCTGCCTGCGAGGTGCTCCGCCCACAGCGCGCAGACCTCCTGCACGAGCGCCTCGGGCGCGCCATCGGCTGCTGCGTGCGCCTCGGTCGCCTCGTGGTGTCCACCTTGCCGGTGAGCCCGCGGTCGCGATTCCATCGCCACCTTTTCCTTTCTCCGAGGGACACAAAGGCCCGTTTCGGGGGGCATTCACATGCCGTGCGGGAAGTTCACTGAATCTCGGTCACCGGACGAGATTAAAGCCCGGAATTGAATTTCGATAGGCATGGACCGGGCGCCGCTAACCTTCGGCGGCGACCGGTTGTCCCGCCGACGGGACACCGTGGGCGCGCCGGGACAAGGCGGCGACGAGCCCCGTGGACGGCGTCCACCAGGGGAAGTTCAGGCTGCCCATCGTGCCATCCCTGGTGCTTCCGGGCGAGCGGATCGACGTTCCGGACCGGCTTCGGGCGCTAGTCGCAGCCCTGGCGGCCACGTCATTGCCATCGCATTTTCGAAGAATTACTGTGACGCCCCGGAGGGCGCCCACGAACCTCCGCGCTCGTCGAAGTTCGTCTGAAACAACCATCTGCCGGAGGGGATTTCCTTGCTCAAGTCGCAACGGCTTGCGGTGTTGCCCATCGACGCGTACGACCTGGAATCCGAGTTGTCGGTCGTGGACCACCACGACTACGGGGGAGACTATGACGCCTTCACGTTCGGCTCATGGTCGTCGCATGTGCTGGCGAACGGAACGGGCGCCGACTCCGACACCGCGTTCCGTCCGCACGACGGCCGGCTGACCCTGACGGATCTGGGCAAGCGGCTGCCGAACATCATGGCGCTGGTGACCGACAACTTCCCCCTGGACCGGTTGCAGTGGGTGCGTGTCTTCAGCCTCCGGGACGGGCTGATCTCGCCGCACGTGGACTTCCTCGAGTTCTCCGAGCCGGGCACCCGGCTCCAGGTTCCGCTGCGCACCAGCGAGGAGTCCCTGCACTCCGAGAACGAGTCCGTGTACCACATCCGCCGCGGTGAGGTCTGGAAGATCCACTCGACCGACCCGCACTCCGCACGCAGCACCTCCGGGACCGCGCGGCTGTCCCTGTGCCTGGATTTCGCGGACTCCGAGGAGCCGATCGAGATCCGCAACGAGGTACCCGCGACCGAGCCGGTCCGCATCGTCGAGCGGCCCGAGCCGACCGACGCCGAGCTCGGCGATCTCATCGAGTCGGGGCGGGAGTTCACCCCGGAGACGATGCGGCCGGCCTTCCGCCGGTTCGCCGAGCTGCACTTCGAGCGGCACGCGCACGCCACGGCGGCCTTCGACTGGTACGTGGAGGCCGCGCGCCTGACCGGCGACGACGACATGGTGGCCAAGGCCCGGGCCTTTCGCACGTACTGTGTCGAGAAGCGGGGCGACGGGGAGACGTTCGACTGGTGAACGACGCGGCGGCGCCGCAGCCGACCGGCCGATGGCCCACCGCGGACGAGCGGCGGGCCATCGGCCGGTGCGTGTGGTCAGCTCTTGACGGTGCCTTCGCGCAGCCGGTCGATCATGTGCCGGGTCGTCTCGATCGGGCTCTCCTGCGCCAGGTCCCAGGAGTTCGACGGCAGCGCCTCGTTGCGCACGGCCACCTGCTCGTTCCACTCCTCACGGCCGGCGAAGGGGATCGTCTCGCCCTCCTGGTAGACCGGGAAGGGGCGGTACTGGTTGCGGCCGGCGGCGTCGGTCCCGCGCACGAGCAGCGGGTCGAGGTAGACGCCCTCGCTGTGGATCCGCGTGGCCGTCGAGATGTAACCGATGTCCAGACCGCAGCGCCGCTTGGCGGAGGTGTTCGCCTCCGAGTAGTGCAGCAGGTGGGGGTGGTGGATCGACACGTCACCCGGCTGGAGCTCGATGTCCACGACACCGCGCTTGTCCACCCACTCCTGCACCAGCGTCTCGTCGGAGCTGGAGAAGAGCATGTTGGGCTGGTCGGTGCGCACCCGCGGCTTGTGCAGCGGCAGTTCGTGGCTCCCGGGGATCATCCGCAGGCAGCCGTTCTCGGTGGTGCTCTCGTCGACGGCCAGCCACACCGTCAGCGCCTCCATCGGGCTCAGCGTCCAGTACGCGCCGTCCTGGTGCCACAGCACGGGCTGCCCGTCGTACGGGGGCTTGCAGATGTAGTGGGCGGTGAAGCACGCGAGATCGGGCCCGAGGAAGAACTCCGCGATGTCCACCAGGCGGGAGTCGGAGACCAGCCGGGCCCAGAAGGCGTCATTGCGGATCAACGGGTGGTGCAGGTGCTCGGGACGCAGATCCGGGTACTTGCCGGTGAGCCAGTCGACGTGGGCACGCACCTCGTCCAGCAGATCCCGCGGCACGACGCCGCGGATGATGGAGAAGCCCTGTTCGGCGTATTCCGCCGCGGCCTTCTCCAGAACGCCCTCTCCCAGTGTGTTCATGCGTCACTTCCTTTTCGGGTTGTGAGGTGATGCCGACTTGCGGGACACGTTCGCGGAACCGTCGCGGATTCCCGCTTCACGGGCTTCGGCGGATTACGGCTCCGGACGTGGAAAAGTGGAGGGCCGGGGTGCCGGCGCGGTGTCGCCGGCAGCTCGGGCGTGGTCGACGGGAGGCGACCGCCCGGCGATGTGGTCTCGTACCGGCGGACGCGGTTCACGGGTGGCGTTCACGGCGTGCGGGAACGGAATTCGGGTCCGCCGGCGGTCCTTCGGCCGGTTGTCGCCGGCCGGTCGCAGCGGAACTCCCCCGCGCCTTTTCGCCGGTTCCCCGGCGGTTCAACACTCTGTCCGCCGCGCGGAAGGGTGTCAATGTTCCCCGCGCCGTCCCCGGGGCTCCGGCGAGCACCGGGAAGGGAGGGCGGGCCTTGTCGCTTCCCGGTGTGTCCCGCTGACGGGACAGGCACAAGCGCGCCCACCCGTGCCGTGGCGGATCGGCGCGCACCGCGGAATCCCGCGGAATCCCGCGGAATTCCTCCCCCGTCCCGGCATGCGCCGCGAAGCACTGCGGTGCGTCAGGTCACGCGTCTAATATGAGGGCCCGACGAGGCACCGCGTGCCGTGCCCCTGCGGGCACAGGCGTCGCGGCGGCGCCCGTCTCCCCGGTGCGGAACCCGGCCGAGCGCGGCTGCCCCCTCCTGTCCAGGGCGCCCCCACGGCTCCGGCCCCACGCGACGTGCCCGATGTGTCCAACGTGTGCAACGTGTCCAACGTGTCCAACGGATGAGGATGGCGTGACTATGGCCGTACACCCGGCGCCCGCGTTCCTGAGCATCACGGACCTGCACGAGTCGGTGGACGACCCCGCGCTGACCTCCATGACCCTGCTCAACGAGCTCGCCGGACGCTACCCGAGCGCCGTCTCCTTCTCCGCCGGCCGCCCGTTCGAGGGTTTCTACGACGTCGAGGACCTGTCCCGTCATCTCACGACCTTCCGGCGCCACTTGGAGGACGAGGTCGGCCTCCCCGCCGAGCAGGTGCGGCGCACCTTCTTCCAGTACGGCCGGACCAAAGGCTTCATCCACGAACTGATAGCCCGTCAACTGGAGGTCGACGAGGGGCTGACCGTGGACCCGGAGAGCATCGTGGTGACCACCGGCTGCCAGGAGGCGATGGTGATCCTGCTGCGCGCCCTGGTCCGGGACGGCCGCGACGTCATCCTGGCGGCGGAGCCCAACTACGTGGGGTTCATCGGCGCGGCCCGCGTGGCCGGCGCACCCCTGCGTCCCGTCCGGGAGGGCACGGGCGGCATCGACCTGGACGACCTGGAACGGCAGATAGCCGCGGCGCGGCGCGAGGGGCTGCGTCCGCGCGCCTGTTACGTCGTCCCGGACTTCGCCAATCCGAGTGGCGCGAGCATGTCGACGGCGGACCGGGTCGCCCTGCTGGCGCTGGCGCGGCGGGAGAAGATCCTCGTGCTGGAGGACAATCCCTACTCCTTCTTCTCGGCCGGCGGTTCGCGGCGGCCCATGCTCAAGTCCCTGGACGAGCACCGCCAGGTGATCCACCTCGGGTCCTTCGCCAAGTCCGCCTTCGCCGGTGCCCGGGTGGGTTACATCATCGCGGACCAGCCCGTCTCCTCGGCGGGGGACCGCGCCGCCGGCCCGGTGCTCCTCGCCGACCACCTCGCCAAGTTGAAGAGCATGGTGACGCTGAACACCTCGACCGTCGCCCAGGCGGTGATCGGCGGATACCTGATCGAGAACGGGTTCAGCCTCAAGCGCGCCACCGCCCGGGAGGCCGGCGTCTACCGGCGGAACCTGGCCACCGTGCTCGACCGGCTCGCGTCGGTCTTCCCGCCGGTGCCGGGACGGCCGCGGGACGTCTCGTGGAACGCGCCGCAGGGCGGGATGTTCGTCGTCGTCACCCTGCCGTTCGTGGCGGACGAGGAGATGCTCGAGTACTCGGCCTCCAAGTTCGGCGTGCTGTGGACGCCCATGCACCACTTCTACGCCGGCACCTCGGGATTCCACCAGGCCCGGCTCTCCTTCAGCGTGCTCACCCCGAAGGAGATCGGCCTGGGCGTGGACCGGCTGGGCGACCTCGTGAAGGACCGGCGGGGGCGCTGACGCGCCGCCGCCCGTGAACCGGGCCCCCGGACGCCGCCGCGTCCGGGGGCCCTGGCGCGCAGGGGGCCGGTCAGCCGCTCACAGCCGCACCGGAAGCGCGTCGAGCAGCCGCGCGCCGCCGGGGGTGGCCTCGGTGTAGGTCAGGTCGGCGCGGTCCACGGTGACCTCCAGCGTGTCGCGCCGGAGCATCAGGTGGTCGATGGCTATCTCGCCCTCCAGGTTGGCCAGGGCCGCGCCGGTGCAGTAGTGCGGGCCCGCGCCGAAGGCCAGGTGGCTCCGTCCGCGCGGCAGGACGCGCTCCACGTCGCACCGCCCGGGCTCGGGGAAGACGTCCGGGTCGTGATTGGCGGAGACCAGGGAGCCGATGAGGGCGTCACCCCGGCGGATCGGCGTCCCGGCGAACTCCAAGTCCTCCGTGGCGTAGCGGGGGCCGGCGGCCGGGACGGGGTTCGCCACCCGCATCAGCTCGTGGACGGCGTGTGGCAGCGCCTGTGGCCTGGCCCTCAGCAGGGCCAGCTGGTCGGGGTTGTCGAGGAGCGCGAGGACCGCGTTGGGGATGAAGTGGGACGTGGAGTGGTGCCCGTTGTTCACCACGAGGAGCACCATCGAGATGATCTCGGCCTCGCTGAGCCGGTCGCCGTCCTCGTCGCTCGTCTGCACCAGAGTGGAGATCATGTCGTCCGCGGGTTCCGCCCTGCGGCGCACGATGAGCTTGCGCACGTAGTCGACCATGCCCTGGGCGCTCCCGGCGAGGTCGGCGTCGGCGTCGGCGTAGTCGTTCATCCACGTGCGCACCTGGGGCTGGTCGGCCTCGTCGATGCCGATGAGTTCGCAGATGACGGTCCCGGTCAAGGGGGAGGAGTAGTCCTCGATGAGGTCACCGCTCCCCTCGCGGGCCAGGTCGTCCAGGAGGCGGGCGGAGATCTCCTCGATGCGCGGGCGCAGCTCCTTGATGCGCCGGACGGTGAACGCCGGGGTGACGAGGCGGCGCTGGCGCGCGTGGTCCCGGCCGTCCTTGAGCATCATGTTGGCCGCGACGTAGTCCCGGAACTCGTCCGGCAGGTCGAGGGACGCGACCATCTGGTCCACCAGGCTGGGTCCGCGGTGGCCCGGAACGTTGGTGTGGTCCACGACGAGCCGCGGGTCGCTCAGCGCCGTCTTGATGTCCTCGTTGCGCGTGATCAGCCACACGCGCGGCCCGCCGGGGAAGCCGACGCGGACGAGCGGGGACCGCTCCCGCAGGCGCGCGTAGGCGCAGACCGGGTCCTCCACGAACTCGGGGTCGGTCAGGCTGACGATGGGCTCGTCCATGTGGCGCTCTCCTCGGCATCCTTGTCGAACGGTGGGCAGGCTGGGGCGGACTCGCTCCCGATCAGGTCCAGTACCTCGCGGCCGTGGTCCACCAGGTACATGTGGTCGCCGGGGAACTCCGCGTAGCTGAAGGCGCCGGTGGTCGCCTTCCGCCACTCGTGTGCCTGGTCCGCGCCGACCAGACCGTCGCGGGCGCCCCGGAGGGAGCAGATCGGCACCGTGACCGGTTCGTCGGTGCTCGGCACGTAGTTCTCGTGCATCTCGCAGTCGGCCTGGAGCACGGGCAGGATCAGCTCCCGCATCTCCGGATGGTCCAGGGCCTCGTGCCGGAAGCCGGCGAACTCCTCGACCCGGGCGAGGAACTCCTCGTCGGGCAGGCCGGTCGCGCGTCTGGCCCGCTGCGTCCACGGACCCGGCGAGCCGCTCACGACGAGCCGTTCGACGGCGACGCCGCGCGCGGTCAGCAGATGCGTCAGCTCGTAGGCGAGCACCGCGCCCAGGCTGTGCCCGAACAGTGAGATCCGCGCGCCCTCCCCGGCCTCGGCGACGACGTCGTCGACCGCGTTGCGGGCCGCCTCCACGACGTTGCGGTACGGCGTGTGCAGGATCAGCCGTTCGCGGCCGGGCAGTTCGACCGGGACCACGCGCCACCGGCCGGCGGACAGCGCCCGCCACGGGTGGAAGAACGACGGCCCCGCTCCGGCGAACGGCGCGCACACCAGCACGGGCCGGTCCCGCTCCCGTCCGGGCCCCGCGGTGCCGGTCACCGCGCCAGCCGCTCGGCGATGACGCTCATGATCTGGCCCGCCGGCCTGGGCATGTGCAGGTCGTGGTGCGTGGCGTCCACCGCGTGCTCCTCGATGGAGCCGAGGACGTGCGGCCGCCAGTCGGGCCCCCAGGAGGAGACCTCCTCGGTCTTGTCGAGCCTGGCGTTGAAGTACAGCAGGTCACCGCGGTAGACCGGTGATTCGAAGTCGCCCATCTTGTTGAGGTTGTTGGCGCCCACCTTCGACATGGTGTCCAGGAAGCTGTCCATGCTGCGGGTGTTCATGAACTGGCCGAAGACCTCCTCGACGTCCGCCCGGTACAGGTCCGGCGTCCTGCCGGAGACCTGCTTGAACCCGCTCTCCGGATGGGTGGTCGCGGGCTGGGCGTCCAGTACGGCGACGAGGTCGACCCGGTGCCCGAGCCGGTCCAGTTCCACCGCGAGGGCGTGCGCGATCGGGCCGCCGTAGGACCAGCCGACGAGGTGGAAGGGGCCTTCCGGCTGGATGCGGAGGATCTCGGCGAGGTAGTCGTCGACCATCTCCTGGACCGAACCGGCCAGCGGGTCGGTGCCGTTGGAGCCGCGGGACTGCAGGGCGTAGGCCGGGCGGTCCTGGACGTAGGGGACGAAGGTGAAGTACGCCCAGCCGAGTCCGCCTCCGCCGTGCAGGAACCACACCGGCGGCTTGCCCGTGCCGGGGTCCCTGTTGAGCGGCAGCACGACCTCGAAGGAACCGTTGTGGTCGTCGGGGATGCCGCCGATGAGCACCAGCGCCGCCAGCTCGGCGACGGTCGGGTACTGGATGATCGTCCGCAGCGGCACGTCGAGGCCGAACTGCTTGCGGATGCGGGCGCTGAGCCGGGTGGCCAGCAGCGAGTGCCCGCCGAGCACGAAGAAGTCGTCGTCGATCCCCACCCTTTCCAGACCCAGCAGCTCGCCGAACAGGGCGCACAGCTTCTCCTCGTGGGAGTTGCGCGGCTCGCCGCTGCTCACGGTGGTGGTGTGGTCCGCGGGCAGCGCGCGCCGGTCGAGCTTGCCGGCCGGATTCAGCGGGATCTCCGCGAGCGGCACCACGGTGGCCGGGACCATGTAGTCGGGCAGGCGTTCGCGCAGGTACTCGGGCAGTTCGGCCAGGAGGGGGCCGATCGACTTGGCCAGGGCGGGGGCGTTGATCCGCATCCGCCCGGTGGCGGGGCCGGGGACGAATCCTCCGCCGACGGCCTTCGGCTCGGGCAGCAGTACCGCGTCGAAGCAGTGGGCGGCCTCGGCGGACCAGGTGAGGACGGCCTCCCCGCCCTGCCGGCGGGCACCGTCGGCGATCTCCTGCGGATCCACCGCCGCGCCCTGTGGGGCGTGGGAGGCCATGACGCCGGAGGCGGACGCGGCGGCGGCCTCCTCGACCAGCCGCGCGTTGGGTATCCCGGTCACCCGGACCGGGCCGTCGCCCGTCCGGCCGGCCAGCTGCGCCGGGTCGGTCACGTCGCGGCCCCACGCCAGGGCGGGCACCTCGGCCAGGTCGAGGACGGCGGCCGGCCGCTTGTGCAGGACGACCTCGTAGCGGTGCCGGGTCAGCTCGTTGTGGGCGTGCCCCTCCTTGAGCCGGATGTCGACGCCGGCGGCGCGGTCCGCGGCCCATTCGGTGAACCACTCCGGGGCCACCACCAGCTCCCGCTCGGCGAGCAGCGCCTGCTCGACGAGCGCCCGTATCTCCTCGTGCGAGGCGTGCGGCTGCGCGGCCCGCTTCTCCGCGGTCGTCAGCAGCCGCAGCGTGGCGGCGTTGCGGACGTCACCGACGATCAGCCGGCCACCCGGAGCGAGGAGGTCCATCAACTCGCCCAGCACGAGGTCCAGGTAGGCGGCGCTCGGGAAGTACTGCACCACCGAGTTGACGACGATGGTGTCGAAGGCCTCGCGGGGCAGCCCCGAGACGTCGTGGGCGGGTTGCGCGGCCAGCCGGACCCGGTCCGCGTGGCCGGCCTGCCCGGTCTGTGCCCGGAGCCGGTCCACGACCGTGGCCGAGATGTCGGTGCCCCAGTACTCCTCGACCTCGCCGACGATCCCGGCCAGGAGCAGGCCGGAGCCGACACCGACCTCCAGCACCCGGCGCGGGGCGAAGCGCAGCACCTGTGCCACCGCCGCGTCACGCCACTCGCGCATCTGCTCCACGGGGATCGGCTCGCCGTCGTACACCGACTTCCAGCCCTGGAAGTCCTCGCCCCAGGCCTGTTCGGCGGAGTCGGCGTAGCTCTCGTCGTAGACCTGGCGCCACTCGTCCACCTGGGCGTCGGCATCGGCCACCGCGGCGTCCGGGTCGGGTGCCACGTAGGCGACCAGGCGCTGTTCGCCCTTCTGGTCGTCGCGCACGACGACCGCCGCCTGGGCCACCGCGGGGTGCCCGGTCAGCACGTGCTCGATCTCGCCCAGTTCGATGCGGAAGCCGCGGACCTTGACCTGGGAGTCGGTGCGGCCGATGTAGTCGACCTGGCCGTCCTTGGTCCACCGCACCAGGTCCCCGGTGCGGTACATGCGGGTGCCGGGGGCTCCGTACGGGCAGGCCACGAACCGTTCCGAGGTGAGCGGGGTCTGCCCGAGGTAACCGCGGGCCAGGCACACCCCGGCGAGGTACAGCTCGCCGGCGACGCCGGGCGGGACGGGGCGGAGCGCGGCGTCGAGGACGTAGACCTGGGTGTTCCAGATCGGGGCGCCGATCGGCACCCGGTCGGAGCCGGGGACGTGCTGCCATCCGGTGACCTCGACGGTCGCCTCGGTGGGTCCGTAGAGGTTGTTGGCGGAGCAGCCCGGCAGCAGTTCGGTGAAGCGGTTGGCGAGGGCGGCCGGGAACGCCTCGGCGGCGACCTCGATCCAGCGCAGGCTTGTGCACTGCTTGGCCAGCGGTTCGGCGACGAAGGCGGCCAGCAGGGACGGCACGAAGAACGCCCCGGTCACCCGCTCGCGCTGGATCAGCTCGGCCAGATAGGCGGGGTCGCGGTGCCCGTCGGCGCGTGCCACGACGACACAGGCGCCCATCTGCAGGTTGGCGAACATCTCGGGCACCGAGGCGTCGAAGGAGGCGGAGGTGCTGACCATCATGCGGTCCTCGACGCCGACGTCGAAGTGGTCCAGGCCCCACCGGATCCGGTTCATGATCGACCGATGCGCCACCGGCACCCCCTTGGGACCACCGGTCGAACCCGACGTGTAGATCACATACGCCGCGTGATCCGGCAGCAGCCCCCGCACCGGATTCCCCTCGGGATACCCCGACACGTCCGGCAGCTCCCCCTCCAGCACCAGCAACGGCCGCGCACCGTCCAGCACATGCCGCACCCGGTCCTCCGGCAGATCGACGTCCAACGGCACGTACGCCGCCCCCGCCTTCACCACCGCGTACACCGCCACCAGCAGATCCACCGACCGCGGCACCCGCACCGCCACCAGCCGCTCCGGCCCCGCACCCCGCTCCACCAGCCAGTGCGCCAACCGGTTCGCCCGCCGGTTGAACTCCCCGTAGGTCAGCGACTCCCCCTCCGCGATCACCGCCACCCGATCCGGATCACGCGCCACCTGCGCCTCGAACGCGCCCGGCAGCGTCCCCGGCTCCACGGGGACCGCCGTGTCGTTCACCCCCCGCACCAACCACTCCCGCTCCCGAGCCGACAGCACCTCCACCGCACTCACCGGCAGGAGCGGGTCGGCGGCCACCTGTTCCAGCACGCGGACGAGCCGGGCGACGACGGCTTCGGCCGTGTCCCGGTCGAACAGCTGGGTGGCGTACTGCAGGTCGCCCCGCAGGGCGCCCGTCTCGTCCATCGCGATGCTGAAGAACAGGTCGGACAGGGCCGTCTGGGTGAGGTACTGCTCGAACTCGACCTTGAGTCCGGGCAGTTCGAAGTCCTGCCGGGCGAAGTTCTGCCAGGCGAACATCACCTGGAACAGCGGCTGGTAGGCCAGCGAGCGTTCGGGGTTGAGCTGCTCGACCAGGGTCTCGAACGGCACGTCCTGGTGCTCGTAGGCGGTCAGCGCCTTGTCCCGGACCTGCGCGAGGAGATCGGCGAAGGTGGGATCGCCGGAGAGGTCCACGCGCAGGACCTGGGTGTTGACGAAGAATCCGACGAGATCGGCCAGCGCCTCGTCGGTCCGCCCGGCGATCGGGCCGCCGATCGTGACGTCGTCCCCGCCGCCGAGTCTGCCGAGCAGCACTCCCACCGCGGCCTGCAGCACCATCGCCATGGTCATGCCGCGCTCGTCGGCCAGCTTCTGCAGGCCGGCCGCCACCGCGGGCTCCACCACGACGTCGACGGCCTCGCCCTGGGAGCTGCGCTCGGCGGGCCGGGGCCGGTCCAGGGGGAGGTTCAGGGGCTGGGGTACGCCGGCCAGCTCCGCGCGCCAGTAGTCGATCTGCGCGGCGGCCAGACTGCCCGGGTCGTTCACGTCGCCGAGCAGTTCGCGCTGCCACAGCGCGTAGTCCTTGTACTGCACGGGCAGTGGCGTCCACTGCGGCGCCCGGCCCTCGCGCCGGGCGGTGTAGGCGGCGGTGAGGTCCCGCGCCAGCGGCCCTCCCGAGACCCCGTCGGAGGCGATGTGATGGATGACCAGCACCAGGACGTGCTCCTCGGGCGCGCAGCGGAAGAGGTGCGCCCGGAAGGGGATCTCGGCGGCCAGGTCGAAGCGGTGGGCGATGACCTCGTCGATCGCGCCGGGCAGTTCCCCGGAGGTCACGTCGGCCACCGGCAGCGGCACCGGCGCGTCCGCGACCGCCAGGATCCTCTGGTGCGGCTCGTCGTCCTCGTCGGTCACGTACGTGGTGCGCAGGGTCTCGTGGCGGCCGACCACGTCACGGATGGCCGCCGCGAGGGCGTCCCGGTCGAGCGGCCCGGTCAGCCGGAACGCCGGGGAGATGTTGTAGGTCTCCGCCCCTCCCTCGATCTGGTGCGTCAGCCACATGCGGCGTTGTGCGAACGACAGCGGAATCACGGGTCTCACTCCTCGACGGTCATCTGGCGGAGATTGGGGCGAAGGGGTACGGCCGACTCCTCGGACCACGCGGCGAGCGCGGACACGGTCGGCAGGTCGAAGATCTTGCGGATGGGTATCTCGGTCCCCAACTCGGCGCGTGCCCGGCTGATCAGCCGGGTGGCGAGCAGGGAGTGCCCGCCGAGCGTGAAGAAGTTGTCGTCGATGCCGACCCGGCCGACGCCCAGCACTTCGGCGAACAGCCCGGCCAGTGCCGTCTCCCGGGCGCTGCGGGGTGCCCGGAAGGGGGTGGTCGGGGTGAGGTCGGGGACGGGCAGGGCCTTGGTGTCGAGCTTGCCGTTGGGCGACAGGGGCAGCCGGTCGAGCGGCACGTACGCGGCGGGCACCATGTAGTCCGGCAGCCGCTCCGCGAGGTGGCGTTGCAGTCCGGCCGGGTCCGGGGCGCTCCCGCCCGGGGCGGGGACCACGTAGGCGGCCAGGTACCGGGTGCCGCCGGCCTGCCGGGGCACGACGGCGGCCTGGGCGACGCCGGGGTGGGCCGTCAGGGCGGCTTCGACCTCGCCCGGTTCGATGCGGTAGCCGCGGATCTTGACCTGGGTGTCGATGCGCCCGAGGTGGTCCAGTTCCCCGTCCGCGGTGAGGCGGGCGAGGTCACCGGTGCGGTACATGCGGGAGCCGGGCGGCCCGAAGGGATCGGCGACGAAACGGTCGGCGGTCATGCCGGGCTGGCGGTGGTAGCCGCGTCCCGCCCCGGCCAGGTACAGCTCGCCCGGGGTGCCCGGGGGCAGCAGGGCGAGGGCGGGGCTCAGCACGTAGGCCCGGACACCGGGGAAGGGGCGGCCGACGGGAACCCCGCCCGGGTAGGGCTCGTCGGGGTCCAGGAGGTGACTGGTGGCGTAGAAGGTCTCGCTGGGCCCGTAGCTGTTGATGACGCGCGCATCGGGCCACAGGGAGCGCACGCGCGCCGCCAGGGCCGGTGTCAGCACCTCACCGGAGATGTTCAGGGCCGTGGGGTCGATGCGGCCGGGCAGCTGGTCGACGAGCTCGGCGAAGGCCGACGGCACCGAGCAGACGACGTCGACGTCCCAGTGGTCGCGTTCGGCCAGTTCCAGCACGTCGCGGACGATCTCGGCGCTGCCGCCCGTGGTGAGCGCGGCGAACGTCTCGAAGGTGGCGACGTCGAAACCGAAGGACGCGGCGACCAGGATCCGGGCCCCGTGTCCGGCTCCGGCCTGCGCGACCATGGTGTCCACGGCGTTGACGACCGTCAGGTGGGTGACGGCGACGCCCTTGGGCACGCCGGTGGAGCCGGAGGTGTAGACGACGTAGGCGAGGTGGTCGGGCCGGGCCGCGGGCCGGGGTGCGGCCGCGGTGCCCGGCGTCGCGGCCGGGAGCACGAGGTCGCCGAGGAGGACGACGGGGATGTCCGTGGCGGGGACGAGCGCGCGGGTCTCCTCGTCCGCCAGGAGCAACTCGGGCCGGGCGCCGGGCAGGACGTGCCGCAGGCGGGCGGTGGCGTAGGCCGGGTCGACGGGCAGGTAGGCACCGCCCGCCTTGAGTACGCCCAGCAGGGCCACCACCGCGTCCACGGTGCGCGGCAGGACCACGCCCACCACGCTCTCCGGGCCGATCCCGCGCCCGGCCAGCCCGGCCGCGAGCCGCTCGGCGCGGGCGTCCAGCTCGGCGTAGGTCAGCGTGTCGCCGCCGGCGCGCACGGCGACCGCGTCGGGGGTCCGCGCCACCTGTGCCTCGACGCGCGCGGTGATCGTGTCGTGCGCGGGCGGGACGGCCTCGTCGGCGAAGAGGGCGAGGACGCGCTCGCGCTCGCCCGGTCCCAGGGTGTCGATCTGCGCGACCCTCAGCCCGGGGTCGGCGGCCAGCTGCCGCAGCACTCGGGCGAGGCGGGCCGCATACGTCTCCACCGCGCCGCGGTCGAAGACGCCCGGTGCGTACTGGAAGGTGAGCTGCAGGTGCGGGTCGGCCGCCGCCAGCAGGCACAGCGGGTAGTGGTTGCCCGCGGACGGGCGCAGGCCCGTGTAGGAGATGCCGCCCGCGGCGTCGGTGGCGGCGCTCAGGCCCGCCCGGTCGACGGGGTACGACTCGAAGACGAACAGGGTGTCGAAGAGCGACTGCAGGCCGGTGGCCCGCTGGATCTCCGCGAGCCCGTGGAAGTGGTGCTCGACCAGTGCGGCCTGCCGCTGCTGCAGCCGGGTGAGGAGGGCGGCCACGCTCTCCCCGGGCCCGTACGTCACCCGCACGGGGACGGTGTTGATGAACATGCCGACCATCGACTCGACGTCCGGCACCGCGGGCGGGCGGCCGGAGACGGTGGTGCCGAACACCACGTCCTGGCGGCCGGTCAGCTGCCCGAGCAGCAGCCCCCAGGCGCCCTGGACCAGGGTGTTGAGGGTGAGGCCGAGCTCGGTGGCGCGGCGGGTCAGCGCGCGTGCCTCCCCGGGCGTGAGGGTGACGTCGACCTGGCCGCGGCTGCCGTCGTCGGCGCCGGACGTGCCGGCGGTGAGCAGGGTCGGCTCCTCGACGCCGTCGAGTTCGTCCGCCCAGGCCCGTGCCGCCGCGTCCCGGTCCTGCCGGGCGAGCCAGCCGAGGAAGTGGCCGGGGTCGCGTGTGGCGGGCAGTGCGGACGGGTCGCCGTCGGAGGCGTAGAGCAGCAGCAGGTCCCGCATGAGCAGGGGGGTGGACCAGCCGTCGTACAGCGCGTGGTGGGCGGTCAGGACGAGTTCGGGCCGGGCGGGGTCGAGGACGGCGAGGGCCAGCCGCAGCAGGGGCGGCGTGTCCGGGTCGAAGTACCGGGTGCGGTCCTCCTCCAGGAACCGCTCGAACACCTCGGTGCGCTCGGCTTGTTCGGCTCCGGTCAGGTCCAGGTGCTGCCACGGCAGGGTCACCGCGGCCGGGACCACCTGCACGGCGTCGCCGTCGGCGCGGTCGGCGAACGCCGCGCGCAGGCCGGGGTGGCGGTCCAGCAGCGCCTGTCCGGCCCGGCGCATCCGGTCGGGGTCGACCTCTCCGGACAGGTGGAACACCAGCTGGATGTGGTAGGGGTCGAACGAGGCACCGGCCAGGGTCGCCTGGAAGAGGATCCCGGACTGCGCCGGGGTGGCCGGCCACACCGCGGCGAGCCGTCCGTAGCGTGCCTCCCAGGCGTCGATCTCCGTCTGGTCCACGGTGACCAGGGGCGCGTCGCTCGGGGTCAGCCCGCCGGCGCCGGGGCGCGTGACGTGCCGGGCCAGGGCGGTCAGGGCCTCGACCCACAGCCCGGCCAGTTCGGTCACCTCGTCCCGGGTGAGCACGCCCGTGGGGAAGGCGAAGTAGGCGGTGAGTTCGTCGCCGTCGGGGGTGGCGCCGGCGACCACGTTGATCTCCAGCGCCGACAGCACCGGCATGTCCGGGTCCGGTGCGGCGATCAGGTCCGGGTGCGTGGTGTCCGGGGCCCAGCCCAGGCCGCGCAGGTCCTCGGGGAGGTCCGCGCCGGAGGACCTGCCCAGGTAGTTGAAGCCGATCTGCGGTTCGCGCAGCCCGGCCAGTTCGACGGCGGTGCGCGGGTTGAGGTGGCGCAGCAGACCGTAGCCCAGGCCGTGGTCCGGCACACCGCGCAGTTGCTCCTTGACGGCCTTGACGGCCTGCCCGGCGGCCGGGCCGGCGGCGAAGGCGTCCGCCAGGTCGATGCCGGCCAGGTCGAGGCGCACCGGGTACATGGCCGTGAACCAGCCGACGGTGCCGGACAGGTCCGCGCCGGGGACCAGGTGCTCCTCCCGGCCGTGCCCCTCCAGCCGTACCAGCGCCGCCGAGCCGCCGCCCCGCGTCTGCCGCCGGCGCGCCAGGGCCAGGGCCAGCGCGGCCAGCAGACCGTCGTCGGGCCCGCCGCGGAACAGCTCGGGCACCGTGTCGAGCAGGGCCCGTGTGACGTGCGCCGGCACCTGGACGCGCACGGTGTCCACGGTGGCGGCGACATCGCGCGCGGGGTCCGGCTCCCGTGTCCCGAGGACCGGTTCGTCCGCGCTCAGGATCTCCTGCCACACGGGCAGTTCGGCGACCCGTGCGGGGGCGGCGGCCTCCTCGGCCAGGGCGTGCGTCCACCGGCGCAGGGAGGTACCCGCCGGGGCCGGCGGCAGGGCGCGGCCCTCGCGCACGGCCTGCCAGGCGGCCACCAGGTCGGGCAGCAGGATCCGCCACGAGACGCCGTCGACGACCAGGTGGTGCAGCACGATCAGCAGCCGGTCGCCGTCGGTGGCGGAGGTGAGGTGCACGAACTGCGCCATCACGCCCGCGTCCGGGTCCAGCCGGTCGGCGGCCGCGTCCAGTTCGGCCTGCACCCCGGCCGCGTCGTAGGCCGTCTCCCGCACCAGCGCGTCGGCGTCGACGCCGTCGGCGGGCCCGATCAGCAGTCCGGGTCCCTCCCGGTCGAGCCGGGAGCGCAGGACGGCGTGGCGGTCGAGGACCGCCCGGACGGTCGCGACGAGTCCCGCGCGGTCGATGTCCGGGGGCAGGGTGACCAGTGCGGACATGCAGAAGCGGCCGAGGCCGCCGCCGAGGGCCAGCACGTGCGCCGCGGTGGGCGGCAGCGGGGCCGGTCCGAGCGCGCCGCCGGGCAGTTCGGCCAGGACCACGCGGTCCTCGTCGCCGCGCTCCCCGACCAGTTCCGCGAGGCGGGCCACCGTGCGGTGCTCGAACACCTCGCGGGTGCTGACCGTGACGCCGCGCGTCCGGGCCCGGGCGACGACCTGGATGGAGCGGATGCTGTCGCCGCCGGTGGTGAAGAAGTCGTCGTCCAGGCCCACGCGCGAAACGCCGAGCACGTCGGCGTAGACCTCGGCCAGGACCTGTTCGGTGGCGTTGCGTGGCGCCCGGTACTCGCCGCCGCCGAACTGCGGCTCCGGCAGGGCGCCCCGGTCGACCTTCCCGTTGGCGGTCAGCGGGAGTTCGTCCAGCACCACGAGGTGGGCGGGGACCATGTAGTCCGGCAGCCGCCGGGCGGCGTACCGGCGCAGGCCGGCCACCGGGAAGGGGGAGCCGGTCCGCTCGTCGCCGTCCCCGGCCGCCGCCCGGGTCACGTAGCCGACGAGCCGTCTGGCGCCGGTGGGGTCCTCGCGGGCCGTCACCACGGCGCGGGCGACCGCGGGGTGCCGGGCGAGCACGGTCTCGATCTCGGTCGGCTCGACCCTGATGCCGTTCACCTTGACCTGGGTGTCGGCCCGCCCCGCGTAGTGCAGCAGGCCGTCGCGGTCCCACCGGGCGAGGTCGCCGGTGCGGTACATGCGCGTCCCGGCGGGGCCGAAGGGACAGGCGACGAACCGTTCCGCGGTGGCCGCGCCGGCGCGGTGGTAGCCGCGGGCGAGCAGCCCCGCGACGTACAGCTCGCCGGTCACGCCGGGGGCGACGGGGGCGAGTTCGGGGCCCAGGACGTAGGCACGCATGTGGGACAGGGGCCGGCCGACCGGTACCGCGCCGCTCGCCTCGGAGCGCGGCGGGACGGTGTGGGTGGAGGCGTAGAAGCTCTCGGTCTGGCCGTAGGCGTTGACGACGCGGACCCCGGGCAGGGCCTCGCGCGCACGGTGGACCAGGTCGGCGGAGAGGGCCTCCCCGGCGAAGACGACGGTGTCCGCGTGCAGCGCGACGCCGTCGGCGGCGATCTGGTCGAGCAGCGCGGAGAAGACCGCAGGCACGGCGCTGACGGTGGTGCCGGACCAGCCGTCGCGCGTGCCGAGTTCGAGCACGTCGTGGACGAGGTCGACGCACGCCCCGGTGGTGAGCGCGGTGAACGTCTCGAACACGGAGACGTCGAAGTTCACGGAGGTCGCGGCGAGCATCCGGGAGCCCTCCCGGACGCCGGTCACCCGGCGCAGGTCCGCGACCGCGCGCACGACGCAGGCGTGGGTGACGCCGACGCCCTTGGGCGTCCCGGTCGATCCGGACGTGAACATCACGTAGGCGAGGTGGTCGGGTGAGACGTGGACGTCCGGCGTGCCGGGGGCGGGGCCGTCGAGGTCCAGGTCGTCGAGGCGCAGCACCGGTGGCCGGCAGCCCGCGACGGCCGCCTCGGTGGCGCGGTCGGTCAGTACCAGGGCGGGCCGGGCGGTGTCGAGCAGGAGGGCGACCCGCTCGGCGGGGTAGTCCGGGTCGACCGGCAGGTAGGCGCCGCCCGCCTTGAGCACCCCGAGGAGGGCGACCACCAGGTCCGCCGTGCGCGGCAGCGCCACGGCCACCAGCACGTCCGGACCGACCCCGTCGTCACGCAGGAGCGCCGCCAGCCGGGCGGCTCGGGTCTGGAGCTCCCGGTAGGTCAGCGCGGTGCGGCCGGACACCACCGCGGTCGCGTCCGGGGTCCGTGCGGCCTGGGCGGCGACCAGTTCCGGCAGCGTCGCCAGGTCCTGAGGCCGCACCGGCTCGACCGGGCGGGTCAGCCGGTCCCGCTCGGCGCCGGTGAGCACGTCCGTCGCGCCGAGCCGCGTCCCAAGATCGCCGACCACCTGCCGCAGCACCCGTACGTACCGCTCGACGAGGCTCTCGGCCGTGGTGTGGTCGAACAGGTGCGTCGCGTACTCCAGGCGTCCGCGGGCGCCTCCGGAGGGGTCCGGGACGATGTTGAAGAACAGGTCGAACTTGGCGGTGCCGGTGCCGACCGGGACGGGAGTGACCCGCAGGCCCGGCAGTTCGACGTCCGACCAGCCGAACTGCCAGGCCAGCATCACCTGGAACAGCGGCTGGTAGGCGGTGGTGCGGTCCGGGTCGAGCAGTTCCACCAGGTGCTCGAAGGGGACGTCCTGGTGGTCGTAGGCGGCCAGGGCCCGGTCCCGTACCCGGTCCAGCAGGTCGGCGAAGGCGGGGTTGCCCGACAGGTCGGCGCGCAGCACCCAGGTGTTGGCGAAGAACCCGACGAGGTCCTCCAGTTGCTCGTCGGCGCGGCCCTCGATGGGGCTGCCGATGGTCAGGTCGGGTCCGGCGCCGAGGTGGTGCAGGAGGACGGCGAGCGCGGCCTGGGCGACCATCGGGGCCGTGGCTCCGCGGTCGGCGGCCACCTTCCTGATCCCGGCGAGCAGGTCCGCGTCGAGCGCGATGTCGACGTGGCCGCCGCGGTGGTCGGCCGCCGTCGGCCGGGGCCGGTCCAGCGGCAGCTGCACCGGCTGGGGCACACCGTCCAGCTCCTTGTGCCAGTAGGCGAGTTGCTCGGCCACGACGCTGTCCGGGTCGTCCGCGTCGCCCAGCATCTGCCGCTGCCACAGCGTGTAGTCCTTGTACTGCACCGCGAGCGGGGCCCAGTCGGGCGGGGCGCCCCGGCGGCGCGCGGTGAACGCGGTGACCAGGTCCCGCAGGAAGGGCGCCATGGACGCCCCGTCCGCGGCGATGTGGTGGAAGACGAAGACCAGCACGTGCTCCTCGGGCGAGACGCGCAGGACGGTGACGCGCAGGGGCGGTTCGGCGTCCAGGCGGAATCCCGCGCTCACCGCCTCGTGCAGGGCGTCGTCCACCGCGTCCGCGGCGACGTCGGTGACCCGGAAGGGGAAGGCGGCTTCCTCGGGGGGCAGGATGCGCTGTTCGGGCGTGCCGTCGGCGTGCTCGACGATCAGGGTGCGCAGGCTCTCGTGGCGGGTGACGACGTCCGTCACCGCGGCGGCCAGCGCCGCGGTGTCCAGTGGGCCCTCCAGACGCAGCACGAACGGGATGTTGTAGGTCGCGGAGGGGCCTTCCAGCCGGTGCAGGAACCAGAGCCGGCGCTGGGCGAAGGACAGCGGGATCATCGACGGTTCTCCTCTACGGTCATCTGGCGCAGTCGGGGACGGCTCGACCGGGTCAGCTTCCGGATCCGGTCCGCCAGCTGGGCGACGGTCGGATTGCGGAACACCGTGGTGACCTTCACGTCGACGTCGAACTCGGTACGGATGCGGCCGACCAGGCGGGTGGCCAGCAGTGAGTGCCCGCCCTGGTCGAAGAAGTCGGCGTCGACGCCGACCTCGTCCACGCCGAGCAGGTCGGCGAAGAGCCGGCAGAGGACCTCCTCGTCGGGGGTGCGCGGTCCTCGTCCGGCCGGGGCCTCGGTGTGGCCGGGCGCGGGCAGGGCACCGCGGTCGAGCTTCCCGCTCGGTGTCGCGGGGAACGCGGCGAGCGGGACGATCGCGGAGGGGACCATGTACTCCGGCAGGCGCTCCCGCGCCAGGCCGGTGAGGGCCTCGGTGTCGAAGGCGGACGGGTCGCTCCCGCCGGCCGGTACGACGTACCCGACCAGCCGCTGGTCGCCGGCGCGGTCCTCACGGACCACGACGACCGCGCCGGCGACGCCGGGGTGCGCGGTCAGCGCGGCCTCCACCTCGCCCAGTTCGATGCGGAAGCCGCGGACCTTGACCTGGAAGTCGCTGCGGCCGAGGTACTCGACCTGGCCGTCCTCGTTCCACCGGGCGACGTCACCGGTGCGGTACATGCGCGTGCCCGGTGCGCCCCAGGGGCAGGCCACGAACCGCTGCGCGGTCAGCGGGGTCTGTCCCAGGTAGCCGCGGGCCAGTCCGGCTCCGGCGAGGTAGAAGTCGCCGGCGACGCCCGGCGGGACGGGGCGCAGCATCGGGTCCAGGACGTAGACCTGGGTGTTCCAGATCGGGGCGCCGATCGGCACCCGGTCGGCGCCGGGGACGTGCTGCCATCCGGTGACCTCCACCGACGCCTCGGTGGGCCCGTAGAGGTTGTGGGCGGAGCAGCCGGGCAGCAGTTCGGTGAAGCGGTTGGCGAGTTCGGCCGGGAAGGCCTCTCCGGCGACCTCGATCCAGCGCAGGCTGGTGCACTGCTTGGCCAGCGGTTCGGCGACGAAGGCGGCCAGCAGGGACGGCACGAAGTCGGCGCCGGTCACCCGCTCGCGCTGGATCAGCTCGGCCAGGTAGGCGGGGTCCCGGCGCCCGTCGGGGCGCGAGACCACCACCGCCGCGCCGGCCTGCAGCGGCGCGAAGAGTTCCGGCACCGACACGTCGAAGCTCGCCGACGTGCTCAGCAGCACCCGGTCCTCGACGCCGACGTCGAAGTGGTCCAGGCCCCACCGGATCCGGTTCATGATCGACCGATGCGCCACCGGCACCCCCTTGGGACCACCGGTCGAACCCGACGTGTAGATCACATACGCCGCGTGATCCGGCAGCAGCCCCCGCACCGGATTCCCCTCGGGATACCCCGACACGTCCGGCAGCTCCCCCTCCAGCACCAGCAACGGCCGCGCACCGTCCAGCACATGCCGCACCCGGTCCTCCGGCAGATCGACGTCCAACGGCACGTACGCCGCCCCCGCCTTCACCACCGCGTACACCGCCACCAGCAGATCCACCGACCGCGGCACCCGCACCGCCACCAGCCGCTCCGGCCCCGCACCCCGCTCCACCAGCCAGTGCGCCAACCGGTTCGCCCGCCGGTTGAACTCCCCGTAGGTCAGCGACTCCCCCTCCGCGATCACCGCCACCCGATCCGGATCACGCGCCACCTGCGCCTCGAACGCGCCCGGCAGCGTCCCCGGCTCCACGGGGACCGCCGTGTCGTTCACCCCCCGCACCAACCACTCCCGCTCCCGAGCCGACAGCACCTCCACCGCACTCACCGGCAGCGTCGGATCGTCGTGCAGCTGGTCGAGGATCCGGACCAGCCGGGCGGCGATCACCTCGGCGTCCGCGCGGTCGTAGAGGTTGTTCTGGTAGTCGAGGGAGAGCCGCAGGTAGGGGTCGGAGGCGTTGAGGGTGAGGGGGTAGTGGGAGCCGGCGAAGGGGCGGATGGCGTCGATGGTGAAGCCGGCCGCGAGGTTGGCGTCGACGATGCCCTCGCGGTCGACGGGGTAGTTCTCGAAGACGACGATCGTGTCGAACAGGGCGGGCAGCCCGGAGCCGCGCTGGATGTCGGCGAGGCCGAGGTGGTGGTGGTCGAGCAGCGCGGTCTGCCGGTCCTGCAGGTCGGAGACGAGGTCGCCCACGCTGCGGTCCGGCCGGATCGTCACCCGGGTCGGCAGGGTGTTGATGAACAGGCCGACCATGCCGTCCGAGCCCGGCACGTCCGCCGGGCGGCCGTTGACGGCGGCTCCGAACACCACGTCCTGCTGCCCGGTGAGCGTGGCCAGCAGGAGGCCCCAGGCGCCCTGGAGGAGGGTGTTGAGGGTGACGCCGAGCTGCGCGGCGCGCCGGGCGAGTCCGCGGCCCTTGTCGATGGACAGGGGCACCTCGATGCGGCCGAGGGCGGACACGTCCTGCTGGAGCGGGGCGTTGGGGGCGACGAGGGTCGGCTGGTCGAACCCGTCGAGCGCCGCGGCCCATCCGGCGGCCGCCGCCTCCCGGTCCCGGCTGGACAGCCACGTCAGGTAGTCGCCGTAGCTGCGGACCGGGGCGAGTTCCTCGGTGCCGGCGTAGAGCCGGACCAGGTCCGTGATCACCACCGGGGAGGACCAGCCGTCGAACAGGGTGTGGTGGGCGGTGATGATCAGCTTGGCCTGGGCCGGCCCGCAGGTCAGCAGGGCGAGGCGGAACAGCGGGGGGCGGGCGGGGTCGAGACGGTCGGCCCGGTCCTCGGCGAGGACCCGGTCCAGTGCCGCGTCCGTGCCGGCGGCGTCCCGGCCGGTCAGGTCGATGTGCCGCCAGGGCAGCCGGACGTGTTCCGGCACGACCTGCACGGGATCGCCCCCGGCGGCGGTGAGGAACGCCGACCGCAGGTTCGGGTAACGGTCGAGCAGGGCCTGTCCGGCGGCGCGCACGCGCTCCGGATCCACCCGGCCGGACAGGTGCAGCACGAACTGCATGTGGTAGACGTCGAAGGAGCCGTCGGCGAGCGCGGCCTGGAACTGGATGCCGGACTGTCCCGGGGCCTGCGGCCACACCTCGGCGAGCCGCCCGTAGCGCCGTTCCCAGGTCTCGATCTCGTCCTGTCCCACCGCGACCAGCGGTGCGTCGGCGGGGGTGAGACCGCCGGCCTCGGGGCGGGTGGCGTGCCCGGCCATGCCGTGCAGCACGTCGACCCACAACCGGGCCAGCTCCGCGGCCCGGTCACGGGACAGCACGCCCGTGGCGAACATGAAGGCGGTCTGCAGCCGCGGGCCGTCGGCACCGTCCGTGGCGACCGAGTTGACCTCCAGCACGGACAGCGCGGGCAGGTCCGGGTCGGGTGCCGGGACCAGCTCGGTGGACCAGGGCGACGGGCCCCAGCCGTCCGCGCGCAGTTCCTCGGGCACGTCGGCGCCGGAGATCCGGCCGAGGTAGTTGAACCCGATCTGCGGTACCGGGTATCCGGAGAGCTGATCGGCGGTGTCGGTGTTGAGGTGGCGCAGCAGCCCGTATCCCATGCCCTTGTCGGGTACGGCGCGCAGCTGCTCCTTGACCCGCTTGATCGCGGCCCCGGCCGCGGGGCCGCCCGCCAGCGCCTCGGCCCAGTCCACTGCGCTCACGTCGATCCGGGCCGGGTGCATGCTGGTGAACCACCCGACGGTCCGCGAGAGGTCGGCTCCCGGGACGAGTTCCGTCTCGCGGCCGTGTCCCTCCAGCCGGACCGGCGTGGGGCGGTCCACGCCGCGCCAGCGGTCCACCGCCAGGGCCAGCGCCGCGAGCAGCACGTCGGTGGCGGTGCCCCGGTACACCGCGGGCAGGGTGGTCAGGACCGCCTCGGTGACCTCGGCGGGCAGCTCCACGCGCACGGTGTCGACGGTGGCCATCACGTCCACCGCCGGGTCGAAGGGCCGGGTGCCGAGCGGCGGGTCGGGCGTCTCCAGCAGGTCCAGCCAGTACGGGAGTTCCGCCTCCCGCCGCTCGGAGTACGCCTCCTCCTGAAGCGCCGCCGCCCAGCGCCGGGCGGACGTGCCGACCTCGGGCAGGGCGGGGGTGCGGCCGGCCCGGATCCGCTGCCACGCCTCGGCGAGGTCCGCCATGAGGATGCGCCAGGAGACGCCGTCCACCACCAGGTGGTGCACGACCAGCAGCAGCCTGCCGGCTCCCGACGGGGCGGCGAACCAGACGGCGTCCACCAGGATCCCGGCCTCCGCATCGAGGCGCCCGGCCGCCGCGTCCAGCTCCGCCCTGGCCGCCCGCAGCGCGGCCGGCTCGTCCCAGCGGCCGTCGCAGGGCACCCGGTGGATCAGGTCCGCCGCCCGTACGGTCCCCCTGGGGCGGGCCAGGAGGGCGGGTTCGGGGCCGCGCACCAGCCGCGCGCGCAACAGATCGTGCCGGTCGAGCACGGCGTCGAGCGTCGCGGCGAGCCCGTGCTCGTCGATGCCGGCGGGCAGTTCGAGCGTCATCGCCATGGCGAACCGGTCGATGCCGCCGCCGTGTTCGAAGACGTGCCGGGCCACCGGGGGCAGGGGCATCGGCCCGATGCCGCCGTCCTCGTCCTCGGCGAGAGCGGGGGTGCGGTCGCGGCGGGCGGAGGCCGCCTCGGCGAGGCGGGCCGCCGTGCGGCACTCGAAGATCTCCCGCGTGGTGAGGTCCAGGCCGCGGGCCCGGGCCCGCGCCACCACCTGGATGGACCGCAGGCTGTCCCCGCCCACCGCGAAGAAGTCGTCGTCGGCACCGACTCGTTCCACCCCGAGCACGTCGGCGTACGCGGCCGTGATGACGGCCTCGGCCTCGGTGCGCGGCTCCCGGTAGGTCTCCCCGGTGAACTCCGGTTCGGGCAGCGCGGAGCGGTCCAGCTTGCCGGTGGGGCCGAGCGGCATCCGGCCGAGCGCCACGAAGGCCGACGGCACCATGTAGTCGGGCAGCCGGGCCGCGACGAACCGGCGCAGCTCGGCGGGTGAGGCTCCGGCCATCACGTCCACGTCCCCGATGCCGCCGGCGCCGTCGTCGCCGACGGCTCCCTCGCCGGTGTGCACCACGTACGCGACGAGCCGCCGCCCGCCCGACGGCGCCTCCCTGCTGATCACCACCGCCTGGCTGATCCCCGGGTGCTGCAGGCACGCGGCCTCGACCTCGGCGGTCTCGATGCGGAAGCCGCGCACCTTCACCTGGCCGTCGGCCCGGCCCAGGCACTCCAGCTCTCCGCGCGCGTTCCAGCGGGCCAGGTCGCCCGTGCGGTACATCCGCTCGCCCGGCGGGCCGAACGGGCTCGCCACGTACCGCTCGGCCGTCATGCCGGGGCGGCCGTGGTAGCCGCGGCCGAGGCAGGTCCCCACCACGTACAGCTCCCCGGTCACGCCCCGCGGCACCGGGGCGAGCCCGGGGCCGAGGACGTAGGCGCGCATGTTGTCCAGGGGCGTGCCGATGGGGGTGACATCGCCCTGCGGCACCGGTTCGGACGCGGTGAGGGAGAACGTCGTGGCGTAGAAGCTCTCGCTCTGGCCGTAGGAGTTCACCACCTGCACGCCGGGCAGGGCCTCGCGCACCTGGCCGACGAGGGCGGCGGGGAGGACGTCGCCCGCGAGGACGACGGTGCGCACGCCGCTCATCCGGTCCAGCCGGCCGACCAGTTCCGCGAGGACCGACGGCACCGCGCTGATCACCTGGCCGTCCCAGCCGCCGCGCTCGAAGAGGGCCGGCACGTCCGGCACGATCTCGGCCGTGCCGCCGGTGGTCAGGGTGGACAGCAACTCGAAGACGGAGACGTCGAAGTTGACCGAGGTGCCGGCCAGCATCCGGAAGCCGGCCGGCGCGTCCAGCACACGGGCCAGGGCCCGCACGCCGTTGACGACGTTGCGGTGGGTGACGGCCGCTCCCTTCGGCGTGCCCGTGGAGCCGGAGGTGTACATCACGTACGCCAGGTTGTCCGGGAGCGGCGTGCCGGTCCGGCACGGTGCCGGACCGGTCGCGTCCCACTCCGCGCGGCGGTCGAGGTCGACGACCGCCATGGCGTGGGGCGGCAGGGCGGCCGCCGTCGCGGTGTCCGTGACGACGAACCGGGGGCGTGCCTCGGCCAGTACGGTCGCGGCCCGCCCGCCGAGGTGCCGGGGGTCCATGGGCAGGTAGCCGGCGCCGGACTTGAGGATGCCGAGCAGACCGGCGACCAGGTCCTCGGTGCGCGGCAGGGCCAGGACCACCAGCTGATCGGGTCCGGCGCCGCGCCGGGCGAGTTCACGGGCGATGCCGTCGGCCCGGTCGTCGAGCTCCCGGTAGGTCAGCGTCCGGTCGTCGCACACGACGGCCGGGGCGTTCGGGGTACGGGCCACCTGCCGCTCGAACAGGCCCGGGACGGTCACCTCCGGCACTGCGGTCGCCGTGTCGTTGAGCCGGACCAGCAGCAGGTCCCGTTCGGCCGGGTCGAGCACGTCCAGTCCGCCGACGCGCTGCCCCGGGTCGGCCACGAGACGCCGCAGGACGCGGACGAAGCGGTGCGCGACGGACTCGGCCGTGCCGGCGTCGAACAGGTCGGTGGCGTACTCCAGGCGGCATCCCGCCCCGCCCGTGCCGTCCGGGAGCATGTCGAAGAACAGGTCGAACTTGGCCGTCGCCGTCTCCAGCCGCTCGGCCCGGACGCCGAGGCCGGGCAGTTCCAGGTCCGGCACGGGCGGCTGCCAGGAGAGCATGACCTGGAAGAAGGGGTTGTAGGCGGCGGAGCGTTCGGGGTTGAGCAGTTCCACGAGCCGCTCGAACGGCACGTCCTGGTTGTCGTAGGCGGCGAGGGAGGTGTCCCGTACCCGCTCCAGCAGGTCGCGGAAGGCGGGGTCGCCGGACAGGTCGACGCGCAGCACCCAGGTGTTGACGAAGAAGCCGACGAGGTCTCGCAGGTCCTCGTCGGTGCGGCCGGCGATCGGTGCGCCGATCGGGATGTCGTCGCCGCAGCCGAGGTGGTGCAGGAGGACCGCGAGCGCCGCGTGCATGACCATCGACACGGTGGTGCCCTGCTCCGTGGCCAGCCGCTCGACGGACCGGAGCAGCTCGGGGTCCACGGTGAACCGGATCACGTCGCCGTGCGGACCGACGGCCTTGGGGCGGGGGCGGTCGGTGGGCAGGGCCAGCGGCTGCCGCAGATCGGCCAGCGCCCGCCGCCAGTACTCCAGTTGGCGGGCGGCCAGGCTGCCGGGGTCCGACTCGTCGCCGAGCACGTCCCGCTGCCACAGCGTGTAGTCCGCGTACTGCACGGCGAGCGGCTCCCACGCCGGGGCCCGGCCCTCGCGACGGGCACCGTAGGCGAGGGCGAGGTCACGGAACAGGGGCCCGAACGACTCCCCGTCCACCGCGATGTGGTGGGCGACGAGCACCAGGGTGTGCTCGTGCGGCCCGGACCGCAGCAGCCGGGCGCGCAGGGGGACGTCCGCGGCCAGGTCGAAGGGGGCGGTGGCCGCGTCGCGCACGGCCGCCGTCCGCTCCTCCTCCCGCGCGACGTCGGTGACCGGCAGCGCGAGGGGCGCCGCCTCCGGCGGCAGCACCCGCTGGTGCGGGACGCCGTCGCCGTCCTCGGCGATCACCGTGCGCAGGACCTCGTGCCGGTCGACGAGGTCGCGGAGCGCCGACTCCAAAGCGCCCACGTTCAGGTCACCGGTCAGCCGCAGGGCGAAGGCGCCGTTGTACGTCGACGACGGACCCTCGAACTGGTGCACGAACCACAGCCGACGCTGCGCGAACGACAACGGGATCATTGTTTCTCCAAAATCGGCGGGGCCGCCGCGCAGCGAGCCGTCACTCAGCTCTGGTCGAGCAGCGTCAGCAGGTCGGTGTTGTAGAAGTCGTCGATGGAGCAGGCGCCCGACAGGGTCGAGAAGTACCGGTCGATCAGGTCCTGGTGGCCGACCAGTTTCCGGAGCATGTCGGTGCGCCCCTCGGGCTTGAGCTCGGCCACGTTCAGGGCGGCCTGGTAGAAGCTGGTGTGGTCCTCGTCGAGGTCTTCCTCGTACCGCTCCAGCGCCGCCTGGAGGGCTTCGGGGTCGTGGAGCCGGTCCCCGATGTGCCGGGTGAGGGTCCGGGCCTGGAGGAAGGCCTCGGTGATGCCGCGGGCGGTGATGGAGTCCTTGTGGTTCACCGCGTCGCCGACCAGGGCCCAGCCGGGGCCGTGGGCCTTGCGGAAGAAGTTCTCCTGGTGCCCCGTGCCGTACAGCTGCTCCACGCGCTCGCCCGCCTGCATCCGCTCGTACAGCTCGGGCGCCGTGGTGCGGAAGGCGTCGAGGTAGGCGGGTTCCACCGCCTTGCGCACCCCGGAGAACTCGTCCTGCGGGAAGTAGGCCATGAGCAGCGTGAGGTCGTCGTTGGTCGGGATGACGCCGATCCAGCGCCCGGGGCGCGCGTAGGACTCGAAGTGCGCGGGCACCCCGGCCCAGTAGCTGTAGTAGGTGCAGGTCTGCCGCGGGTGCTCGACGACGTTGCGCGCGCCGGCCTTGCGGGCCACCAGCGAGCGCATGCCGTCCGCGCCCACGACGAGACGGGCCCGCTCCGTGGCCGTGGCCCCGCCGGGCGTGGTGTGCCGCACGCCGACGACCCGGCCGCCCTCGAAGACCAGGTCGGTGACGGCGCAGGACTCCCGGAACTCCGCACCGGCCGCGACGGCGCCGCGCGCGAGGATCGGGTCGAGGACGTACCGCCGGGGCGCGTAGGTGGTGCGCTGGCCGTCGACCGGCAGCGAGAAGCCGTCCAGGCGGACACCGGGTGCCTCGTAGCTCTGGTGGTCGATCGGGCGGCAGCCCGCCGCGCGCAGTTCGTCGAGCAGCCCCCACTGGTTCAGCAGGGCCACACCGGGCTGGTGGATGTAGTGCGAGGACAGGGTGTCCTGCGGGAAGCGCGCCTTCTCCAGGAGCAGGACCCGATAGCCCTGACGTGCGAAGAGCATGGCCGTCGGCGCTCCCGCGCACCGGGCACCTATGACAATCACGTCGTACATGGCGCCTCTCCTGCCAGGCGGTCTGTGGTCCGGGTCGACCCGGGGTGACGCGGCCACCCCTCAGGTCCGATGCGGAGGAGCCATCGAGTCCAGGGACCCGATGTAGGCGGAGACCGAGGCGATCGTCGGGTTGAGGAACAGCCGGTCCATGGGCACCTCGACGCCCAGTTCGTCGGCGAACGCGCCCTGGATCCTGGCCATGATCAGGGACTGTCCGCCCAGGGCGAAGAAGTTCTGGTCGTCCGCTATGTGGTCGCGCCCGAGTTCCCGGCACCAGATGGCGCGCACCTCGTCGGTGATCATTGGGTTCCCCTCGTCGTCATCGGGTCCGCGGGTCAGGCCGCCGTGCCGCGGCCGGCGGGGCCGTTGCGGAACGCGTCGAGCAGCGCCGCGCGGTCGACCTTGCCGTGCGGGCTCAGCGGGATGTGCGCAATGCCGATGAACCGGGCCGGGACCATGTTCCGCGGCAGTGACCGCAGGAGGCCCTCGCGCACCGCGTCCTCGGCGAGGACGTCTCCCTCGGGCACGACGAACGCGGTCAGTTCGGCCTCGCCCGACTCCGCGGGAGCGACCACCACCGCGGCTTCCCGCACCCCGGCCAGCCGGCCGAGCGCCCGCTCGATGTCCGCGGGGTCGATGCGCATGCCCCGGACCTTCACCTGCGCGTCGATCCGGCCCAGGACGACCAGGTCCCCGGCCTCCGTCACGAAGCCGCGGTCGCCCGTGCGGTACAGCCGGCGCGGCACGCCGTCCACCTCGGCCGAGGTGAACCGCTCGGACTCGGGACCCGTGCCGTTGAGGTAACCCGCGCCGACACCGATCCCGGCGATGCAGATCTCGCCCCTCTCCCCCGGCGCGACGGCGCGCAGTTGCTCGTCGAGGAGGAGGATGTCCGTGTTGTGCGCGGGCCGGCCCACCGGAGCGGCGTGCCGGTCGCCGGGCCGGTGCCCGGCGAGGTCGTAGGAGGTCGCGACGTCCGTGCACTCGGCGACACCGTACTGGTGCAGGAGGGTGCACGTGGTGCCCTCGCGCGCCGCCCAGTCGGCGATCCGTTCGCTCTTCAGCGGTTCGCCGCCGAACAGCAGGTAGTCCAGCCGGGCGAGTGCGTCTCCGCCCCGCGCGGTCTCCCGGTCCACCAGCAGGTACAGCGTGCTGGAGGCGCAGTGCACCACGCGGATGTCGTGCTCGGTCAGCATGCGGTAGGCCATCATCACGTCGACGTTCCGGCTCGCCATCAGGTGCTGGGTGGCGCCGCAGAAGAGCGGAGCCATCAGGCTGCGCTGGGAGAGGTCGAACCCGAAGGCGCTGACGACCAGGTGGTGCGAGCCGCGGTGCAGTCCGTACTCGTCCGTCAGCCAGTTCAGCAGGTTGAACCAGCCCTCGTGCCGGATCGCGGTGAGCTTCGGCGTCCCGGTCGAGCCGGAGGTGAAGACCGCGTAGCAGATGTCGTCCCCGGTGACGCGGACGTCGGGGCCGGTGTCGGGGTGGCCGGCCGGAGGGCCGGGCAGCCGGCGCAGGTCGACGACCTCGGCGGAGGACGACGCGACCAGCGGGGCCGTCGCCGGGGACGCCACGATCAGGGCGAGGTCCGGGATCTGGCCGAGCAGCAACCGCAGCCTCGCCGCCGGGTAGGCCGGGTCGAGCGGCACGTAGGCCGCCCCGGCCTTCAACGTGCCGAGGACGGCGACGAGCATGTCGATCGAGTAGTCGAGGCAGATCCCGACCTTGGCGCCCCGCCCGTGTCCGCGAGCCACGAGGACGTGGGCGAACCTGTTCGCCTCCGCGTTCAGCTCCGCGTACGTCATCCGGCGCCCGGCGCAGAAGACGGCGACGGCGTCGGGGGTGGCCTCGGCGTGCGCCTCGAACCGCCGGTGGACGACGGGCTCCGGGGGCAGGTCGACCCGCTTGCCCTGAAGGATCATCAACTGACTCCGATGTGAGGGACGTGCGGCCGGTCCGGCCGGCCGCACGCCACCGGGGAAGGGGCCGTGGCGGGCGCCACTAGGCGGTACGCCGGTCGGCGGCGTCGAGCATCCGGGTCACCCACTGCTCCACGGGCAGCCCGTGCGCGGCTGCCACCTGCGAGTAGTGGTCCAGTTGTCCGGCGGACAGTTCGATGGTGAGGGTGGTGACCTTCCCGCGCGGTTCGCCGGTGGCACCCGGGGCGCCGGCCCGGGACGCCTCGCGGCGCGTGTCGCCGCCGGCCGCCGGGGCGGCACCGGCCGGCGGGATGCCGCCCGGGGCGGATGCGGCCGGGAGAACGCCTCCCGGGGCGGATCCGGCCGCTCCGCGCCGCTCGGCCGCTCCGGCGCGCAGCGCCCTGCGCAGCTCGTTGCGCGACCACTTGAGCCGGTCGGCCTCGTGCAGCCAGTGGTCCTGCTCGTGCGGGGGCAGGCTGGTGACCTCCGCGTGGTGGGCGAAGCTGAGGCTGTCCCGCCTGCGGTGGTGCTCGAACCGGCGGGCCACCCACGCGTAGTTGCGCAGCGTCTGGTAGTCGAGGCCGGTCCGCTCGACGGCCTCCCGGTAACGCCGCGCCCCGTAAGTGGTCTCCCCGTAGATCAGCCAGTCGCCGAGCCACCACGCCGAGGAGTTCGTGAGTTCGCGCAGGCCGCTCCCGATCCGCTCCCAGGACCGCTCCGGCAGGCCCTGCGGGAAGGTCATCCCCGACGTGCCCACCGTGGCCTGTCCGCCGACGAAGGACAGCACCGCCTCACGCGGTGCGCCTCCCCCGCCGGCTCCCGCCATGGTCGTCGTGTACCGGCTCACCGTCGTCACAGGATGCCCTCCCCCACCGTCGTCTCCCCACCGCGGTCCGTACGGCCGGAGTTCAGCCCTCCGCCATCGCCTCGCGCAGGCTCCTCGGACGCAGGTCCGTCCAGTTCCGCTCGACGTACTCCAGGCACTCGGCCCGGGACGCCTCGCCGAAGACCACCCGCCAGCCCGCCGGCGTGTCGACGAACACCGGCCACAGGGAGTGCTGGTCCTCGTCGTTGACCAGCACGTGGAAGCGACCGTCTTCGTCATCGAAAGGGTTCGTGCTCATGCCACCGTCCTAGATGTCGCGGGGGACTCGGCAGGAATAAACGCCAGGCCGAGTTCGGGAAAGGGTCAGGGGCGGGTTCACCGATCGGCGTCGTCCCGTCGACGGGACATCCCGGCATCCGCAGCGCCCCTGGAATGCCAACGCCAACTTAGGTCTCGGCCGCCGACCTCACAAGGCGGAAGAACACCGGCCTCCCGGACGCCCGCCGCAATCTGTATCCGCCGGGGTTCTTGTGCCACCATGACCGATCAGCGGCCCGGGTCGGGGCACACCCGTATCCGGGTCGGTCCCTTTCTCGCCTCGGACCGGGACCGTCCTGGAGAAAGGCCGGTCGAAGGTTTCCCTTTTCACCATTCCGCACCGGACGACTACCGGGGTGGATACGCACCGACGTACGCCCCACCTGCGCGCCAGCACCGGTTTCTCCTTTTCACCGGTATTCCGCGTCCGGCCCGCGCCGTGTGGTTTCCCTTTCCGTGGGAGGCCCTCCGGTGTGTTCCGCACGCATGACGCCAGAAAGCCCCTCGACGGACCTACGACTGGTGATCGGACTTGACGTCAGAATCCGAGTACACGACAGATCCAGACGACGACACGCGGCGGTCGCTGTTGCGCCACATGCTGGTGGCGAGGGGCGTCGACGAGGAGGCCCGGCAACTGCAGAAGCAGGGAGCGCTGGACCTCTGGCTGTCCTGCCAGGGGCAGGAGGCCGCCCAGGTGGGCTCCGCGCTCGCCGTCGGCCCGGACCCGACCGTCTTCCCCAGCTACCGTGAACACGCCGTCGCCCTCCTGCGCGGTGTGACGCCCGCCGAACTGGTCGCGCAGTGGGGCGGCCGGACCTTCTGCGGCTGGGACCCGCTCGGCCTGCGCTTCTTCCCCTACACCCTGGTGCTGGCCGCGCAGACGCTGCACGGCGTCGGCTACTCGATCGGGCAACGGCTGCAGGGCCGCGAGGACTTCGTCGTCGTGTACATCGGGGACGGCGCCACCAGCGAGGGCGACATGTCGGAGGCGATGAACCTCGCCGCCGTCGAGTCGGCTTCCGTGCTGTTCGTCTGCCAGAACAACGGCTGGGCCATCTCCAAGCCGGCCCGGGAGCAGATGCGCACCTCGCTGGCCGAGCGCGCCCGGGGCTTCGGGATCGAGGCCGTGCGGATCCCGGGCGGGGATCCGGAGACCGTCTTCTCCGCCTGCTCGCGGGCCGCCGCCCACGTCCGCGCGGAGCGCTCGCCCTGGCTCGTGGAGATCCAGGTGACACGCATGCACGGCCACTCGACCTCCGACGCCCAGGAGATCTACCGCACCGGCGAGGACATCGCCCGGGCCCGAGCGGCGGACCCGGTGACCGCCTACGCGGCCCGGCTGCGGCAGACGGGCCTGGTGGACGCCGTGTGGTTCGACGGCGTCGACGCCGAAGTCCGGGTGCTGCGCGAGCAGTTGATGAAGGAGTACACGTGATGAGCAGCGCGTCCGTGCCCCTGGCGGAGTCGATCAACGCGACCCTCGCCGACCTGCTCGACCAGGAGCCCGCCCTGCTGCTGCTCGGCGAGGACATCGGCCGGCTCGGGGGCGTCTTCCGGGTGACCCGGGGCCTGCGGGACCGCTTCGGAGCGGACCGGGTCCGCGACTCGCTCCTCGCCGAGTCCACGATCGTCGGCCAGGCGGTCGGTCTGGCGATGAGCGGGCTGGTCCCGGTCTGCGAGATCCAGTTCGACGGGTTCACCTATCCGGCGGTGAACCAGCTGGTGACCCAGGCGGCCCGGATCGGCGAGCGGTGGAACGGGCAGGTCAGCCCGAGCCTGGTGGTGCGCATCCCGAGCGGCGGCGGCGTCCGGGGCGTCGAGCACCACAGCGAGTCCAACGAGGCGTTGTTCGCCCGTGTTCCGGGGCTGTCGGTGGCATGCCCGTCCACGGGCGAGGACGCCGACCAGATCCTGCGCTACGCGGTTCGGCTCGGTTCGCCCGTGGTGATGTACGAGCCGATCCGCCTGTACTGGCGGCGGAACACGCCGGTCCGGGACGCCCGGCCCGCGAAGTCGCCGACGGCGGCCCGGGTGGTGCGGCGCGGCGCCGACCTGACGATCGCCACCTTCGGCGCGGTCACCCACGAGGTGCTGCAGGCGGCGCACGCCCTCGCCCCCGCCGTGGACGTCGAGGTGGTGGACCTGCGCTGGGTGGCCCCGCTCGACATGGACACGGTGATGGAGTCCGTCGCCGGCACCGGGCGGCTGCTGATCGTGCACGAGGGGTCCAAGGATGTCGGCATCGGCGCCGAGATCGCCGCGTTCGTGGCCGAGCACGGATTCGGCGTCCTGCGCGCTCCGGTCCGCCGGCTGGCTCCTGCCCGTCGGGCCTACCCCCCGGCGGATTTCGAGAAGGACTACCTGATCGGTGTGCGGCAGATCACGGACGAGGTGCTGGTGATGACGAAATGACCGACTCCCCGGTGGACATGTACGTTCCCAGCTTCGGCCACGGCCTCGGCGAGGCCCTGCTCATCGAGTGGGTCGCCGCCGTCGGTGACCTGGTCGAGCGGGGGGACGTCATCGCGGTCGTGGAGACCGACAAGGCGAGCACGGAGATCGTGGCGGAGCTCGCGGGACGGGTCACGGCCCACTCCGCGACGGCCGGCACGGTCCTGAAGTCCGGTGAGCCCCTGTACCGGCTGG